>NZ_CP086138.1 GCF_017565645.3 Bradyrhizobium barranii subsp. barranii
GTGATTATTAAACCATTGAGAGTCATGTGGCTGTTGAATCATACAACTGCCCGCCAGTTTGAAGTTCCGATGCTGAAAAGAATCGGCGTTCAGGAGATATTCTTGCCAAAGAAACTTCCTGCGGACCCGGGCTTTCGCTCAGCGTCGGTAGACTGGTCAGAGGACGAGCACCTCACGATTCCGAAAGAGGACCTTGCCACCTTAAACGAAGCGGATTGGTATCACGATCCTGGAACCGAAGCGTGGCAGCTTGCTAACAAGCACTTTGACGTTGCATTCTTCATTCTTCTCAAAACTGATCTCTTAAAGTCCATGTCGCGGCATTTCGAAGGGGCAAAGATCTGGCGGGCTTATGGATCAAACAATTCGTATGGCGATATCATAGATTGGTTTGCTCGCCGCGACGGTCCTATTTGGTCGTCAGTGGTGAGCAAGAATCTCTGGTTCGGCCAAGCTTATGCGCATTTGGCTGCTAAGGAGCCGCGCTTTATTGCGAGGAAGGCTATCTTTTTCCCTGCAGGACTCGCTGACGCGTTTGTTCGAGACGAGTGGAATGGCCATGACAAAAGACTTCTATTTATTTGCCCGCATCTGGCATTCGATGGCTATTATCGACATGTCTATCGATGCTTCAAGGAAACGTTTGATGGCTTACCGTATGTAGTGGGCGGGGCTCAAGCCATCTCCGTAGAGGACCCTCACGTTTTGGGCTATCTGCCAAGCGAGCTGCACCGGCGGAATATGCGGGAATTGCGCGTGATGTACTATCACAGCACTGAACGTAATCACATTCATTATCATCCCTTTGAAGCCGTGCAGTCGGGAATGCCCCTTGTCTTCCTGGCGGGAGGGCTCCTCGACGCACTTGGCGGCATCAATTTGCCGGGGCGCAGCAAGACACCGAAAGAAGCGAGACGGAAGATTGAGCGCATTCTTTCCGGCGATCGTCGGTTGATTGACGATATCCGACGGTCTCAACAGCGATTGCTTGAGCCGATGAAGACGGAGTCCTGTGAAGCAGACTGGCGCCGAGGACTTGAGCGAGTGCTCGATAAACTCAAGGAGAGTGTATTCCCTCGTCCTCTAACGAACAAACCGAAGAGGATTGCTGTCATCTTGCCGACTACCTATCGCAGAGGCCGCTTCCGAAGCGCAAAGCTACTAGCGCGAGCGATTAGCAAGGGGGCGCGCGCGTGTGGAGATGATGTGGAAGTCGTGTTCGGATATCTGGATGACGCCGCCTGTTATCCGAACGAAGCGCTCGCGGATCTTCCTGCTTCCATCAAACGACGGCCTTACAAGTGGCGAATTCTGTCGCACGCCGAAGCCGCGCGAGCGTGTAAGTTTGCAGGTATCGAAGGCGCATTAGCGAACCAAACCTACTTGGTTCCGGATGACGGGATCAATCAGTTCACGGACTGTGATTTGTGGATAGTTATTTCTGATCGGCTTAGTTTTCCCTTGCTGCCAGCCCGACCGTATCTGCTCATGGTCTATGATTATCTTCAGCGGTATCAAGGTTTGTTGGATAACGTGACTAACCGGAAATTTCTTGCTCGCGCTCACGCGGCCGAAGCTGTGATGGTCACGACGGCATTCACGGCTGATGATGCGCGTCAGTTCGCGGGTGTGCCCGTAAAGAAGATCAAGAGAGTGCCGATGTTGGCGCCTGACTTTCAGGCAATTGGGAATCCTGCTCGCCTCACAAGAAATACCGCCCGTTTTTTCATTTGGACGACGAACCTTGCACCCCACAAGAATCACGAGAATGCATTCAAGGCGCTACGGCTCTACTATGACAATTATCATGGCGCATTGGAATGCCGTGTGACTGGCGCTGATACGAAAGACCTGTTGAAGCGGGATGCTTCGTACCTGAAGATGCTCGGCGATATCCGCCGCTCGAGTCCAGCGTTCAAGCAGCAGCTGAGTATCGAAGGGGAGTTGCCCGATCAAACCTATTGGGCCACGCTCGCCCGCGCCGCTTTTCTTTGGCATCCCGCAAGGATTGACAACGGGACATTTTCTGTCGTCGAGGCTGCTCATCTCGGCGTTCCTGCTCTTTCAAGCGACTACCCGGCGATGAGGGAAATCGATGAGCAGTTTGCGCTGCATCTGGCCTGGATGGACCAGGACGATCCGGAGGATATGGCTCGCCAGCTCAAGCACATGGAAGCGGATTTTGAGATCGCGAGACGGCACTTGCCCAGAGCGGAAGAACTTGCAAGCCAAGCTTTCGATAAGCACGCCGGAGCGTACTGGAGCGTTATTAAGGGCTACCTGTGAAGACATATGGCATCTATCTCGCCTATCCGCCGGAGCTCGATCTGAGAGCCGAAGGTCTCGGGCGGTACCTTGCTGAATTTTTGAAGGAAGCGAAAGATTGTTCCGACGCCAAATTTGTTATCGCTTGCCCGAGCTGGATGAGGAAATCCCTTCGGCACTTTTTTGAAGCTGTCGGCATTTCACCGGCTGCTTTCGAAATAATCGGCCCGGAAGACGAGCCAACGCTTCTTAAAGCGTATCAATTCTATCGGGGCTACAAGCCGCGCACACGATGCCGGAGTCGAATTTTTCAGCTTCTCAGGTTCGTGAAGGGGCAATTCAAGCGATGCCTCGCCCGTATCGAGGTCCTATTGGTGACAACTCGCAGTGATCTGCTGCTGGTTTCGCTTGCACTGCTTGCGCTTCCATTTGCACTGATGGCTCTTCCGGCACTAGCTCTCGCGAGTTCGTCTAGTGCGGTGTGGACGGGGCTTTCCGGTCGACTGCGCCGAACTCACCTGTTCAGACGATATTCAGAAGGCATTCTCAACACGTCCATGAAGCCGGAGGCTAATTCGACCATCGCGCGGCTCTACTCTTTCATGGAAGATGCGGAAGCAAAACTTCTTCTGGAACATATCAACTGCCGAAAGGACATTTCCGCATGGTACTCGCCTACGTGCTTCTGGCCCCATTTTAACCAAATCGAAGCCCCCCGCCTCTCCTGTGTGCCGGATATCCTTCTGGCGGATTCTCCAGTTGGCTTTTCATGTGTTGGTGGGGACCGGTTCTTGCAAACCTATGGATCGATAGAGGCAACAATCGAGGGAGGCGATCATTTTGTCACCTACAGCGAGCATATCAAGTATCGAACACTGGTCGAACGCTATCGGGTAAGTCCGGAGTCGATCGAGGTGGTGTCGCATGGGGCCAATCGGTTGGATGGCCTGATTACGGTCTCGGGATTCCCTGATAACGAAGCGTCGACAAGAGCATTTTGCGTCAGTCTTTTTCAGGGCGCTTTGTGCAAGGCAATGGGTGAGCAGCCAGCGTCACATTTCGATAGTGGCGACGTCAAGTTCATTTTCTATGCAAGTCAGTTTCGCCCGAACAAGAACGTCATTACGCTGCTGCGCGCGTATGAATATCTACTCAAGCGTCGCTATTTTGGTCACAAGCTCGTTCTGACTGGCAATCCCAATTCGGCTCCCGAGATCGCTCAATTCATCCATGATCACAATCTTCAAAATGACGTCCTGTGCCTTCATCGTTTGTCCGCCCAGGAATTGGCAGCGTGCTATCGGCTGGCGGATCTCGCGGCAAATCCAAGTCTTAGCGAGGGGGGCTGTCCGTTTACGCTGACGGAAGCACTCTCCGTGGGAACGCCTGTCGTGATGGCGCGAATAGCCGTTACCAGGGAGGTCGTGACAGATGCGGAATTGCAGGGCCTCATGCTGTTTGATCCCTACGATTGGGAAGACATGGCAGCGCGAATGGAATGGGCGCTGCAGAATAGGGACGAACTGCTCGGGCGCCAACTCAAGCTATACGATCGGCTCGCCGAACGCTCTTGGCGGACTGTCGTTCATGAGTATATCGCGATACTGAACCGCATCTCCAGTCGGTCGACCTGAATGGAAGGCGTATGAGCAAGCTTAAGGGTCTGCGAGTTTATGGTTTTGGTGGACACGCGCGCAGCATTGCTGATGTTGCGAGTGCCCTTGGAATTCAGCAGATCGTCTTCGCTGACGCGAATGCGGGCGACGATGAAATGTTTCTGGGCTTTGCGGTCGTCAAGACATTCGATGATAGCCTGCCGCACGGCTGGGAGTGTTTCGCCGCGGCTGGGGACAATCGCAAACGATCAGCGCAGTTGGAGCATATTCACGCTCAGGGATGGCCGCTCGCCACCATTATCTCCCCGACCGCTACGGTGGGCGTCGGCGCGACCATTGGAGCCGGGACTTTCCTTGGCCATCATAGTCACGTCGGGCCAAGGGCCACGATTGGGCAATCGTGCATTCTGAATACCGGTTGCATTGTTGAACATGACTGCGTGGTCGGCGACTTCAGCCATGTTTCAGTCAATGCGACCCTTGCGGGGCGAAGCCGGTTAGGCAGCTTTGTTTTTCTGGGCGCAGGAGCCACCATTATCGGCAGGTGTTCGGTTCCAGATGGAACAGTTTGCGGTGCGGGGGCGGTAGTCACGCGATCGCTTGCCGTAAGCGGAACCTACGTCGGCGTGCCCGCCCGGCTTGCAAAGCCTTCATATCAATAGCTGGAAGCTGCCGGAGCGAGAAGTCAGTGATGATGGTTGAATGCACGTCAGCAATTCAAAAGCACTTCCGAACGCGCTTCTATAGTTCTCGCCTCGCCGCAGACAGATCGACAGATCGCCTAGCTGAGCTTTTTTGTCGGATCGATCATCGTGGGGATCGTCTCAGGATATCACTGCGTCGCCGCCATCGTCGGGGCGCGCAATGACCCGTCAGCAGATCAGCCGCTGTGACGCATACCCTTGCCGCCCAACCAATCTTGATAGGTGCCCTCACTAGTCTTTTCGGGGATAATCCGATGCGAGTGATGTCCAACAATGGCGGATGTGTGGGAGTGCGGTCCTGAGCTATGGCGGAATCTGGGTGATGACGGTGTGAGGAAGGCGGCGTATCGAGGCGGGTGACGAGCCTGCCAGAACCTCTCGAGGAGAGCGATACGCCATGACCGAGACTACCAATGTTCTTGCTTTCCGTCAGCCGTCCGCGGTTGATGATCCACTGACCGATATCGTTCGCGCCGGCGCGCGGGACCTGCTTGCCAGGGCGATCGAGATCGAGGTTGGCGCGTTTCTGGCCAGCACGGCCAATCTGACGCTGCCCGACGGTCGAGCGCGCCTGGTCCGACATGGGCACGGTCCGGTGCGCGAGATTGCGACCGGCATCGGTCCGGTGGAGGTCGCTCGTCCCAAGGTCCGCGACCGCGGAGCGAGCGGGCCAGGCGACCGCCTCCGCTTCAGTTCGGCAATCCTGCCGCTATGGGCGCGGCGGACGAAGAGCCTGGATGCCTTGATCCCGGTCCTCTATTTGCGCGGCATCTCGACCGGCGACTTCCAGGAGGCGCTCTCGGCGCTGCTCGGCAAGGATGCGCCGAACCTGTCGCCTTCGGTGATCGCCGGCCTGAAGGCCGATTGGCAGGTCGAGTACGAACGCGAGCTATGGCTGATTTTGGGTGACGCGGCCTGATCAGGCGGCGTGGCTTTCAGTGTTCGGAATGACTTCGATTCCGTCGATGAACTTTACACCGGCGATGACTTTCGGCAACTGGTTCGTGCTCTTCAATCGCCGCCAGGTCTTCGATGCGGCGTCGATGAGCTTGAACACCATCAGCTTCGCAGTTTGTTGCGACAGCGATCCCTTGGTCCGCACCGTTCGGTGGCGCACCGTGGCGAAGACGCTCTCGATCGGGTTCGAGCTGCGTAGGTGGATCCAGTGCTCAGCAGGGAAGTCGAAGAAGGCGAGCAGCGCATGGCGATCCTTGATCAGGCACTCCACCGCACGTCCGTATTTGACGTGGTATTTCTCGACGAAGACGTCGATCGCGGTTTCAGCTTCGGCCCGGTGTGGGGCCAGATAGATGTTCCGCAGGTCGTTCTTCATGGGGCCCTGCACGGATTTGGCGACCTTGTCGAGTACGTTGCTCACTTTATGGCACCAGCATCGTTGGTGCCGCGTGCCGGGAAAGGCCTCGTCCAGTGCCTTCCAGAAGCCGAGGGCGCCGTCGCCGATGGCGAGTTGCGGGGCAATCCGTAACCCGCGTTGCCGCAGGTCGATCGATAGCGGTACGACGACCCCACCTCGTTTAGGTGGACGGGATGAGCGAGACTCGCGCGTGGATTTGACAACGCGAGGGACGCTCGTTCCATGCATCAAGACAGACATCAAGACGGGCATGATGCCGCCTCCTATCAGCGGATCGAGGTGATCACAGGGGAGAGGCGACGGCGCAGTTGGAGCGATGCGGAGAAGGCGCGGATCGTGGCCGAGAGTGCCGATCCGGAGACGAGCATTTCCGAGGTGGCTCGACGCAACGGGGTGAACCGGGGACTGCTCAGTGTGTGGCGGCGCCAGGCGCGGCTCGCGTCGAGCGAAGCGCCGCAGTTCGTGCAAGTCAGGCTCGAGGCCGCCGTCGAGGCGCAGCCGAACGCGATCGATAAGGCGCATGTTCTGACGGATCCGGCCGAGCGGATCGAGGTGATGATCGCGGGCGCGACGGTGCGCGTGCCCGTCGGCGTCGACGCCGCGACGCTGGAGCGCGTGCTGGCGGCGGTGAGATCGACGCGATGATCTCTTTCGGTCCAATGGTCCGTGTGTTCGTCGCGACGCAGCCGATTGACTTTCGTAAAGGCGTTCATGGCCTTGTCGCGCTGGTAGCGGAGGGATTAGGCGGCAAGCCCTACAGCGGTGACGTTTATGTCTTCCGATCGAAGCGATCGGATCGTTTGAAGCTACTGGTTTTTGACGGCTCGGGAATGGTTCTAGCGACGAAGTGGCTGGAGAATGGGGGCTTTGCCTGGCCACCTGTTCGCGAGGGTACGATGCCGGTGACGGGGGCGCAACTGGCGATGCTGATTGAAGGTCTTGCGGAGTGGTCGCGTGTGGTCCCGAAGGTGACGAAGCGGCCGACGAAGGTTGCCTGAAGCGTCTTGTTTTGCTGGCGATTGCGAGTGCGTTCGTGTAGCTCTGCGATATGGCGCTTCGCCCCGAAGATCTCCCCTCTGACCCTGCGGCTCTTGCCGAGATGGTGCTGGCTTTCGAAGGCGAGAACGATGATCTGCGCGCAGAGATCGCCACGTTGAAGAGCCTGATCTTCGGCGCACGATCGGAGCGCGCGGCGATCGTCTGCGCCGAACAGATCGCGTTTGATCTGGAACGGACCGCCGGCTCACAGCTCCCGGCCAATGACGACAAACCGGACGCGCCGCGGCCGGAGCGGCGCAAAGCGAAGCGCAACATCGGCGCGCTGCCGGCGCATCTGCCTCGGGTCGAGCGGGTGATCGAGCCGGCGTCCACGCTGTGCCCGTGCTGCACGGGTCAGATGCATCGGATCGGCGAGGAGAGCAGCGAAGCGCTCGATCGGGTTCCCGCGTGGCTGCGTGTGCTCCGCACGATCCGTCCAAAATACGCCTGCCGCTCCTGTGAGGGCCCGATTGTCCAGGCCCCGGCACCGGCGCGGCTCGTCGAGGGCGGCATGGCAACGACGGCGCTGATCGCGCATATCGCCGCGGCCAAATATGCCTGGCAATCGACGCTCTATCGCCAGACGCAGATCCTGGCGGGTCAGGGTGTCGTCGTCGACCGTCAGACGCTGGCGCGCTGGATGGGGAGCGCGGCGTGGCTGGTCAGGGGCCTCTACGATCTGCAACTGAAGACTATGCACGGCTTCGAGCGGCTGTTCTGCGACGAGACGCCGATGCCAGTGCTCGATCCGGGACGCGGCCGCACGAGGATCTGCCAGTTCTGGGCGCACGCGACGGACGATCGGGCGTGGAAGGGGCCGGCGCCGCCGGCGGTCGCCTACGTGTTCGCAGGTGGTCGCGGCAAAAAGGAGATCGTGGCGCAGTTAGCCGGCTTCGAAGGCGTGCTGCAAGTCGACGGCTATGCCGCCTACGCCTCGCTGGCGGGCGATGCGATGATGTCGGGCCAGATCCAGCTGGCGTATTGTCTCGTTCACGCGCGCCGCAACTTCGTGAGGGTGCACAAGACGACGAACTCACCCTTCGCCGCGGAGGTCATCGAGCGCATTGCGGCCGTCTACGCGATCGAGGAGAGGATCCGCGGTCTCGATGCTGGGGAACGCCGCGCGACGCGACAGGCCGAGACGAAGCCGCTGATGGAGGCGTTGAGGGCCCGTCTGATCGCGGTGAAGGACGGGATCTCCCGCCGCTCGACGCTCATCAAGGCGATCGACTACATGCTCGAACGCTGGCAGGGCCTGACGACGTTCCTGGATGACGGGCGGCTCGAGCCGGACACCAACACGGTCGAACGATCGATCAGGCCAATTGCGATCGGAAAAAAGAACTCGTTGTTCAGTGGTGACGAAGGCGGGGGCGAGACCTGGGCGATACTCGCTTCGCTTCTTAACACAGCGAAATTGAATGGCCTCGACCCCGAGGCGTATCTCGTCGACGTTCTCGATCGCATGGTGAGCGGCGCCACGAAGACCAACCAGCTTCACGAACTTCTGGCCTGGAACTGGAAGGCCGCACGCGAAGCCGAAAAGCGGGCCGTGGCATGACGAAGCCGAAGCAAGGGCGGGGAACGCGAAAAGCACGCAAGACGACGATGGCGGACTATGCCATGTCGTTCGAACGGCTCGGGCAATGGATCAGCAAGCGCGCCAGGTCGCCGACGCTTCGGCATCCGCGGGCGACGTCGCTCTCCATGCTCGATGGCGCGGTGGCCGCGGTCGTCGCCGGGCCGGTCTCGATGGCGTCCGAGGAATGGGTGTGCCCGCTCCTCGGCGTAGATCCCGACGCCTTCAATCACGACACCGAGGAGTTCTCGGCAATCGCCGCCACGCTGATGCGCCACAACGCTATCAGCGAGACGCTGTCGACGAGACCGGAGAGCTTCGAGCCGCTGTTCGTGCGATCACCGGACGGCGAAGTCGACCCGCAGCCCTGGTGCATGGGCTTCTACGCCGTCATGAAGCTTCGGCTTCTCGTCTGGTCGCGGCTTCTCCCCCCGAATGGAACCGAACACCTTATGCTGCGGCCGATCTTGGTCCATTGCATCGACGACGCCGGTCGACCCTTGCTACCCCCGGCCCGGCGCACGCTGGGAACGCAGCCCATCATCCAAAACGCCTGGCGCAACATTCCAGCAACCGTCGAGGCCCTCCGGCAGTTCTGGATGCCTATACGCTTCAAGCGCGGTGCGTAGGCCGTCCGCACCAAGTCCGTGGCTCCGTGGGCCTCTCGTACCGTTTACGGTCGATCAGGAGTTCGCGCCAGCTCTGCGCGCTCTCGCGCACGCCGACCTGGAAGCCGATCAGCTCCTTCTTGCCTTCCGGCGTGGTGCCAATCAGCACCAGCATGCATTCGCTGTGATCTTCCATGCGGGCCTGCAGGTACACGCCATCGGCCCAGATGTAGACATAGCGACGCGCCGACAGATCGCGTCTCTGCCAGCGTTCGTACTCGACCTGCCAATCGGCCTTCAGGCCGGCGATCACCGAAGGCGACAGGTTCGGCGCATCCTTGCCGAGCAGCGCCGAGAGCGCCTCCTGGAAGTCGCCGGTCGAGATGCCGCGCAAATAGAGGACCGGGATCAAGGCATCCAGGCTCTTCGTCCGCCGCGCCCATAGCGGCAGGATTGCCGAACTGAAGCGGAGGCGGTCGCCTGGCCCGCTCGCTCCGCGGTCGCGGACCTTGGGACGAGCGACCTCCACCGGACCGATGCCGGTCGCAATCTCGCGCACCGGACCGTGCCCATGTCGGACCAGGCGCGCTCGACCGTCGGGCAGCGTCAGATTGGCCGTGCTGGCCAGAAACGCGCCAACCTCGATCTCGATCGCCCTGGCAAGCAGGTCCCGCGCGCCGGCGCGAACGATATCGGTCAGTGGATCATCAACCGCGGACGGCTGACGGAAAGCAAGAACATTGGTAGTCTCGGTCATGGCGTATCGCTCTCCTCGAGAGGTTCTGGCAGGCTCGTCACCCGCCTCGATACGCCGCCTTCCTCACACCGTCATCACCCAGATTCCGCCATAGCTCTACGAACGCTGGCAGAGACGCGATCTGTCGGCGCGTCGCTATGTCTACATCTGGGCCGATGGCGTGTACCTGCCTCGGCTCGCGCGAATCGGAGCTCGCCGGGGCCCCGTTAATTCAACAGAGCGTACGAGCTGCCGCGCCATGCTGACTTGCCTCCGTTCACCTGGGCGCGACGGAGGATTCGACGAATGCGGGCAATTGCGATTGGTGCCAACGAGCACGGTGGATTGGGGTCTCTGGTCGATGAGATGCACAAGCTGCGCGCCCGGGTGTTCGCCGGCCGACTCGGTTGGCAGGTAAAGATCGAGTACGGCCGCGAGCGCGACGAATACGACGCGCTCGACCCGACCTACATCCTGGCCCTGACAGACCTTGGCGACGTCGCAGGCTG
Source organism: Bradyrhizobium barranii subsp. barranii (assembly GCF_017565645.3). Lineage (NCBI taxonomy): Bacteria > Pseudomonadati > Pseudomonadota > Alphaproteobacteria > Hyphomicrobiales > Nitrobacteraceae > Bradyrhizobium > Bradyrhizobium barranii. The sequence continues at coordinate 10,431 of NZ_CP086138.1, forward strand.
TGCCCGCCTGCTTCCGACCACGGGCCCAACCATGCTGTCTTGGACCTTCCCGCAACTGCTCCCGGGCGGCCGGCTACGGGGTAAATCGATAGCGGTACGACGACCCCACCTCGTTTAGGTGGACGGGATGAGCGAGACTCGCGCGTGGATTTGACAACGCGAGGGACGCTCGTTCCATGCATCAAGACAGACATCAAGACGGGCATGATGCCGCCTCCTATCAGCGGATCGAGGTGATCACAGGGGAGAGGCGACGGCGCAGTTGGAGCGATGCGGAGAAGGCGCGGATCGTGGCCGAGAGTGCCGATCCGGAGACGAGCATTTCCGAGGTGGCTCGACGCAACGGGGTGAACCGGGGACTGCTCAGTGTGTGGCGGCGCCAGGCGCGGCTCGCGTCGAGCGAAGCGCCGCAGTTCGTGCAAGTCAGGCTCGAGGCCGCCGTCGAGGCGCAGCCGAACGCGATCGATAAGGCGCATGTTCTGACGGATCCGGCCGAGCGGATCGAGGTGATGATCGCGGGCGCGACGGTGCGCGTGCCCGTCGGCGTCGACGCCGCGACGCTGGAGCGCGTGCTGGCGGCGGTGAGATCGACGCGATGATCTCTTTCGGTCCAATGGTCCGTGTGTTCGTCGCGACGCAGCCGATTGACTTTCGTAAAGGCGTTCATGGCCTTGTCGCGCTGGTAGCGGAGGGATTAGGCGGCAAGCCCTACAGCGGTGACGTTTATGTCTTCCGATCGAAGCGATCGGATCGTTTGAAGCTACTGGTTTTTGACGGCTCGGGAATGGTTCTAGCGACGAAGTGGCTGGAGAATGGGGGCTTTGCCTGGCCACCTGTTCGCGAGGGTACGATGCCGGTGACGGGGGCGCAACTGGCGATGCTGATTGAAGGTCTTGCGGAGTGGTCGCGTGTGGTCCCGAAGGTGACGAAGCGGCCGACGAAGGTTGCCTGAAGCGTCTTGTTTTGCTGGCGATTGCGAGTGCGTTCGTGTAGCTCTGCGATATGGCGCTTCGCCCCGAAGATCTCCCCTCTGACCCTGCGGCTCTTGCCGAGATGGTGCTGGCTTTCGAAGGCGAGAACGATGATCTGCGCGCAGAGATCGCCACGTTGAAGAGCCTGATCTTCGGCGCACGATCGGAGCGCGCGGCGATCGTCTGCGCCGAACAGATCGCGTTTGATCTGGAACGGACCGCCGGCTCACAGCTCCCGGCCAATGACGACAAACCGGACGCGCCGCGGCCGGAGCGGCGCAAAGCGAAGCGCAACATCGGCGCGCTGCCGGCGCATCTGCCTCGGGTCGAGCGGGTGATCGAGCCGGCGTCCACGCTGTGCCCGTGCTGCACGGGTCAGATGCATCGGATCGGCGAGGAGAGCAGCGAAGCGCTCGATCGGGTTCCCGCGTGGCTGCGTGTGCTCCGCACGATCCGTCCAAAATACGCCTGCCGCTCCTGTGAGGGCCCGATTGTCCAGGCCCCGGCACCGGCGCGGCTCGTCGAGGGCGGCATGGCAACGACGGCGCTGATCGCGCATATCGCCGCGGCCAAATATGCCTGGCAATCGACGCTCTATCGCCAGACGCAGATCCTGGCGGGTCAGGGTGTCGTCGTCGACCGTCAGACGCTGGCGCGCTGGATGGGGAGCGCGGCGTGGCTGGTCAGGGGCCTCTACGATCTGCAACTGAAGACTATGCACGGCTTCGAGCGGCTGTTCTGCGACGAGACGCCGATGCCAGTGCTCGATCCGGGACGCGGCCGCACGAGGATCTGCCAGTTCTGGGCGCACGCGACGGACGATCGGGCGTGGAAGGGGCCGGCGCCGCCGGCGGTCGCCTACGTGTTCGCAGGTGGTCGCGGCAAAAAGGAGATCGTGGCGCAGTTAGCCGGCTTCGAAGGCGTGCTGCAAGTCGACGGCTATGCCGCCTACGCCTCGCTGGCGGGCGATGCGATGATGTCGGGCCAGATCCAGCTGGCGTATTGTCTCGTTCACGCGCGCCGCAACTTCGTGAGGGTGCACAAGACGACGAACTCACCCTTCGCCGCGGAGGTCATCGAGCGCATTGCGGCCGTCTACGCGATCGAGGAGAGGATCCGCGGTCTCGATGCTGGGGAACGCCGCGCGACGCGACAGGCCGAGACGAAGCCGCTGATGGAGGCGTTGAGGGCCCGTCTGATCGCGGTGAAGGACGGGATCTCCCGCCGCTCGACGCTCATCAAGGCGATCGACTACATGCTCGAACGCTGGCAGGGCCTGACGACGTTCCTGGATGACGGGCGGCTCGAGCCGGACACCAACACGGTCGAACGATCGATCAGGCCAATTGCGATCGGAAAAAAGAACTCGTTGTTCAGTGGTGACGAAGGCGGGGGCGAGACCTGGGCGATACTCGCTTCGCTTCTTAACACAGCGAAATTGAATGGCCTCGACCCCGAGGCGTATCTCGTCGACGTTCTCGATCGCATGGTGAGCGGCGCCACGAAGACCAACCAGCTTCACGAACTTCTGGCCTGGAACTGGAAGGCCGCACGCGAAGCCGAAAAGCGGGCCGTGGCATGACGAAGCCGAAGCAAGGGCGGGGAACGCGAAAAGCACGCAAGACGACGATGGCGGACTATGCCATGTCGTTCGAACGGCTCGGGCAATGGATCAGCAAGCGCGCCAGGTCGCCGACGCTTCGGCATCCGCGGGCGACGTCGCTCTCCATGCTCGATGGCGCGGTGGCCGCGGTCGTCGCCGGGCCGGTCTCGATGGCGTCCGAGGAATGGGTGTGCCCGCTCCTCGGCGTAGATCCCGACGCCTTCAATCACGACACCGAGGAGTTCTCGGCAATCGCCGCCACGCTGATGCGCCACAACGCTATCAGCGAGACGCTGTCGACGAGACCGGAGAGCTTCGAGCCGCTGTTCGTGCGATCACCGGACGGCGAAGTCGACCCGCAGCCCTGGTGCATGGGCTTCTACGCCGTCATGAAGCTTCGGCTTCTCGTCTGGTCGCGGCTTCTCCCCCCGAATGGAACCGAACACCTTATGCTGCGGCCGATCTTGGTCCATTGCATCGACGACGCCGGTCGACCCTTGCTACCCCCGGCCCGGCGCACGCTGGGAACGCAGCCCATCATCCAAAACGCCTGGCGCAACATTCCAGCAACCGTCGAGGCCCTCCGGCAGTTCTGGATGCCTATACGCTTCAAGCGCGGTGCGTAGGCCGTCCGCACCAAGTCCGTGGCTCCGTGGGCCTCTCGTACCGTTTACGGTAAATCGACCATGGTCGAGAGTTCTCGCTTTTGCGTCGACACGCGAGGCGAGGGGAGGGGAGGGGAGGGAAGACCGGTTCCTACACGAGGCCACGCTGACGATGTTCGCGGGGATGATCGAGTGGTCGATGTCGAACGGGTTCGACGAAATCGCCACGGCAACGGACGTGCGCTTCGAACGCATCCTGCAACGGGCGGGCTGGCCGATTGCCTTCGGCTTTTCACCGCCTGACGACCCGTACTTTGCAACGCGCTTGAGGGATAGGTTGGGCGAACGGGGGGCGGACGCCCCGCCGGTCAAGGACTGAGCGGCAGCAGCGCGCCGGGCAAGCCGCGGATCAGGTCGGCTTCGGGACATGCCGCGGCGAACGCAAGGCGAATGCGGCTCGTGGTCTCGACCACACGGGCAGCGAGTTTCAAGAGACGAAGACGCAGCGTCGCGAACTCGGCAGTGGCCAATTCCCGGGCTTTGGGAATGGCGTCGCGCACGGTCAGCATCAGCCAATAAGCGGCCGTATGGAGCACGAGACGGACCTGGTTGGCGAGCGCCGAACGGCAGCTGGTGCGGTCGGAGGCGAGCTGTGTCTTATGCAGCTTGATCAGATTCTCTGCTTGGCCGCGCGCGCAATACAGGCTGTCGTAGATCCACTCGGCCGAGCCGACATCGAGGCTGGTGACGACGAAACGGATGTCGAGGCCGAGCATCGTCGCCTCAATACGGGCGACGGTGCGCCGTTCGCGATCCCAGGACTTTGCCTTGTGGCGGGTCTCGGTATAGCCACGCAGAACCGGCAGGTTCTCGATGGCGCGTCGGGTGCGGATGTCGTCGGCGACCTCGTCGACTTTTCTGGCGAGAGGCTTGGTGCCGGACAGACCCAAGATGTAGTCGATGCCGTTGGTCTCGCACCACGCCATTGCCTCCGGCCGGGCATAGTGCCCGTCGCCACGGAACGTAATTTGCGTGTTGTGCCATCGCGTGCGGATATGCCGTACCAGGCGGCGCAGATGGGCACGCACCTCGACGCCGCCCGGCGTCTTGCCGGGCCGCAGCACGACGGCCACGGGCCGGCTCTTCTCCGTGTCGTAGACGTGGATCGGCAGAAAGCAGCGTTCATCATAATGAGCGTTGAACAGCGAGAGCTGCTGATGGCCGTGGACGACGTCGCAGGTATCATCGATGTCGAGCGTGACGGATGCCGGCTCGTGGGGGTAGCTATCCATCCATGCGTCGACCAAAATGTAGGTCAGTCGGATCACGTCGCGCAGGCGCGGAGCAACTCCAGCCGCGACAGCGTCGGTTGGGAACACAGATCGCGGCCCGTGTCCGGCAGCCGTCCGCAGGCCAGCTTGAATGCGGGATCGGACCGCAGATGATCGAGGTCGTCGGCGTCCTCGTAGCCGCAGCAGATCGCGAACATGCGCGCGCGGAACATATCGACCAGGCTGTGCACGACCCGCGTCGGATCGCGCCGATCCGGGAACACCCGGGCCAAATTGTCGGCCAAACCGAGACGCCGCTCGGCCATCGCCAGAAGCATCACGCCCCCGTTCGAGGTTAGGCGCCCACCATCGAAGGCAGCTGTGACTTTCTTGGCGTGAACGGCTGGAAACGAGAAGGGCGGAATCGTATCGTCGGTCATGGCGGGCGTGGCGTTCGCGGTTGGAGGTGATGGGGTTGGCTTCGCAACCGAATCCTACGCCGCATCAGCGCTTTACCCCTCAGGCGCACTCTTACGAATAAGACGGGTTAAGTTGAAGAAAGATTGAGTGACTCCCGATCATTTCTGTGCCGAAACGTGGAGTCGCGGTCGTGCCGCGTCCAAAGAAACCGGCGCGAGCGGCCTATTAGACGCGGTAGGTGATCAGCCTCCGAAACGAGACTATCAAGCATGAAGAGATCGAGCGCGAGGCAGAGGTTTTATTTGTGTTGAATTCTTGCTTCTCGATAGTGGTCTGAAATCGTATCATCGGTCATGGCGGGCGTGGCGTTCGCGGTTGAGGTGATGGGGTTGGCTTCACAACCGAATCCTACGCCGCATCAGCGCTTTACACCACGCTCGCCAGCCTCTCAGGCGCCCTCTCGCGAATAAGACGGGCTAGATCCAATTGGGTCATTACGAACGCAGCGACGACTGGCAAAGCGATCAAGTTGAAAGGCCGATCGAGCTGACGATCGGCGCCATCGAGTAAGATCGACGCCACCGTCCACGAAAAATAGCCAGCCCCGAACCACAACGGTCCGATGATGAGTGGAACGCGGCCGATATGAGGTAGATCCGCACCGACCTCGAAATGATAGCTGCCGAATGGAAAGCCCGTAGCGGTGCCGAGGTTTTCCATCGTAAAGGCAATTGCGCTGCACATAGCGAACAGGATTGAGGCACGGCGTGGACCATAGGCAAGAGCGGCGTGGATCAGCGCGCAGGCAATGAAGATTGCCCAGAGCGCTCGCGCGAGCGGAGTCGGATTCCAGAAAAAGCCGATTGCGGCTGCAAGAATGCCGGCAAAAAAGCCAAAGTACAATCTTCTGCCAAGTCCAGAGCCTGTTGCAAGAACTGTCATGTCGCATTGTGTTTGCCCCGTCGGTAACGCTGTGCTCGGCCTAATCCCGAAATAACTGCCGTCGTCGCCCATTGGGCACCCAGTCGAAATTATTTCGGCGGGCATCAAAGCATAGCGGCGGATGTTGGCCAGCGCGATCTGGGTGCATCGGACTTACGTGCCGCCCGGCTTGGGTCATTTTCGATCCAGTGCCCAAAGCCGCGGTGCCGAGGTCGAGATAGACGCATTGTGTTTGGCCGGACGCCCGTGATTCAAGCTGATGCCGCTCCTCGTTTCGCCAACCGCAAAACAAGGAATCCGCCATCAGCCCATAGGTTCCAACCGCGCCTACATCAACTCGGAATTCACGCAGCTCCAAGGGTTGATGCAGGTTTCATAGAATCGATCGTCTAACAGGAAGTATGTGTATGGCTTCGCCGGGTTGATTTCCGTCACCTGGCGATTCTGGTAGTTGACCAGCGCAGCGTTCTCTGGGCCGAATCGCGGTCAAACCCACCTTTTTGCCAGTCGCGAGGCCTCTAAGCGCGACTGCGAGGAAGCAGAGCTAAAGCCATGTCTCCTTTAGAAGCAATCAGCCGCTGGCTGGAATCACAAGACTTAGACACGCAACTCGAGGTCGCTGCATACGCGACATTCTTGATCTTTAGGAAGAGTGACGTTCTGACGCTGGGCGGGTCGGAGGAGCTCGACACTCTTCAGCGTTGGTTGACCGAACCAGAGTTGGATCCAAGGGCCGCCGCAGGTCGTGCTCTGACCTTCCGGCTCGCCTTCGAGTACTTTGCCGAGGGCAGAATCAGCGGAGTTGGATGGAAACGAACCGAAGAATTAGAGCATAAGAATCTGGAACGAGCTAAGCGCAACGGAAAGCTCGCGGCTGCACGCAAGGCGCAAAGAAAACTTCAACTGTTGCCATCCCGAAAAGAGCACTGGTATCTTGTTGCGAAATCCTGGAATGGACTGGCGGCGACTTATCTAACACGCGAGGCTCTGTCCGTCGTCAGATGATTTGAGACTGATCAGGCGTTCTGAGAAGAGAGGCTCTGGCTCATCAGGGTTAGAGTTTAAGCAGCCTGCAGTTGATGCTGTCTTTTTCGACGCCTCTCGCCTAGCCAGGAACGGTCGGGATCGGCATCACCTGCTCGAGCTCTGCGGGCTCGTAGAGGCTCGGGTCATCGATCTCGACGGCGTCTATAATCCCTGTCGGCCCAATGACCGCTTCTTCTCGGCATGAAGGGCAGCATGAGCGAGTTCGAGCTCGGTGTCCTACGCGCGCGCATGCTCGACGGCGCCCGTTCGAAGACCCCGGCGAGGCGAACTGCGGATTTCAGTGCCCATCGGCTACATCTGGCATCGGGAGATCGGCTTGGGTCTCGATCCAGACGCCAGGGTCCAGGAAGCGACACGGCTGATCTTCAGCCGATTTCGCCAGCTCGGAAGCGCTCGGCAGGCGCACCTCTCACTTAAGGCCGAGGGCGTCCATTTTCCGCGTCCGTCGGACGGCAAGAAGATGACGTCCTTTGAGTGGGTGCCGATCCGATATCGCAACGTCATCTCGATCTTGAAGAACCCGTTCTACGCAGGCGCGTACGCCTACGGTAAGAGCGAGCATCGCCACGCGATATGACAAGCTCGCCCGTAATTTTTTGGCCGCTGTTCATCCCGCCGCTCTCGTCGCATATTGGCTCAATTGAGTCTGGACCCTAACACGACTTTGGGTGCGCCGGGAGACCGGCAAGGAATAGATGGTGGAAGTCCATTGCGATGAAGGTGTAGCGAACCACATCGGCCCCGAGCCGTGCGCAGGCGTCCGCGAGGGTGTCGGCGAAGCGTCGGTAGGGGAGCATGCAGGCCAGCCATTGAGCCGCGAAACAGTGTTATCTCGGGAGCCGACGCTGTCCAAAGAGCGGAAGGCAATATGGGCGAGTGCGCAAACGCGAGCACCCGTCCAACCCGGCGTGGTCGTAGACCCTGGCATGTATGGAAGCTCCTTGTACGGGAACCGGGATATCTCCGGGTCGGCCATCTTCCTTCTCGGAGGAGATGGTCCGCAGCGGGAAGGCGAGGAGCTGTAGCCGCTGATGCACGACACGGAGAAGTCTGACTCTGGCATAGTAGCTGAGAAGCCAACGAACAAAGCCGGATTACTGGCGGCGGAGTGGGCGGAGCCAAGGCCGGGGACCAAGGGAAACGCGGAACAGCAGCGCATGCACCGGACACAGGGCCGGGCTCGCATGACCCAGTCGCTGGACCGCGTACGGACAGCCGCAAGGCTGAGGAAGAAGGACCGGTTCACCGCGCTCTTTCACCACATCAATGTCGATACACTGCGGGCGGCGTTCTTTGCGCTCAGGCGTAAGGCTGCTCCCGGAGTGGATGGCATGACGTGGGAGGACTACGAGGAAGATCTCGAGCCCCGGCTCGCCGATCTGCACAAACGGGTCCAACGAGGAGCGTATCGCCCGCAACCGTCTCGCCGGACGTACATACCAAAGGCAGACGGCAAGCAGCGCCCGTTAGCGATCGCGGCTCTCGAAGACAAAATCGTCCAGGGCGCCACCGTCATCGTGCTCAACGCCATCTACGAAGGAGACTTCTGTGGCTTTTCCTACGGGTTTCGGCCCGGCAGAGGACCACATGATGCGTTGGACGCGCTCTGCACAGCGATCGAGACGCGGAACGTGAACTGGATCATTGACGCCGACATCCAAAACTTCTTTGGCGCAGTCAGTCAACCTTGGCTGGTTCGCTTCTTGGAACATAGGATCGGCGACAAGCGCATCATCCGCCTCATTCAGAAATGGCTGAAGGCGGGTGTTCTCGAAGACGGCGTCGTAGCCGCTGATGACAGGGGAACGGGTCAAGGTTCGGTGATTTCACCGCTTCTCGGCAACATCTACCTGCACTACGCTCTCGACCTGTGGGCCAAACGCTGGCGACAGCGCGAGGTCTCCGGCGGCATGATCATCGTGCGTTACGCGGACGATGTAGTAGTCGGCTTTGAGCGCGAGGATGACGCACGTCGTTTCCTTGACGCGATGCGCGCGAGACTGGAGGAGTTCGAGCTGACGCTCCACCCGGCCAAGACCCGCCTGATTGAGTTTGGTCGCCATGCGGCGGCTCAACGCAAGCAGCGCGGACTCGGAAAGCCGGAAACCTTTGCGTTCATGGGGTTCACGTTTATCTGCGGCAAATCACGCCAAGGGCGCTTCCAGCTTCAACGGAAGACCCGTAGCGACCGCTTGCGAACCAAACTCCGCGAAATCAAGGAGGAGCTAAGGCGCCGAATGCACTGGCCGATCCCTGCACAAGGGAAATGGCTGAGGCAGGTCTTGACCGGCCACTTTGCGTACTTTGCTGTCCCGACGAATGGCCGAGCGCTCAATGCGTTTCGGTTCTATCTGACCGATCTCTGGAGGCGGACGCTTCGGCGGCGCAGTCAGCGGACCTGTCTGACCTGGGATCGCATAACGCAGATCACCGATGACTGGCTCCCCAAGGCTCGCATCCTTCATCCATGGCCGAAGCTGCGCTTCGCCGTCAAACACCCGAGGTAGGAGCCCGGTGCCTTAATTGGGCTCGCCGGGATCTGCGCGGGGGGCGCCCAGTGATGGGTGTCCCTACCGCGAACAGAATGTGTTTGCGCCGCTGTTTTTCAAGGATTTGCTTTCGGCAATATGGGCATTGCTGAGGTGGCGGCCGAAGGATGAGATCGACGATGGCATGGCGTACGGCGGGCATGGTTGGTTGAGGCGGAGGCCCGTTGATTCTTTTTTTTCCGCCCCGCGTATGCGAGGCGACGATGTTGCAGGAAGGCGTAGGCAATCATTGTCATAAGGGCGTGGCGATGCAGACCTTGCCATGATCGCCCTTCGAAGTGATCAAGTCCAAGCTCCTCCTTCAACTGTTGATGCGCCTGCTCACAAATCCACCGTGCCTTGATGGTGGCGGCCAGCGTGCGCAGATCCGTCGTCGCCGGAAGATTGGCGAGATAGTATTTCCTCTCCCCGGAGGCACGTTGCTCGCCAATGAGCCAGGCCTCGTCGCCTGGGAGATGCTGCTGACCTTTATCCCATATCCGCTGCGGAGGGCCGTCGGCGGTGCGGACACGGAGAGCAGCAAATCGGGCTTTGAGCCGACCTTTCGTCCCGCTACGCCAACTCACGGTTTTCCATTTGGCGCTGGCCAGCATTTGTTCTGCCGCAATCGATAAGATATCGGGCACGTGGTGCTTTCGTGGTTTGCCACGGACTTTGGTGATCGGCCAAATGAGCTTCACATCGACCGGATACACTTTCAGGTGCCGAGGGATACCGACCGCCCAGGCCAGCCCGCGCTCTGTTAGCCCTTGTCGAAACGGTGCGCTGATGCCGTATCCTGCATCCGCCAGCACACATCCAAAGCGCATGTTGGCCGCCATCGCGCGGTCAATCTCGGCCAAAGGCTGCGGTCAAAGGCGACAAGACACTGGCGGAGCTGGCGCAACTGTTTGATGTTCATCCGAACCAGATCACGATCTGGAAAAACCAGCTCCTGGAAGGCGCCGCCGGCGTGTTTGGGCATGACAAGACATCGGCCGAGACGCCGGTCGATTTGAAGGCGTTACATGCCAAGATCGGCGAGCTGGCGTTGGAAAACGATTTTTTGTCCGGCGCGCTCACCAAGGCGGGCCTGCTGAGCGCAAAGCGATGATCGACCGCGATCATGATCTTTCTATCGTGCGCCAGGCGAAGGTCCTGAAGCTGGCTCGCAGCACGGTCTACTATGAACCTCGGCCAGTTTCGGCCGAGGACCTTGCCTTGATGCGTCGGCTCGATGAGCTGCATCTCGATTATCCCTTCGCGGGAGCGCGTATGCTGCGATCGTTGCTGCGGCGGGAGGGCGTATACGCCGGTCGCCGCCACATCGCGACGCTGATGAAGCGCATGCGGATCGAGGCGGTCTATCGTCGCCCGAACACGAGCAAGCCGGCTCCGGGTCACAAGATCTACCCGTACCTGTTGCGCGGATTGAAGATCGAGCGGCCCGACCATGCGTGGGCAATGGACACCACCTACATTCCGATGCGGCGTGGCTTCGTCTATCTCGCGGCGGTCGTCGATGTGTTCAGCCGACGGGTCCTGGCCCATCGCGTCTCGATCACAATGGAGGCGGCCTTCTGCGTCGAAGCGGTCCAGGAGGCGTTGGCGAAGCACGGCAGGCCCGAGATTTTCAACACGGATCAGGGCAGCCAGTTCACCAGCCTCGAGTTCACCGATGTGCTGCTGGACGCGAAGATCGCCATCAGCATGGACGGCAAGGGCGCCTGGCGCGACAACGTGTTTGTCGAGCGGCTCTGGCGCACGGTCAAATACGAAGAAGTTTATCTCCGCGCCTACGACAGCGTGTCCGAGGCGCGAGCGTCAATTGCCAAGTATCTGGCCTTCTACAATCAGGGACGCCCTCACTCGAGCCTTGACGGGCGCACGCCCGACGAGGCTTACTTCGGCACGCAAGCTATGGTGATGGCCGCATGACCGTCGCCGACGGTTTTGTCGTCGCTCTGGTCGGGCTACGCCCTCCCGACGCAACGACAAAACCGTAAAGCCCCGCGTTCAGCATAACCCGGCAGGAATCCACTTAAATCCAGCGGGGCGCTGTCCAAACAACCGGGGCCAGCTCTGTTCTCTTATTCCAGAGCACGAGGAGAATTGCCACAACCAGCACTAACTTGCCGAGCGCCGTCGGCGACGCCGTTCTCAGGTGGCTTTTCTTTCTGACCGCTCGCGTCGGGATTCTTGTTTCCCTTAATCGCGTCTTCGTGCGCTTCAGACATGATCGACCCTGGCAATGGATGCGATGCAGCGTGGCTGCCTCGACAGCGAAATTGACCAAAAATAACAAAACTATCTGTGGTTGATCCTGCCCAAGCTTGGTGGCGGGGGCAAGGTTTTTCTACGCTGCCAAATAGCTCCAGCGTCTATTTGCGGAGAAAGGCGACCGCTTCGCCTGCCTTGGATGCCGCGGTGAAGATGGCCCGCTTGTCGGCCTTCAGCACCTTCAGCCAATGCGCCAGGTACTGGGCATGATCGGCGCGTGGCTCAACCGCGATCCCAAGCTCCGCGCAGAGGAACGCGGCGCCCAACTCGGCGACCAACTCTTCCATCGCGTAGGCTTCAGTCCCGAAACGACCCGACAGGTCACGGGCGCAACGGTGAGCGGGGCCGGTCCAATGGGTCAGTTCGTGGAGCAGCGTCGAGTAGTAGGCCTCGGTCGCGCTTGATGTCGCCGATCCGGTGAAGAGTTCACGCGGCGGCATATGGATCTCGTCCAGCTTGGGGACGTAGTAGGCCCGGTGTCCACCATGGACGATCGCAGCTTTCGTGCTGGCAATGAACCCGTCGACATCCGGCAACTCGGTGACGGCAACCACGGGAGCCCGCTCCAGGCCTTCAACCTGGTCGGCGTTGAACACAGGGGTCGCCCGGGCGAACAGACGGCTCTTGCGTTCGTCTTCGTTGCCCTCGCCGGGCTCGACCTCGATCTCCTTATAGAAAACGACGTAGGAGGCCTTCTGGCCCTTGCGGACGCTGGCGCCCTTGTCGGCCCACTGGCGGAACGTGCCCCAGAGGTGCGAACCGTAGCCGTTGACCTGGGCCTCAACCCAAAGGGCGAGAACGTTGACGCCACGGTAGGCGTTGCCGGAAGAGATATTGACGGGTGCGCGCCCGCCGCTGCCACGATGCCAAGGCATTTGCCATTGGCCTGCGCCGGCCTCGATCGCCGCAACGATGCGATCGGTTAGATGCTGATGAATATCGAAGCGTTCCTTGCTCATCTCGTCTCTCCTTGTTTGCGGCCACCGGCCGTGCCGGCGACCGGAAAGACGCGGAGAGACGGACGCCGCACCCGTAAGGGCGCGCCTGCGCGAGGGCTTGCCCCTTGCGGCGGACGGAAATCCGCGTCAGGTCAGCCGATGAGCATGGCTGGGGGACGCTCAGGAGAGACGTACTGGGAAACGCCGAAATTGCAGCGGCAACGCAGAGTCAATCGCGGATGCGCTTGAAGAGTGTGGGGCAGAAATTACATTTGGGATGTGGACAGGAGGGAAATTGCTTGGGCTGGCTTCCGGATATACCGAAGGGACGTACCACCTCGGAAATGTGCTGTTTGGACTTGGCGCTCTCTATCTGCTGCATTTCGGTGGCATAGCTCCGCGAGGGAAATTCACCATTGCAGTCGAGTGCGTGCTGTTCGTGGTCTACGCGGGCTATTTCGTGATCTACTTCGATCTATGGGCTCGAATGCCCAAGGTGGGCTTCCGGGATCTCGCCGCCGTGACGCTGGTCTTCGCCGGTTATCTTTTTCTGGTGTGCAGCGAGATTGTCTTGGCGCTTTCAGGCGTTCTAACCAAATGGCGGGGAGAGAAGTGGGCTAAGGAGATGGATTACGTCTACCTGATGCTCGCAGCGGTCGGCCTGCTCGTATCAATCAATCGTCTGGACATAGTAGAAAACAAGCCCAACATACCTGACTTCTATGGGCCCTTTATGATAGCGACGGCGTTGGCCGTGAGAGCAGTCAAGACGAGAGCCGAGATCGGGGAGTGGAACAAGGACCGTAGGGGTAACGGTGATTAGATAACTGGGCATCAACGAAAAAGGCGCCAGACACGAAGTCCAGCGCCAGTCCATTCGAAGGCGTCAGGTAGCTGCTAGCCCTTGAAAGGTACGCACGGCCCATGCTGACGCCCCGCGCCCTTGCCGCCCTTCATGTTGTTACCGCCGGTCACCAGCATGGCCATGCCCTGACCGCATCTGACGTAAACCTTTTGACCCGGCTTGAGCGTACCGGGCGCGGGCTCTTCGTCGAGAACCCGTGCCGACGCCAGCTTGAGCGGCAAGGACAAACGCGGCGGACAATATCAACTTGGCTGCCTTCGCAAAGGCATTCGCTTTCAGTCATCAAAGGCTCCTGAGAAATTCGGAAAGATTGAGGGTGCTTTGGGTGGATCGTTCACTGACGGCATCTACATCCGCTGGCCCTCCCATGCTGTGCGAGGTCAGCGTGCGTAGATCACGTCCCACCGGCCGTTATCGAGCTTCACGAAGCGAGCCGTGACGGTAATGCTGGTATCGAAGTAGGTGCACACGTAGCCCGGTTGGCCATTGGCTGGTGCGCAGCTCAGGTCGCGGATACCGGGATGACCGGTCGCGCTCACGACGTCGTCTCGCGAGGGCCCGCCGCACCCTGTCAGAAGTGACCCCAGCCCCATCCCGATGAGCGCGCGGACGATTGCGCGAGAACGACGACGAGCAGGCGGCGTGATTTTCTGAAATGGCTTCATTTCGCGCTTCCCCAAGAGCGAGACATGACTCTGCAAACCAGCGCGCTGCTTGCGATAAGCAGGGGCTAGTCGCGGGGAGATTACATGCGCGTAAATCCTGATTTACGCATGCGCTCGAAAAGCGCACGCTAGGGAAAAACAGGAAACGGCTCACTTGGTTTCATGAAACGCGCAACCTCGCGAAAAGATTCAACAAACTCCCGCCGCCAGATTTATCGTAGCCGTGAGGGAAGGGGGCTTGCAAAAATCAGGAGTTTTGCAAGCGGACAACAGAACCCCATGTGCGTCTATGGGTACGCCCGTGTCAGCACCAGCAGCCAAGAGCTGGACATACAACTCGCCCAACTCGACGCCGCCGGGTGCGAGAGGGTGTTTTGCGAAAAGGAAAGCGGCACCAAGGACAATCGCCGCGTGCTCTCCCAGCTCCTTCGGAGACTGCGGCCTGGTGATGTCGTGATTGTCTCGGCACACGATCGCCTGACGCGCGGCGGCCCTTTCAAGATGCTGAGCATCCTGGCTGAGATCACCTCACGTGGGGCCGCCTACAAATCGCTGGCCGAGCCGTGGGCGGATACGACGCACGAGCTTGGCGAGGTGCTGGCGGCTCTGGTTGGCTACATCGCCCGCAAGACCCGCGAAGACATCATTCGCCGTACCAGCGCCGGACGCGAGCGGGCCCGGCAGAATGGTGTGAGGTTTGGGCGCAAGCCGAAACTCACCATGGCGCAGCGCGAAGCCGCATTGGCGAGACGCCGGGCGGGAGAGAACCAAAAGGCCATTGCCCAGGCCTTCAACGTCATATCCCGGTTGAAGTCGACCAGCAGCAATGCGTAGCGCTCGCGGAAGCGCGCTAACGGCCGTACTATGCCGCATCTCGGGACTGACGGTGGCTCGAAGCCGCCGTCATAGCCGTCTGCCGTGTCACAGTCGTGTTTGTCGGCTCGGGGCGCTAGGACCGGGTCGCGGACCACCCCGTCTATGCAACCGTGCTCAAGGTATTGGCTCCACTTTGCCGCCGTGCGAAATCGACGAACGCCTTGAACGCGGCGGTCGGGTTTCGGCGGCTCGGATAGTAGAGACTCAAGGGCGAAAGCGTGGGCGTCCAGTCCTCGAGCACGCGCACAAGGCGGCCTGCTTCGATGTCGTTTCGCACGTCCGATTCCATCGCCAGGGTGAGGCCGACGGAAGCAAGGGCGGCGGTGCGTGCAAGGCTCGCTTCGTCGAGAGTGATGGCGCCATCAACGTCGATATGGACCGATTGTCCGTCCTTCTCGAAGGGCCAGCGGTAGATCGCGCCATCGGGAAGCCGGACGCGAAGACAAGAGTGCTCGGCAAGGTCCTGAGGGACCATGGGCGTACCGTGCGCCTCCAAATAGCTCGGTGAGCCCACCACAACGTTGCGCCTTACACCCCCAAACGGGAGTGCGATCATGTCCGCGGGCACGAGGTCTGAGCTACGAACGCCGAGGTCGAAGCCGCCCGCGACAATGTCCACCAGGCGGCCCTCCGTGACGATATCGATATGGACCTGGGGGTGCGCGCGCAGAAACGGCAGGACGAGCGAAGTGAAGATCTCCCGCGCCGCTGTCGGAAAGGCATTGATGCGCAGCGTGCCCGAAGGGGTGGCCTGTTGAGAGCGCGCAACCTCCATCGCCTCATGAATTTCCCGCACGGCCGGAGCAACTTGCGCGACGAACTGCTGGCCTGCCTCCGTCAATGAGACGCTTCGCGTTGTCCGGTTGAAGAGCCGTATGCCGAGCGCGCGCTCCAGCTTTCCAACGGCATTGCTGAGCGCGGTCGTTGAAACCCCGAGCTCAAGCGCAGCCGTGCGAAACTTGCCCCTGCGGGCGACCATGAGAACGGCGTCTAATTCGGTCAGGCTACTTTGCACAATTATCCCGGCTTTCGTGATGAGACATCCCGAATTGTCCTGATTATCGCGTGACCTGTCCACTGCTATCTTCGCTGCCAACCGCAAGCAGCCGCTTGAGGCTGCACCCGAAGTAAGAAGGACCAAACAATGACACTCGAACTTCCATCACCGATTGCCGCGTATGTGGCCGCGAACGCTCGTCTCGATGTAGACGGAATGTTGAGCCCCTTCTCGCGCGAGGCGGTCCTTTTTGCTGATGGAGGCCGTCACGAGGGCTACGCTGGAATGCGGGCCCTGTTCGAAGAAGCGGTGATCCCGGTCAAAGCGATCTTCACGCCGGACACCATCCGGCACGAGGACGGACAGGTCGTTGTCGAAGGCCTTGCCCATGGGGACTTCAAGGGCAGTCCGATCCGCTTCACCTACCGCTTCGATCTCGACGGCGATTTGATCAAGACCTTGGAGATCACAGCATGAGCATCCAGGCTAATCCGACCGAATTCGCCGGGAAGCGCGTGCTCATCAGCGGCGGCACCAAGGGTCTGGGCCGGGCCACCGTCGACCGCTTCCTTGCCGGCGGCGCCCGCGTGATCACGGCCGCCCGCGGAGACCTGGAGCCCATCGATGGCGTCGAGTTCGTCCAGGCGGATCTGACCACGGCCGAAGGCGGGGAAGCCCTGGCCAAGGCGGCGCTCGAGCGTTTTGGCGGGATCGATATTCTGGCCCATAATCTCGGGGGCTCGGCTATGCCGCCAGGCGGCTTCGTGGCACTGACCGACGACATCTGGCTCTCGGAGCTAAACTTGAACCTTTTGGCGACGGTTCGTCTTGATCGCCTCCTGATCCCGCAGATGATTGAGCGAGGCAATGGCGCGGTGGTGCACGTTACCTCGACCCAGTCGGTGCTGCCCCTGCCAGAGTCGACGACAGCCTATGCCGCCGCCAAGGCAGCGCTGAGGACCTACAGCAAGTCCATTTCCAAAGAACTGGGTCCAAAGGGTGTCCGGGTCAACATCGTCTGTCCCGGCTGGATCATGACCGAGGGCGCCGTTGAGCTGGTGAAGAATATGCAGGCTGCCAATGGCGGCACGTACGAGGAAGCGCGGCAAGCTGTCATGGGCTGGATCGGCGGAATCCCGATCGGACGTGGGGCCGAGCCATATGAGGTCGCCGAAGCAATCGCCTTCCTGGCCTCGGATCGCGCCTCCTCAATCCATGGCACGGAGCTCGTGGTCGATGGCGGCACCGTTCCAACCGTCTGATCACAGGATCACGTGCCCGCTTGGCCGGGCTGGCCAAAGCGTCGTGTTTAAGGCGATGTTGTGATTGTCTCGGCGCTGGATCGCCTGACGCGCGGCGGCCCTTTCAAGATGCTGAGCATCCTGGCTGAGATCACCTCACGTGGGGCCGCCTACAAATCCCTGGCCGAGCCCTGGGCGGATACGACGCACGAGCTTGGCGAGGTACTGGCGGCTCTGGTTGGCTACATCGCCCGCAAGACCCGCGAAGACATCATTCGCCGTACCAGCGCGGGGCGCGAGCGGGCCCGCCGGAATGGTGTGAGGTTCGGGCGCAAGCCGAAACTCAGCATGGCACAACGCGAAGCAGCGTTGGCGAGACGCCGGGCGGGAGAGAACCAGAAGGCCATTGCCAAGGCCTTCAACGTCAGTTGCTCGACAATTTCCCGGTTGAAGCCAACAGACACCGCCAGCTAAAAAGGCTCGCTCTATGTCAAGAGGCAACCAAAGGAATGATTTGATGGCGGGATGGATGGTGACGGTTGGGGTCGTCAGAGACGACGGCAAAATCGGCCATGAAATGTACGCCGTCGCGGTCGACGATCCGGAGCAGGCCGTGCAGGTTGCGTTAAGAGCAGCCAACAGCGACGCGGCGGTGGTCAACGGTGAGATTGACGAAGCCTCTATGAAATCGATTGGGCTGGAGGCTGGCGAGGTTCTGAAGGTACTGGACGAGAACTCTGACCCGCTCACGAGCGGTACGAAGCGCCACTAGGCCACGGGCATCAGGGCGTCGCCTCCAGTCTGCAAAAAGCTAAACCCCGCTATTGCGGGGCCACGACTCCGCCCGTCGACTGCGAGGTTCGGAGATGAACTATCGCCGGAAGTCTTAAGGGATTACCCTTTCCGATGAACTCAGGCTTTTCGAGAAGGGAGGCTCTGGCTCATCAGGGGGCATCGTCAACTTAATCGACCGCCGAGCCGAAGGAGGCGATTCTCAGAGGTCGAGAGTCGGCGATAGCGCTTGTCATGGAGATCTCGCGCCAAGTCGCAAAGGCCCGCTCGCGCGAAGCACGACGGAAGTCGGCGATGGCGGCTCCGGGATAGGGGATGTGGAAAAGGTTCGCGACCTGATCGTGAACTGACAGAAACCGTTGAGCTTGATGGGACGATTTGAAGCGCTTCATGATCCGCTCGCGTCGCCGCGTCGGCTGATGAGAATTCTCGGCCCGATTGTTGAGAGCTTTGTGCTGGCGATGTTCGACGTGAAAGCCCATCTTCGCCCTCGCAGCGCCGTACGAACGCAGCTTATCCGTGATCATCACGCGCGGCGGCGTGCCGGCGGATTTAGAGCTTCTTCATGAGCCGCTGCGCAACGCGCGAGTCTCTTCGGCGCTGGATCAAGACGTCGAGAATGAAGCCATTCTGGTCGACAGCGCGCCAGAGCCAATGTTGTTCGCCCGCGATCGAGATAACGACTTCGTCCAGATGCCATTTGTCACCGCGAGGGGGAGTGCGCTGGCGGATCCGATCGGAGAACGGCTTGCCGAATTTCCGTCCCCACTGGCGCACGGTTTCATAGGCCACGCCAATGCCACGCGCCGCCAGCATTTCCTCGACCATGCGCAAGCTTAAGGGAAGCCGGAAATATAACCAAACGGGATAACTGATCACTTCCGGTGCGATGGCGGCGATAAAGAGGGTCCCGGGCGGTCTGCCGGTCGTCTACCCCTCCGCCGCTCCAATTCGTTAATTTGACGGTACCGTTCAATGGACTGTCCCTGTCGAAGGTTGCGGCCGATCTTGCGGCGCACGCCGTCAACGGCTGGCTGCCGGAGGTCATCAACGATTTCGGCAATCTCGGCTTTGTCCGACCTGCTGGCATCGTGTTTCTCAGCAACTTATTCGCATGGATGAGCGCTCATCAAACCAAAATCACGCTCACCAACCTCAGGGGCAAACGCCGTCAGGTTTCTGGACGACCCCCTGTTCTTCGAGCAGCATTGCGGCGCAAAGTTTCGCCCGGATGCATCACCACGGTCGACAACGCGACCACTGATGAGGATCGCTCATCAGCGATTGCCATGGCTGGCTGGAACACAACCTTGTTCCTTGGCTGGCTGCGCGCCTGTCGATCTCTCCCGCGAGCGGCGTGTACAACCGGCCGGTAGCCGCCATGCCCATCTGATCGCGGGCATCTGGACCGGGTTCAAGGGCGACCGGGGCACCAAGTCCAAGCCGGCCCCCGGCCCTCACCTCGTTTATGGCTTCCTGACGACCGATGAGGAGCGCGACGTATGGATGCGCGCGCCGCGGGATGAAGCAAAGGCATTGCAGCGGCCGTTGCCGGATGATGCGCTGAAGATCGTGATGCGCGGCGCGGATAAGGAAGATCAGCCAACAGCAGGGTAGCGATGCTTTAGCGCCGCAATCGGTATGGTGGCCATACCAATTATGGGGACAAGAGGTCTGATGTTGTTCAAATCGCCAACAACGGCCGTGCTCATCATCAGCGCACGCCGATGGCCGAAGCGTTGCATTTCTGCAGGGCGCGGCGTTCGGCATTGCTGCGAACTGCCCGAAACTTCATCTGTATACGAAAGCAATCGCTCAATCGAAAAACGGTATCCGAGGAGTTCGCCAAGGCAACGCAAAGGAATTTGCAGAGGGCGCGTTTCTGTTCCACGAATTGCTAACTGGCGGAAAAGGAGACGAATGTGATGGCGGCTCGTGCACCTGCGATAACGTATGCGGCCTTCGCCCCGGTACATGCTACTTCGTGATCGAACCGTCGGAGGTAAAGCCCTGAGTCCGCAATTCTTTAAGGCAGCACCTTGACGAGATTGGCCCGCTTGCGTGCAGCCAGCTCGACAGCAGCATCGCGCGCCGCTTTGAATGTCATCACTTCCGCTGGCGCGTGCTCATGATCCTTCTCGATCATGGATGAAGCCGCCAAGGAAGCTCGATCTTAGTCAGCTTTTCGCAAGCTGCTCCTGCTAGCATGAAGAGGATAGGTCATCTAGGCGACGCCGCTATCCGGGTGTTACGACATGAACGCAGACGCAGCCGATATCAATGCAACAGCGTCGCAGGTTGGCGCCCCCTCCGACACCGCCGAGAACGGCGGCGATGACACGCGTGCAGCGCTACTGCGCCGAGCATTCGAAAAGGCTCTTGTTTCCGTCGCGACGCAAGTCATAAGCGATTCGCAGTCGGATATGGATGAGGCCATGAGCGAGCTTGATGATGGATGAGCCGATGGTCGGCGCCAGATAGCGATACGGCCGCCTGGTGATTGAATCGAAGACGTGCCAAGTGAGACTTGGCACACGCCAGCAGTTAGATGCGCATTCTATGATCTTTCAGGTCCGCTGCGAACTGCTCCGCGAATCCGAATGCACCTGGATCTTTTTGGCAGCGGGCTGCTGCGACGTCCCTTTGGCGTCCCCAACAGCAGACTTTGACGGAAATGGTGATGCTCAAAGCCATGGCGCCTCCGGCTTCGTGAGAGGATGATGGATGTTCTGGGGGCGCAAGGGTTCACGCCCGGCTTCGTAGGCTAAAGACAGGCAGGGCTCAACGCGAAACAGGGCTTATGCTTTTGAGCCGAGGGTAGATCGCGCCGCAGAGGCCGTCCCCAATCCAATCTACGATCTTGGCCGGGATTTTCGCTGCGACGCCTGCATCTGCAGGACGTTGACTTGCAGACAGACCTGAGAGCACCGTTCCCGTGCAGCGCCTCCATCGCCGGCAACGCGCCGCAGCAATTCTAGCCGGGTAGCCGGGTCTGGAGGCCCTCCGCCCGTTTGTCGGCGCCAAGGCTGCGATTGCCAAGACAATCTGGCTGTTACCGTCGATCCTAAATCGATAGATCGCCAAGCTGCCCTTCTCGCGGCCGTTTGGCGAAAATGAAAGGCGGGCGCTAGCGCCCGCTTCCACGAGTTTCCGACCTCCCCGGGATCAGGCCTCATGCCGGCTGTGCATCGCGACCGAAAATGCGCCGGAACATGGCCTCGCGCATCATCGTCTTGAAATCCGGCGGCGCATCCGGGTTCTCATTGTGGTTGATCACCGACTGCGTCACCTTGCGTCCGGAGTTGTCAACCCACCCCTGATTTGTCTCATGGATTGTCTGAGCTCCATCGGACGTCAGCTGATCAAGCGTCCGCCCAGCATTAGACTGCGTGACCTTCAGATTGTTTTTCCCATCCTTGTCGTCGCCGAGTCCCTCCACAACCATGGCATTGTCGCCGTTGGTGATGGTGAGCTTCGAGGAGATGGTTTTTCCCTTGCCATAATCGACCGTGTCCACCGTAATCTTCGTGCCGTCGTCGAGCTGGAAGGTCATACCTTTCTTGAAGTCGAAATCGTCCTTGCCGTCGCCATTAGCATCGACGTGAGGATCGCCGTGGATCCTCGAGACATGGCCGGTCTGGTTGTTCCTAACGGTCCAGGTGCCGTCCTTCTCATCGGCTGTGATCGTATACTTATCACCAAGGTTGATCGTCGCCTTGCCGTCCTTGACCTCGTGCGACCACACTGGCGCTGGCTGAGATGACGGCGCTGGCGTCTGAGCGACGGCAAGCGGAACCATCGCAAGAGGCGGCGGTGGAGGAGGAACGAAGAACACGGGTGTTGCAGTGGCAGGCGTTGCGATTGCAGACTGGTAGTTGCCCGGCGCGCGACCCTGTTCGCCGGCATCGATACTCGCCTGATTCACCACGCCGCCGGCGCCATCGACCCAGCCTTGGCCGCTCTCATGGATCGTCTGGGCACCATCGGGTGTCAGCTCATCAAGAGTCATGCCAGCGTTGGACTGAGTCACCCTCAGATTGTTTTTGCCATCCTTGTCGTCGCCGAGCCCCTCCACAACCATCGCGTTGTGGCCGTTCGTAATGGTCAGCTTTGAGGAGATGGTCTCACCATTACCGTAGTCGACATTATTGACGGTAATCTTGGTCCCATCGTCGAGCTGGAAGGTCATATCTTTCTTGAAGTCGAAGTCATCCTTGCCGTCCCCGTTAGCGTCAACATGGGGATCGCCATGGATCTTCGTGACATGGCCGGTCTGGTTGTTGCGAACGGTCCAGGTGCCATCCTTCTCATTGGCTGTGATCGTATATTTGTCGCCGAGGTTGATCGTGGCCTTGCCATCCTTGACCTCATGCGTCCATACCGGATCGACGGAAGGCTCCGAACCCGAACTTTGCTGGCTCAACAGCATGGAAGGAGGAGGCGGAGCCATCATGTACACGGGAGCAGCCACGACTGGAGTGACGACCGCCGGAGCCACGACAGCGGTTGTGACGCCACCTGCAGGAACGACAACGACGGCAGCGCCTGCCGGCAGGTACTGGTAGGCACCCGGCGTGGCATACTGTCCCAACAGTGTGCTGAAAGCTGGGCTGGCAACCACCCCCTCTGACCCCACCCCATTCACCGTCGAATCGAGTGCGCCGACCACGGGGAGACCGGCCACGGGAAGATACGCCATTTAGTTCACTCCTGATTGCATCGAAGAAAGCGGTAAAACTGCGAGCGTTATGGTGAGCGAATGAATGCCTCTCGCCACCAGCCCCGGCAGCCTCGATGAGCCCCCCTCTCTCATCACCTTCGCAGCGGCTCGGCGCGAGCATATCGCGCCCATCGAACTCGCAGGGACTCTACCTGCAGCACCTGTCGAAAAGCTGACGACAATGAACCACCGACTGAGCATCGCAACCCTCGTAGCATCCGAGGGGTGCGGATCGCATGGTTGCTCGCGGCGGCCGGCCGTCACGACGGACCATCTCAGGCAACTATCGACGCCCGCCGATCACATGTGATACGTCGCTTCGTTAACATCGATCGACTGTCCGATGTCGGCTGCGCCGATCGGTCCTGTTGCATGCGAGATTCGCGCCGCTTGCTCTTGATGCAACAATCATCGGGACCGAGAGGCACATCATTTTGTCGATAAGTGACGCGGTCGCCGCAATTCCGCCAGTCACTCCATCGGATCTGGGAAGCAGCATTCCAACCGCTCCGGCCACGCCGCTATTGCCGCCAGCGGCGATCCGAAGATTCCGGACGCGATCTGTGGGGATACCGGCGATCACACCAACAGCCTCTACAGCATCAGCGCGCGGCCCTAACCAGGCTACCGCCCCACGCCATGAGTCTCCAAAGACTTCAGATTGGATGACTCAGCGTGATCGACAAACGCCACAGCCAACCTGTTGGCCGATCGACCCAAGTGCGCGCCTGACCGCGCACGCAGGTCAGAATTTCGCTGCTAGCCTCACTAGATCAACCAACTGCGTCTAAACGCAGAGGCACGTCCGCCGTCCCCTTGCCGGTTCGGCCCACGTCGACCATAGGCGCGACCAGCGAAGCCTAGGTGAGGTTGCAGCTGCCGGCAGGTGATGGGCTGCTGCAAAGGATCGACCTAATCACCCCGACCGAGACTCGTCAGCTTCTCGAAAGGTAGCGCGCCTAGCGTGAGGCTGCTGAACTCTAGGCGAGCACGTCTATTGAGACGTAACAAGACGAGCATAGGAGAAAGCGATGGCCGCCGAAAACAAGAACGCCGGCAAAACGGACAACGTACAGCCCAAGACCGTTGGTCTCGGCAAGAGCGCCGAACTGAGCCTGAGAAGTCTGGGGGGCGAGCACCGTCTTTCTTTCTATTCCTGCCCCTCGTATCGTCGGCCC
The DNA here is from genome assembly GCF_017565645.3 of Bradyrhizobium barranii subsp. barranii. Lineage (NCBI taxonomy): Bacteria > Pseudomonadati > Pseudomonadota > Alphaproteobacteria > Hyphomicrobiales > Nitrobacteraceae > Bradyrhizobium > Bradyrhizobium barranii. Next base: position 34,370 of record NZ_CP086138.1, read on the forward strand.
GCCCGACGTAGCAGGCCACAACTAACGACTATCATAAAGAAAGGTGAATAGACATGGCGGTTAATAGTGTTGGCGGTAACGGCGCCGCTCCTGCTACCCAGCAGACCCAGGATGCCGGTTTCCAGAACCAGATGGCTGAGTTCGAGCGTGTTAGCCAAAAAGTTCAGGCCCAGGCCGTGGCAATGCGCAGAATTACGACCGAGCTCTCTTCTGAGAAGAAGGTCGCCGACGAGCGCGTCCAATAAGTCTGCCAAGACGGCGGCTCAGCGCGTCGCTACCGGATCCGCGCAGTGAATGACGAACTCCGGAAGAGCCGTGCGGCAACTGCCGTACGGCTTATCTCGTTATTCAGGAGATTATCCTGAACGAATCGATCTCTCGAGCTTGAAGTGCATAGCAAAGCCGAGGGGAAGACGACCGCCGTCAGCATGTGAGTTGGCGCGGGGCCCGGCGCCGATCGGCACGTTAAGCCGTTGACATCATTAATCTGGGCAGGGTCATTCCATCCGCCGATTCACACAAAGCGCCTGATCGCCCGCGGCGAAGCGCTGCGCGCGATCGATGGCGACACTCGCGCCTGACTAGGCGCCATGCCTCAGGACGATCGGCTCTTTCTCCGAGAAGTGCGTGCGCGAGCGGGCGAACTTCTTGACGCCCATCGGCTTGCCGAACAGGTAACCCTGGACCTGATCGAAATCCATCTCATGTGCGGCAAGAAAGTCCGCGCGCGTCTCGACCCCCTGCGCAATTACCTGCGCGCCGGAGTCGTGTGCGAGCTCGACGATACGCCGGCACACCGTCTGCTTGAGGCGCTGATCCGCGCAACCGGTGACGTATTGATGGTCGACCTTCAGCTGGACGAACGGAAAGTTCGGCAATCCCAGCAAGGATGGCCACTTCGCGCCGACATTGTCGATCGAGATGCCGATATTGTGCAGGCGAACGCGCCGGGCGACATCGATCGCCAGGTCGAGATTGTCGATCACCTCGGCGCTGTCGATCTCGATCAGCAGGCCGGCGAACGCCGCATGATCCGGAATCCGGTAGCAAAGCTCGCGCACCGCAGCATCGTCGGCCAGAAACGAGATCGGCAGGTTGATCGAGAGATCGACCGGTCCGATCTGCCCGAGCAGATAGCGCCAGTCCGCGATCGCGCGCGCGATCACGAACTCGGACAGCGCATGAAAATGCGGATCGCTTTCGTCGGGGATGAAGTAGGCCGGCGGCACGACGCCCCATGCGGGATGGCGCATCCGGATCAGCGCCTCGGCGCCGCTCGGAACCAATGTCCGGAGATGAAGTTTCTGCTGATACCACAGCTCGAGCGAGCTGGCTTTCAGCGCTTCGGGCACATCCACTGCCGGGCTCGGTGCGGGCTCGAGCGGCATCAATGACGCAAGACTGTCACGAAGGGTTCCGGCGCTGAACGGGGTGGAGAGGGCCGGCAGCATGGCGATGCCGTATTCATCGCCGATCTGCCGAACCGCTTTGACGATGATCGAGTCCGGCTGGCCGATGACGAGGACCTTGCCGCCGTAGTCCTTTCTCACCAAAGTCTCGAGAATTTTACTGACTTCGATGCCATCCACGGACACGCCGAGCACCAGAAGATCGGGCCGTTCCGCGTCCAGCACGGTGTCGAGTTCCAAAGCCTGGCCGCATTCGCTGGTGATGAAGCCGAGGTCTTCCAGCGCCTCTGCGAGGAAGGTCCGAAGGTGTTTTTTGCTGTCCGCAATGCATGCGCGTGGGGTCAGCTTGCGATGTCCGAACCATCCGGCTCGCGTTTGTCCGATGTGACTGATGTGGTTCATGCCCCGCCTCATCCGTAATTACCCCGGCCTGACTCGTACATCCATGAGCGGCGGCAATCATGGAAATTTCTGGCTTATACATTGATTGCGCCGCTAACCTTAAAGGATTCAATTCGAATCAAATGACGCAAGCATCGGTGCGTCTCACCGCAGTCACGCGCGCAACAAATGCGTCACCTGGCGTTCATGAGGAGCAATCGCGTCTATCTTGGCCAGCGTTCATATGCGAGCGCGCCAACAGGCCGGACATACCCGGCGCCGGCTTTGTGGTTCTGGGCTTTGGTCCCAGCGCCGCGATGCCCATCTTGCGCATCAATCGCTGCACGCGTTTGCGATTGATGCGACGGCCTTCGCCAACAGGATAGCCATGAACGACGATCTGGACAGCCTTCTGTCCGGGCAGGGCGGTGCCGTGTCCGAGACCGAAACGAACGAGGTGCGGCAGCAGGAAGCGCAGGTTTCTGAGGGCGAAGGCCAACAGGAACAGATCAGCGAAGGTGGGGAAGGCGAAACGCAGGGCCAGAGCAAAATGGTCCCGCACGAAGCTCTCCACGCCGAGAAGCAGAAGGTCAAGCGCTACACGGAGGAGGTTTCAGAGTTCCGGAGTTGAGCATCGCCGTCATCCGCCGCGAGCCCAGGACGGCCAGGCCGTGAACAGCTGGTCGATCCGTCGCATCAGCTCAAGGTCGTTGTCATTGGCCGGCCGCGGCGGCCGATATACGCTCGATCGCGCAACGCCCAGCAGTTGGCATTGCCGGCGGATCGATAGCCCGTCTTATTCGCGAGAGGGCGCCTGAGAGGCTGGCGAGCGTGGTGTAAAGCGCTGATGCGGCGTAGGATTCGGTTGCGAAGCCACCCCATCACCTTCAACCGCGAACGCCACGCCCGCCATGACCGATGATACGATTTCAGACCACTATCGAGAAGCAAGAATTCAACACAAATAAAACCTCTGCCTCGCGCTCGATCTCTTCATGCTTGATAGTCTCGTTTCGGAGGCTGATCACCTACCGCGTCTAATAGGCCGCTCGCGCCGGTTTCTTTGGACGCGGCACGACCGCGACTCCACGTTTCGGCACAGAAATGATCGGGAGTCACTCAATCTTTCTTCAACTTAACCCGTCTTATTCGTAAGAGTGCGCCTGAGGGGTAAAGCGCTGATGCGGCGTAGGATTCGGTTGTGAAGCCAACCCCATCACCTCCAACCGCGAACGCCACGCCCGCCATGACCGACGATACGATTCCGCCCTTCTCGTTTCCAGCCGTTCACGCCAAGAAAGTCACAGCTGCCTTCGATGGTGGGCGCCTAACCTCGAACGGGGGCGTGATGCTTCTGGCGATGGCCGAGCGGCGTCTCGGTTTGGCCGACAATTTGGCCCGGGTGTTCCCGGATCGGCGCGATCCGACGCGGGTCGTGCACAGCCTGGTCGATATGTTCCGCGCGCGCATGTTCGCGATCTGCTGCGGCTACGAGGACGCCGACGACCTCGATCATCTGCGGTCCGATCCGGCATTCAAGCTGGCCTGCGGTCGCCTACCGGACACGGGCCGGGATTTGTGTTCCCAGCCGACGCTGTCGCGGCTGGAGAATGCTCCGCGCCTGCGCGACGTGATCCGGCTGACCTACACTTTGGTCGACGCATGGATGGATAGCTACCCGCGCGAGCCGGCATCCGTCACGCTCGACATCGATGATACCTGCGACGTCGTCCACGGCCATCAGCAGCTCTCGCTGTTCAACGCTCATTATGACGAACGCTGCTTCCTGCCGATCCACGTCTACGACACGGAGAAGAGCCGGCCCGTGGCCGTCGTGCTGCGGCCCGGCAAGACGCCGGGCGGCGTCGAGGTGCGTGCCCATCTGCGCCGCCTGGTACGGCATATCCGGACGCGATGGCACAACACGCAAATTACGTTCCGTGGCGACGGGCACTATGCCCGGCCGGAGGCCATGGCGTGGTGCGAGACCAACGGCATCGACTACATCTTCGGTCTGTCCGGCACCAAGCCTCTCGCCAGAAAAGTCGACGAGGTCGCCGACGACATCCGCACGCGACGCGCCATCGAGAACCTGCCGGTTCTGCGTGGCTATACCGAGACGCGCCACAAGGCAAAGTCCTGGGATCGCGAACGGCGCACTGTCGCCCGTATTGAGGCGACGATGCTCGGCCTCGACATCCGCTTCGTCGTCACCAGCCTCGATGTCGGCTCGGCCGAGTGGATCTACGACAGCCTGTATTGCGCGCGCGGCCAAGCCGAGAATCTGATCAAGCTGCATAAGACGCAGCTCGCCTCCGATCGCACCAGCTGCCGTTCGGCGCTCGCCAACCAGGTCCGTCTCGTGCTCCATACGGCCGCTTATTGGCTGATGCTGACCGTGCGCGACGCCATTCCCAAAGCCCGGGAATTGGCCGCTGCCGAGTTCGCGACGCTGCGTCTTCGGCTCTTGAAAATCGCCGCCCGTGTCGTCGAGACCACGAGCCGCATTCGCCTTGCGTTTGCCGCGGCATGTCCCGAAGCCGACCTGATCTGCGGCTTGCCCGGCGCGCTGCTGCCGCTCGGTCCTTGACCGGCGGGGCGTCCGCCCCCGTTCGCCCAACCCATCCCTCAAGCGCGTTGCAAAGTACCGGTCGTCAGGCGGCGAAAAGCCGAAGGCAATCCTGTGCGCCTCGTCAGACAAGATGTGCGGCCGCATCAATCGGGCCCAAAAGCCGCACTCTCACGAATAGGACGGGATAGACCCTCATGATCGCGCTGAAGCAATCCTCGGCGATCCGGCGCGCTCATCTTCCGGACCTCCTGGCTAAGAAATCTCGCTCGACCGTCAATTGTCCGATCTTGGCGTGGAGCTTCTCGACCTCCAGTTCGTGGGCCGCCATCCCGACCAGCGCCCGCGTCGAACGCCCGAACCGTCTGATCCTGAAGCTGCTTCTTCCACGCATAAATCTGGTTCACATGCACCTGGTAGCGCTGCGCCAGATCCGTCACCGTTGACTGTTCTCGCAGCGCCTCCAAGGCGATCTTTGCCTTCAGCGCTGCATCGATTTTCCGTCTCGTCTTCTTCATGGTCCGCTCCGTTTATCAAAACGGAACGGCATCCGCACCACCTAAGCCGCCGGTCCAAAATCCGGGGTCCACTTCACTCGCCGCCATCGCAATATGGCCAATTGAAAACGATGTGCTGGCCTTCTTCGTTTTGAAGCTCGCGCCACACTTCTTGTGCCCACCCGGCACCTTTCCAATCCAAAGTTCGAACGTCCTCGTCGACTCCCAGCCCTGATTTGCCAGCCCGGCACGTCTACAGAGCTATGCGGGAAACTGGGTGATGACGGAATGAGATAGGCGGCGTATCGAGGCGGGTGTCGAGCCTGCCAGAACCTCAAGGAGAGCGATACGCCATGAACGAGCATAGCAACATTGTCCCACTGCGTCAGCCCGATGAGATCGACGATCCACTGACGAATATTTTGCGATCTGGTGCTCGGCAGCTGCTTGCGCAGGCTGTCGAGATGGAAGCCGAGGCGTTTCTCGCCGCGATGAAGGGCTTGAAGCGTCCCGATGGCCGCGACCGCCTCGTGCGGCACGGCCATGGTCCAGTGCGGACGATCCAGACGGGGATCGGCGCCGTCGAAGTCGCCCGGGTAAAGATTCGCGATCGCGCGGTGACCAGCGATGGCGAGCGGATCCGCTTCACCTCGGCGATCCTGCCGTTGTGGGCACGGCGCACGAAGAGCTTGGATGCACTTTTGCCGGTTCTGTACCTGCGAGGCATCTCGACGGGCGACTTCCAGGAGGCGCTGGCGGCGCTCTTGGGCAAGGATGCGCCGAATCTTTCTCCGGGGGTGGTTTCCAGACTGACGACGGAGTGGCAGCTCGAGTACGAGCGTTGGCAGAAGCGCGATCTGTCGGCGCGCCGGTACGTATACGTGTGGGCGGACGGCGTCTTCCTGCAGGCTCGCATGGAAGACCACAGCGAATGCATGCTGGTGCTGATCGGCGCGACGCCGGAAGGCAAGAAGGAACTCATCGGCTTCCAGGTCGGCGTGCGCGAGAGCACGCAGAGCTGGCACGAACTGCTCGTCGAGGCGAAAACCCGTGGGCTGAAGATCGCCCCGGAAATCGCCGTCGGTGACGGCGCGCTCGGCTTCTGGAAGGCGCTCGACGAGGTCTTTCCCGCCACGCGACATCAGCGGTGCTGGGTGCACAAAACCGCGAATATCTTGAACAAAGTCGCAGTGTCGGTACAGGCCAGCATGAAGAAGGATCTGCGCGAGGTCTATTTGGCGTCCAACCGAGCTTCGGCCGAAGTGGCGATCGATGTCTTTGCCGAGAAATACGGAGCGTAGTACGACGGTCGAGTGCCTGACGAAAGATCGCGACGCAATGCTTGCGTTCTACGAATTCCCCGCCGAGCATTGGGACCACTTGCGGACGACGAATCCCATCGAAAGCGTGTTCGCGACGGTCCGGCACAGAACGGTGCGCACGAAAGGTTCGTTATCGTCAACGACTGCCAAGTTGATGGTGTTCAAGCTGCTCTGCGCCGCATCAAAGACCTGGCGGCGGCTGAAAGGCACAAATCAGTTGCCGAAGGTCATCGCAGGTGTCAGATTCGAAAACGGCATCGAGGTCATCCAAGTGCCGGAAAACCACGCCGCCTGATCGCCTCGTCACCCAAAATCCCGCATAGCTCGCTGACATCTGTCCGGCCTTGATTGCGACCGTCATATGTCGCGGGCCCGTATGGGAGTTCGCGGATCAGGTCCAAATCACAGCGGCGTACTTGGAAGCACTTGGGCATGTACTGGTTTTCCCGACCCCGTCTCATCGACTGTTGCGCCGTACCTTCGTGAGCGTCATCTGGCGACCACGCACTGAGGGTTGATCTAGTCGGCTAGGAAAATCTCGTGGAGAGGTTTGTCACGAGGTCACCATGTCAAGAGCGAGTTGTAAGGATGCCGGCTCGCGCGGGTAGCTATCCATCCATGCGTCGACCAAAATGTAGGTCAGCCGGATCACGTCGCGCAGGCGCGGCGCATTCTCCAGGCGTGACAGCGTCGGTTGGGAACACAAATCCCGGCCCGTGTCCGGTAGGCGACCGCAGGCCAGCTTGAATGCGGGATCGGACCGCAGATGATCGAGGTCGTCGGCGTCCTCGTAGCCGCAGCAGATCGCGAACATGCGCGCGCGGAACATATCGACCAGGCTGTGCACGACCCGCGTCGGATCGCGCCGATCCGGGAACACCCGGGCCAGATTGTCGGCCAAACCGAGACGCCGCTCTAGGCGTCCACCATCGAAGGCAGCTGTGACTTTCTTGGCGTGAATGGCTGGAAACGAGAAGGGCGGAATCGTATCGTCGGTCATGGCGGGCGTGGCGTTCGCGGTTGGAGGTGATGGGGTTGGCTTCACAACCGAATCCTACGCCGTATCAGCGCTTTACACCACGCTCGCCAGCCTCTCGGGCGCCTCTTACGAATAAGACGGGCTAAGTCGCAACTGGGGATTCTAGGCTGGCATCGAGCCGCCGGAGGACCCGATGCGACGCGGTTACGCCTCCGATCACCCTCAGCACCGCCTCCGGCTCGTGCGGGTCACCGCTGGTCCGGATGCCGCCGAAGATCCGGAATACCCAGATTGACATCTCCGGGAAATCCACGCCTTGCGCGCCCTCATACACGAGCGCGCCGGAACCTAGATCGTCGGTGATGCGGGAGCGGGCGTTGCGAGCAGCTGCCGGTGCATCTCCTCGCCTTGCCGATTAAGGAATCCCGCCCAAACGCCATGCTTCTTCCGATCGAGTATCGCTCCGAAGTGGTGGAACAGCAGCCCCTGCGTGATGAACTTGAACAGTTCGTCGACGCGGGTCGCATCGAACGGCAGTGTCATTGACGGCACGAGCATGCCGTTTTTAAGTATCAGCTCCTGCCGCTGCTCAGAGGCTAGTTGGGCCTTCAGCTTCGCGTTTTTCGCTAATCGCGGCTCAACCATCGTCGACAGGACGCCAAGCCATCTCGATGATTGCCGGCAAGCGGCAATACCGCGGTGAGATAGTGCTCATGGCCGCTCTTGACGCCGTTGCAGGCGCCGCAGGCCGGGACCTTAGGCAGGTTGTCCCGGCGGCTGATCGGCAAAAATTCGCGCGCCAGCACGTGGTCCATGGTCGCAGGTGGGGTGCCGCAGTAGACGCAGATTTTGCCAACGTGCCGCTTGCTCATGAGCGCAGTATACCATGACGCCGTTCCTTAGAGTTCGAGTCTTTGCAATGGTCAGCCGGGTTTCGATTCGCCCGGTGCTCGACTGCTGCCCGCAAACTCAGCCGTTATCGGAAAAACCGGGGAAAATGCCCGGAAGCGATGCGCATCGCTTGACCGTCCAGATTGGCCTGTTCTAATTTTGTTCTCAAATGCTCGGGGGCGATTCTGTGAGCCCCGCAGCCAGCTTTTCAACGGAAACAGGAAACGCCCATCCGGGCAGCAACCATGCACGAGATCATCTGTCCCCACTGTGCCAAGGCCTTCAAGGTCGATGAATCCGGCTATGCCGACATTCTGAAGCAGGTCCGCGACGCCGATTTCGCAAAGCAACTGCACGAACGGCTGGAATTGGCCGAGCGCGACAAGCAAAGCGCGGTGGAGCTGGCCAAGGCCCAAGTTGCCAGCGATCTGCAGAAGACCGCCGCTGCCAAGGATGCCGAAATCCAGGAGTTGAAGTCCAAGCTCGAGGCCAGTGGAGTTTCGCAGAAGCTCGCGGTGACCGAAGCGCTTAGCGCCGTCGAAAAGGAGCGTGACAGACTCGCGAACGCGCTGGCCGAGTCCGAGCGCGAGAAGAAGGCCGCCTCGGAGCTTGCCGAGGCGCTTCTGGCCAGCGAGCAGCACAAGATCACTGCCGCCAAGGAAAAGGAAATCCAAGAGCTGAAGGCCAAGCTTCAGGCCGTCGAGCTGGAGAAGAAGCTCGCCGTGACCGAAGCCGTCGGCGCTATCGAGAAAGAGCGCGATGAGCTGAAGAACGGCATCAAGCAGGTCCAGCTTGAAAAGCAGCTGTCCGAGCAGTCGCTCAAGGACAAGTATGAAACCCAGATCAAGGATCGGGACGACGCGATCGAACGCCTCAAGGATATGAAGGCCCGTCTCTCGACCAAGATGGTCGGCGAGACCCTCGAACAGCACTGCGAGACCGAGTTCAACCGGGTTCGCTCGATGGCGTTTCCGCGGGCCTATTTCGAGAAAGACAACGACGCCCGGACCGGCAGTAAGGGCGACTACATCTTCCGCGACTCGGATGAGGCCGGCACCGGGATCATCTCGATCATGTTCGAGATGAAGAACGAGTGCGACAAAACCGCCACGAAAAGCAAGAACGAAGATTTTCTCAAGGAGCTCGACCGGGATCGCACCGAAAAGGGCTGCGAATACGCCATCCTGGTCTCATTGCTCGAACCAGATAACGAGCTTTACAATACGGGCATCGTTGATGTCTTCCATCGCTACCCGAAAATGTATGTCATCCGGCCGCAGTTCTTCCTGCCGATGATTACGCTGCTGCGGAATGCGGCGATCAACTCGCTCAAATACAAGACCGAGCTCGCGCTTGTGAAGGCGCAGAATATCGACATCACTCAGTTTGAGAGCCAGCTCGAAACGTTCAAGACCGCATTCTCGAAGAACTTCGATCTTGCGTCCCGGCACTTCCAGACCGCAATCGCTGAGATCGATAAGTCGATTGATCACCTGCAGAAGACCAAGGACGCCTTGATTGGTGCGGACCGCAATCTCCGTCTTGCGAACGACAAGGCGCAGGATGTGACGATCAAGAAGCTGACAAAGGGCAATCCGACGATGGCGGCGAAATTTGCGGAGCTTAAGACCCCGCCTGCGGAAGCCGCGGAGTGAGGCTGCCAGTCGTGCCTCTGGCAAATCGTCTAATCGCATTCACGATTTACGTTTTCAACGACGGTATGGCTGGGCTTAACCCAAGAATGGCGAAGCTGCTAGCTATCCGTTCCCTTGGAGGCCGTGCTCGTCACCAATTTCTCGAATGTCACCTGTATCGGCCGGTGTAGGCGTCCGTCCTGCCAGCTTAGGCCGATTTGCCGCTTGGATTTGCCGATCAGCACGTCGATGGCCGAAGGCCGGTACAGCCAGTTCTTGAGTCCCGGGCTTTGGAGGACGTTCGGAGCTGCAATCATCATAACGAACTCCAAGCCCAAAAAGTTGGACCACAGCCCGACAAGCTCCTTCTGAGCGTCGCCGTACCATGGCTGCAGCTGGAAACGCGTGTGATTGATCAGTTGCGATCCCGTAGGCATGATGAAGTACAGGCCCGTGGCCTCCGGCCACTCATCGACATGTTCGAGCATGCGGATGATGTCGACGCCGCGTTCGAAGGCGCCGGGTAATTTTACACGGCCCTGAGCAAGACTGCCGGACACCGCCATAGCTTTGAGCGTCTTCAGCAGCCAGCGTTCGACATCATGACCGGACAGCAAGTACGGCAAGACGGCTTCGCTCGATTCCAAGCAGTCCCTGAGGCCGGCAAAGAATATCTTGGCAGCGGCATCCAACGGCGACAGCGCGCTGTTGTGTCGTCTACAAAGGCAGTTCGCGGTGAGATTCTTTGGAGCCAGCGCCTTTGTTTCGCCTGCTTCGAGCCAAGGCAGTCCAGAGGCCGTGAAATTACCGTCCCCGCGAAGTATTTCGATCACAGCCTCGCTGATCAGATGCTCGCCGGAGATTGGCGCTTCGCAATTTCCCAGCTCCTGCATGTAACAGCGTTCAAGTGTCGTACTGGGCGAGCCGGATCGAAGGTCAAGCCCTGAAGCCGGCTTGTGCCATCGAACACCATCAAAACAGCAGGAAGCCGATTGTCGCCCCGATCGACAACGACAAGGTGCCACCTTCATTTCCTCAGCGCTTGGCTTCACCCATCGGAGTGACCCCCAGCGGCAGTCTAGCCCGTCCTATTCGTGAGAGTGCGGCTTTTGGGCCCGATTGATGCGGCCGCACATCTTGTCTGACGAGGCGCACAGGATTGCCTTCGGCTTTTCGCCGCCTGACGACCGGTACTTTGCAACGCGCTTGAGGGATGGGTTGGGCGAACGGGGGCGGACGCCCCGCCGGTCAAGGACCGAGCGGCAGCAGCGCGCCGGGCAAGCCGCAGATCAGGTCGGCTTCGGGACATGCCGCGGCAAACGCAAGGCGAATGCGGCTCGTGGTCTCGACGACACGGGCGGCGATTTTCAAGAGCCGAAGACGCAGCGTCGCGAACTCGGCAGCGGCCAATTCCCGGGCTTTGGGAATGGCGTCGCGCACGGTCAGCATCAGCCAATAAGCGGCCGTATGGAGCACGAGACGGACCTGGTTGGCGAGCGCCGAACGGCAGCTGGTGCGATCGGAGGCGAGCTGCGTCTTATGCAGCTTGATCAGATTCTCGGCTTGGCCGCGCGCGCAATACAGGCTGTCGTAGATCCACTCGGCCGAGCCGACATCGAGGCTGGTGACGACGAAGCGGATGTCGAGGCCGAGCATCGTCGCCTCAATACGGGCGACAGTGCGCCGTTCGCGATCCCAGGACTTTGCCTTGTGGCGCGTCTCGGTATAGCCACGCAGAACCGGCAGGTTCTCGATGGCGCGTCGCGTGCGGATGTCGTCGGCGACCTCGTCGACTTTTCTGGCGAGAGGCTTGGTGCCGGACAGACCGAAGATGTAGTCGATGCCGTTGGTCTCGCACCACGCCATTGCCTCCGGCCGGGCATAGTGCCCGTCGCCACGGAACGTAATTTGCGTGTTGTGCCATCGCGTCCGGATATGCCGTACCAGGCGGCGCAGATGGGCACGCACCTCGACGCCGCCCGGCGTCTTGCCGGGCCGCAGCACGACGGCCACGGGCCGGCTCTTCTCCGTGTCGTAGACGTGGATCGGCAGGAAGCAGCGTTCGTCATAATGAGCGTTGAACAGCGAGAGCTGCTGATGGCCGTGGACGACGTCGCAGGTATCATCGATGTCGAGCGTGACGGATGCCGGCTCGCGCGGGTAGCTATCCATCCATGCGTCGACCAAAGTGTAGGTCAGCCGGATCACGTCGCGCAGGCGCGGAGCATTCTCCAGCCGCGACAGCGTCGGCTGGGAACACAAATCCCGGCCCGTGTCCGGTAGGCGACCGCAGGCCAGTTTGAATGCCGGATCGGACCTCAGATGATCGAGGTCGTCGGCGTCCTCGTAGCCGCAGCAGATCGCGAACATGCGAGCGCGGAACATATCGACCAGGCTGTGCACGACCCGCGTCGGATCGCGCCGATCCGGGAACACCCGGGCCAGATTGTTGGCCAAACCGAGACGCCGCTCGGCCATCGCCAGAAGCATCACGCCCCCGTTCGAGGTTAGGCGCCCACCATCGAAGGCAGCTGTGACTTTCTTGGCGTGAACGGCTGGAAACGAGAAGGGCGGAATCGTATCGTCGGTCATGGCGGGCGTGGCGTTCGCGGTTGGAGGTGATGGGGTTGGCTTCGCAACCGAATCCTACGCCGCATCAGCGCTTTACCCCTCAGGCGCACTCTTACGAATAAGACGGGTTAAGTTGAAGAAAGATTGAGTGACTCCCGATCATTTCTGTGCCGAAACGTGGAGTCGCGGTCGTGCCGCGTCCAAAGAAACCGGCGCGAGCGGCCTATTAGACGCGGTAGGTGATCAGCCTCCGAAACGAGACTATCAAGCATGAAGAGATCGAGCGCGAGGCAGAGGTTTTATTTGTGTTGAATTCTTGCTTCTCGATAGTGGTCTGAAATCGTATCATCGGTCATGGCGGGCGTGGCGTTCGCGGTTGAAGGTGATGGGGTGGCTTCGCAACCGAATCCTACGCCGCATCAGCGCTTTACACCACGCTCGCCAGCCTCTCAGGCGCCCTCTCGCGAATAAGACGGGCTAGCCCGTCTTATTCGTAAAGGACCGGCTCATGCGTCGGCTTTGTCAGCTTTCTGTCAGCTCGTCCAAATAGTAGCTCGTTGTGATGAGAACCAATTACAACAACTGGCCCTCCGACGGGCAAAGTGTGGACCAGCAGCGCGATGCGCTGGCCGGCACTTCTGGCGCAGATGGTGCTGCTTTTACGGCCGCTTTAGCTGCTGGACCAGCGTCTTCCGCTTTTGACAAGAGGACAGGTGTGTCAGTCCGCCTACACAGAGTAAGTAGCAATATTGGCAACGCCCAAAGTGTTTCTTTGTTTACTGATGCCAATGAACGCAATAAGGTGGGAGCGATGACCGTGGCGCCGGGGCGCAACAGTTTGCGAATTCTCAGCATAGAAAATCTCGGCCGGTCGAGGTACAAAGGGGTCGGGACGGCTATGATTGAAGTCGCCGATCATACTAGGCAGTCCGCGGGCCTTTCCAAGCTATCCCTTCTCTCTCAAGATGAAGGAGCTTCAGCATTTTTCTACAAGAAGGGATTCCGGTTTGCGGACGAGGGCAAGAATGCGGAAATGCGGACTGTCATTTCCAATCCACGATACGTCTCAGATGAAATTCTTATGGGCGAGATGGAGCGCTAGCCCGTCTTATTCGTAAGAGTGCGCCTGAGGGCTGGCGAGCGTGGTGTAAAGCGCTGATGCGGCGTAGGATTCGGTTGCGAAGCCACCCCATCACCTTAAACCACGCCCGCCATGACCGATGATACGATTCTGCCATCCTCGTTTCCAGCCGTTCACGCCAAGAAAGTCACAGCTGCCTTCGATGGCGGTCGATCCACGTCTACGACACGGATAAGAGCCGGCCCGTGGCCGTCGTGCTGCGGCCCGGCAAGACGCCGGGCGGCGTCGAGGTGCGTGCCCATCTGCGCCGCCTGGTACGGCATATCCGCACGCGATGGCACAACACGCAAATTACGTTCCGTGGCGACGGGCACTATGCCCGGCCGGAGGCAATGGCGTGGTGCGAGACCAACGGCATCGACTACATCTTCGGTCTGTCCGGCACCAAGCCTCTCGCCAGAAAAGTCGACGAGGTCGCCGACGACATCCGCACCCGACGCGCCATCGAGAACCTGCCGGTTCTGCGTGGCTCGCCCGGTCCAACCGCCTCGCGTCGCCTGAGCGCGCGCACCGCATGCTTGCGATGCCAGCCAGTCGTCGCGCACAGCTCGTCGAGGATCCGTCCCTTCTCCGCTCGTTTGGCCGATCGGTAACGCTCCGTTACCACCGACCACCTCGCGCCGCGCGCCCATGCTGATCTTTCCCGCCATAGACGCCACCGAACCAATTCGATGGCACCGACCCAATCATCGGCGAGAAGTTGTCCAGTAACATTCTGGGTGAGGCAATGCGCCCCTCAATCAGTCCATCTCGTGGGCTAACGTCTTGATTTTTCAAGTGCCGGAAAAGTGACCCCGGCGCCGATCGGCGTCGGCCCCCCGCGCCGATTCACACAACCCCTCACTCTTCGTCCACTGGGCGCGCCTTGGTCACGCAACGGTTGGGTGACAAGAGCCGGATGATGCGAGAGTATCACGTCCGGTTGTGTGTCCAGCGAAGGCTGGCATGTTCAGCAGGAGACAAACCTGCCGGGGTAGAAGTCAGAGCCCCGTAGTTTGGATAGCAGAGGTGATGGAAACTGAAACTCTGAAGCCTATCGACAAAGTCTCCCCAGGGGAGGCTACGAGTCATCGGGCCGTAATAAAAGTGAACGCGTTGTGGCCTCGAAAGTGAGTATCCCCGAGGGCCGAGCCTTCAACCGGAGGGCGAAGGCAGCATGAGCAACTGAAGACTGACCGATACGGATGTTCACCTCGGCGGGGTGGAAGCGACAGCACGGTGACAAGGACATGCTGAGCAACTGGAGAAGCCCTCCTCGTCCCGACGCGAAATCGTCGGAGCAAGGTAGGCCGTATAACCGGCGAAACCGGGAAGTCGGCCGAAGACGAGAGGGTGGCGGCCGGGTCCGGAGTAGCAATGAAGCGGAGTAATATCCGTGGAGCCAAGGGACCCTGCCATTTGCAATGTCTCCAACATAGGGAAGGCAAGGACGAGATGACAAAGGCGTCCATTGATTTGCAGGACCTGAGGCGGAGAATATACGTCAAGGCAAAGGCTGAACCGTCCTGGCGGTTCTGGGGACTATACGTCCACGTCTGCAAGATGGAGACCCTGCGCGCTGCGTATGAGATGGCCAAAGAGAACGATGGAGCACCGGGAATAGACGGTGTCACCTTCGAGGCCATTGAGACGCAAGGCGTGGAAGCTCTGCTTGAGCAGTTACGGGACGAACTGATCGGGCGCACCTACCAGCCACTTCCCGCGCGGAGGCAGGAGATACCGAAGGACGGGGGCAAAGTCCGTGTCCTCTCGATTCCGGCGATCCGCGACAGAGTGGTGCAAGGGGCGCTCAAGCTCATCCTCGAGCCTGTGTTCGAGGCTGACTTTCAACCGGGGTCGTATGGATATCGGCCCAAACGGACAGCACATGGCGCCATCAAGCGTGTGGCTGAAGCGATAGTCCAACGGAAGACGCGGATTCTCGACATTGACCTACGGGCCTACTTTGACAATGTCCGGCATGACCGGCTGTTGGAGAAAGTGGCGCGGCGGGTTGATGACGCGCATATACTGCATCTCCTAAAGATGATGCTGAAAGCCTCAGGCAAGAAGGGCGTTCCGCAGGGCGGTGTGATCTCGCCCTTGCTCAGTAATCTCTACCTCAATGAGGTGGACAGGATGCTGGAGCGAGCGCGGGAAGTCACCCGCAACGGCAAGTACACCTACGTCGAATACGCGCGATTCGCTGACGACCTGGTGGTCTTGATCGACGCCTACAAGCGTCATGACTGGCTGATTGGAGCCGTGACCAAACGACTCCGGGAGGAGTTCGCCAAGCTGCAGGTGGAAATCAATGATGAAAAGAGCCGCACAGTGGACCTTGAGCGCGGTGAGTGCTTTGGGTTCCTGGGCTTTGAGTTCCGCTACTTCCGCGGACTAAGCGGAGCGATGCGGCCGCATTACACGCCCAAGCTCAAAAAGCGGACGGCACTGGTGCGGGCGCTCAAAGAGGTGTTCCGCCGACACCGGTCGCAACCGGTTGAACGAGTGATAAACTTGATCAATCCGATGCTCCGGGGGTGGGTGAACTACTTCGCGGTGGGGCATTCCAGCGAGTGCTTCAGCTTCATCAAAGACTGGGTGGAGAAGAAGGTCAGGCGCCATCTGGCGCATGCTCAGAAACGAAAGGGCTTCGGCTGGGAACGATGGAATAGGCGGTGGCTGTACGACACTCTCGGGCTGTTCAACGCCTACAGAGTGCGACGCGACGGGCCGAAAGTCGCCCCAGCAGGATAGGTCCCATAAGCGTTGGCGTGAAGCAAATGGGAGCGCGCAGTGCGGGAAATCCGCATGCTGCGTGCGACGTGGAGGGGACTGGAAACGTGGCACGGTCGAGAGGCCTGTCGGCGCGCCAGTCTTCGACCCTACCTGTGAGGGGCTGAGGGTGAAACTGCCTCGGCCCACTCGACAATACTTCTGCGGCGAGTTGAGCTTCTGCCACCAGCTGCCGTTCGATCGATCGTCGATGACGTGCGGATTCCGCTCGATGTCGCCCAGCATGTGAATCGGCGTGGGGTCCGGACGCCGATCGGCGTCCCAAGTGCTTGATTGATTTCGCGCGTGCGGGGTCAATGTTCAGCGTCGATTCACACTCATCGGCTTCCAGGTCGGCGTGCGCGAGAGCGCGCAGAGATCTGAACCGAGGCCTCGCCGGCGCTGAGCTTCTCTTCCGGCAGATGCAACGGGAGCGTTACGAATCCCACCTCGCGCGTGCCTTTATCGTCTTAGTCAGTCCGGCACCAATTCAAGAAAAGGCGTTTCGGTCGTGCGTCGTGCGTTCGCGTGGTCCTCTAGCCGATGCGCCTCGCGTTTCTCGCGCTTGGGGCGGACACGCCGCGTCGGGAGGCTCCGGACATGGGCGGCGGTGCTGGCCGCGCGCCCGATAGAGCTGGACCGGCGACTACTTTGTCGGTCGGACATCTCTTCGTGCGTCATCCGGGACGGATCGAGTAATTCCTCCTTGCCGCAAGCCAATCTCACAAGTTGCGTTAGGGAACCTACAAGGTTTGGCAGGCGGCTAGCTCAACCAGCTTAGGTATCCTAACGGCCCCGGTCGCGCAGTGCGGGGACATCCCAGACGAAGGAGATCGCAGATGGCCTACGAGAAACTCGTCAATCAAAGCGGGCTGACGCTTACGATTTTGCTCATTACGCGTGTTGGCTCGGAGCCGAACCAGTAACGGACCGATTGTGGCGGCGGCACTACCGACGGGCGGCAGGCAGACGGTTGAGTACGGTAATACGCAGACTCCTTCCTCAACGGGCTCGTGATTTCCTTGTCTTTCGATGGGCGTTTTCGAGCGTCTCGCAGACCGTGACAACTCGCGGCAGGAGCCGGAATAATCTGCTGAACGACAAGGCCGACCCTGTCGGCGCCGCGCCTGCTCGACGGGGTGCCGCAGATGGACAGAAAGCTCAAGCTCACGCCTCCGTCGCGCCGGTGCAGCGGTGATCGCGGGCGCCGAGTTGTTGAATGGCCTTCCGGCCGCGACGCACCCTGGTTCCTTCATCTGGGTAGTACACAAGGACCGAAGGTGCTCTGGGACAGAGTATCCCTCGGGACGCCCAAGAGGCAATGAAACGACCGCACGTCATCACGGGAGGCGGTATATGCATATGAACACCAATCTTGCGGTACACGAACCGAGCAACGCGCTCCGGCTGGTCACACAGGCGTATATGAGCCTTCTCCTCATCGCCTTTGCCCTTATGCCCGCCCAGTTCATCGCCTACCTGTATTTCCAGCAGGATCCCACGCTAAAATTCGAAAATCACCCGTTCCATGAATTCGCGATTGCCGTCGCCACCCTCGAAGGGCTGTTCGTCACCTATGTGACGTGGCGCTGCTACTGGTCTTCGGGCGAACCTCTGTTGCGTTGGTTGACGCTGGGTTTTCTCGGCTTCGTATTGATCTATTTACTGCACGGCGCCTTCACCAGGATGGCACACCGCAATATCTGGCTGTTTCTGCTCTATGGACCGGCGTCGCGTCTCGCGATGTCGATTCTTCTCTTCGTTGGGCTGCTCAGCTATAACCAGCCGTCAGACGAGGTCGAGAAGCGTTCGGATGCGCGCACATGGCTGATGTGGACCGGCCTGTTCCTGACCGTGGATATAGCTGTCGCATTGATCGCCTACTCCCCCTATGCGGGACACCCGGCGGTACGCTTGTCCATGGAGGGCGGTGCACTGGTGTTCAGTACGCTGAACGTCGCGGTCATGCTCATGCGAGGGATTCACTCGCCGCTCATGCTTGTTTTCGGCATCTCGGTCGCGTGGTTTGCGTTATCGTCGCTCGCATTCATTCTGGCGGCACCGTGGAATCATATGTGGTGGCTCGCCCACGCGATCTTTGCTGGCGGGTTCTTGCTGCTCAGCTATGGCGTTGTCCAGGCTTTCCGAACGACGCAATCCTTCTCGACCATCTATAGCCAGGAAGAAATGATGGCCCGCCTGGCCGATTCGATGGCCGACACTCAAAGGGCGCTACAGCAAGTGCAAGTGAGCAATCAAAGGTTAGAACGCCTTGCCGCCACCGACCCACTGACCGGTGCCGGAAATCGGCGACACTTCCTCGAGCATATCGGCGCCGAGATCGCGCGGGCCAAGCGAACCGGTGCTCCATTATCTCTGCTGTCGCTCGATCTCGACCATTTCAAGGATATCAATGACTCACGCGGTCACAGCGTCGGCGATGAGGTGCTCCGCGCATTTGTGCGAAAGTGTCTGGAGGCAATTCGCCCTTATGACTCTGTCGCGCGCGTGGGCGGTGAAGAATTCATGGTCTTGCTGCCGGGGGCGACGCTCGACACGGCTTGCGCGGTAGCCGAGCGCCTTCGATCGACGATTGAAGGCACTGCATTCGACGTCGAAGCCCGACCGTCGGTCTGCGTCACCATCAGTGTTGGGGTGTCGGAGTTCGGGCGCGATGGAGACACGCTTGACGGATTGCTGAACGTCGCAGATCAGCGGCTCTATCGCGCAAAACATGAAGGTCGTAATCGTGTGATTGCCGCGTAGGCTTCGTTCATTCGCGCGCTTAGCCTAAGGCTGCATGGTCGCGACCCGGGAATCGCGGCGGCGAACAACGTAGATCGCATCTTGCTTTACGCGGTCGAGCGAGTCTCTTCCATCAGCGCCGCGAGCGGGACAATGGCTTCGCGGTCGCAAGGTTCGCCTGAAGCTGGTTGAGCAGGCGCGCCGCATTCTTCGTGCTCAAAACTCAGGAACATGCAGTTGCTGGAGGTCGCCTATACCGCGCTAGTGTTCTGACTCATTCATTTGCATCCGGTTTTTGCGATGGCGAGCGCTTTTTTGGCTCGGCGGTGCTTTGCGAGGATGGATTTGGCGCCGGCGGTCCACTTGAAGGGCTTTGGGTTTTGGTTTCGATGCTCGATCCACTCGTCAATCGCGGTCTTGAGTTCGGTGACGTCGTTGAAGGTTCCTCGCCGGATGCGCTGGCGAGTGATTTCGGCGAAGAGCCGCTCGACGAGGTTGAGCCAGGAACAGGATGTCGGCGTGAAGTGCAGTGTGAAGCGTTTGTGTCGCGCCAACCAGCGCTTCACGGCCGGCGTCTTGTGGGTGACGTAGTTGTCGAGGATCAGATGCAGATCGAGATGTGCGGGCGTCTCGCGGTCGATTGTTTTCAGAAACGACAGGAACTCGTCTGCCCGATGGCGCGCCAGACATTCGCCGATGACGGTACCGGCCGCCACATCGAGCGCGGCGAAGAGTGTTGTGGTGCCGTTGCGCTTGTAATCATGGGTCATCGTGCCGGCACGGCCCTTTTTCAAGGGCAAACCCGGCTGCGTGTCGAGTGCCTGAATTTGGCTCTCTCATCGACGGAAAGCACCAGCGCCTTCTCCGGCGGATCGACGTTAAGGCCGACGATGTCCTCGACCTTCGCGACGAAGTCGGGATCGTTGGAGATCTTGAAGCTGCGCACGAGATGCGGCTTGAGGCCGTGTTCGGCCCAGATGGGCTGCACGCTCGTGTGGCTGATGCCCATTTCTTCCGCCATCGATCGCACGCTCCAGTGCGCGGCATTGGCGGGACGCTCCTTCACGGTCTTCTCGACGACCTTGAGCTTCATGGCAGCGCTGAGCGGCTTTCGGCCAGGCGGCTTGGAGCGGCCTTTGATCAGACCATCGACGCCGGCCTCGGCAAAATAGTCCTGCCAGCGCCAGACCGTGGTCTTGGAAACCCCGACCTCACGCATAATCGCCACGACGCCATGACCGTCCGCCGTCATCAGCACGATCCTCGCTCGCTTGGCGATCTTCTGAGCCGTGTTTCCATCGGTGAGCAGTTGCTCCAGTTCCCTGCGAGCCTTGCGATCAAGTACAATCAAGTCGTTTCCCATGCCGCAAGTGAATCATATGCGCGACAAGTTGGGATTCAAATGTTAGTGACAGAGCACGCACTAGGTAAGCGATTTATCCGGGCGCTTTCTCGGTGGCTCGTCGGCCTCGAGAGCGCGGGTAAACCGGGACGATTCTCGGGAGGCGCAGCGCCAGTCGAGGAGGATACACGGCACCAACCTTAACACGCCAGGCCCTTCAGTTCCAGAGCATGCAATCTGCCGGGGAGGCTCAGCAAGTGGCGCCCCGGGGACCATCCGTTCGCTCTTGCCACTCGTGCGCCCCAGAGCCCTCAAAGCGTTGAAGCGGCATCTTGGAGGCGTAAACCGTGGCTTCGGCCGCGCTACCAATGTGACAACTGGCCGGTTCGATTGCAAACCACTTTTGCCGGGAACGACGATCGCGATCCGACGGCGCGCTTACCGTCGCGGGCTTGCGAGGCGTTAGTCGAGTTCAGGTAATCGGCGCACAACACCTGGTATTAAGTGTGCCGTTATGCTACTTGTAAGAGCTCACTGGAATAACCGGCTTCAGCGAAGGTTCGACTGTGATGAGTTTGTCAAATCCACGATCGCGCGTATTGCACGCCGATTGGTTCGATTGGCGTAGTTCTGCCACAAGGGATTTCATCGCTCTCTTTGGGGGCGTCGTTCTTGCTTCGATCTTGGCGCATGTTTATGAGCTTGGCCCTCGTTTGTTTCAGCTGGGACGGGGCTATGCGGATTCGGCACTCGACGCCATCGTATTCTTCATGTTTGTCGCATTTGTTCTGAGCGTTGCGCTGACAATCTTTAGTGTTCGCCGCTATCGAGATCTCGCCCGAGAAACCAAAGCACGAACCATTGCAGAAGCAGAAGCGCGCGATCTGGCGCGACATGATCCATTGACTGGCCTGCCTAACCGTCGCCTGTTTGATGAAAAACTTGATGCGTGCCTTGGCCTCGCCGGCGACACCCACCAGGTGGCCGTTCTGATGCTTGGCCTTAGGGGCTTCAAGAGGATCAAGGACACGCATGGCCACGCAGCGGGGGACAAGGCGCTTTGCGCATTTGCCAACAGGCTCGCCGACGTCTTGCGCACGGATGGCGTCCTGGCGAGGATTGGAGGCGACGAATTCGGGATTGTCATGCCAGACATTAGCTCCCTTGAGGATCCCACCAATCTGGCGCGCCGTATTGTGGCGTCCGCCGGCGACACTTTCGCGATCGAGACGGGTTCAGCCGAGCTTGGCGTTGGAATTGGCATCGCCATCGCTCCGATTGACGGCGTCAATCTCCACGAATTGGTCAGGCGCGCCGAACGTGCACTTTATCGCGCACAAGGCGATGGCAGGTCGTGTGTTCGCTTTTTCGAACCAGAGATGGACATGCATGTCGAGCGGCGCATCCAGATCGAGCGAGAGCTTCGTAGCGCGATAACGGCCGATATTATCGAGCCGCACTACCAGCCGTTCGTTTCGCTCAAAAGTAATTGCATCATCGGGTTCGAGGCCCTGGCGCGTTGGGAAAACAGGACTTTTGGGCATATTCCGCCCGACGTGTTTATTCCGATTGCAGAAGAAACTGGCCTCATCAACGCGCTTGGCGATCAGCTTTTTCGCCGCGCCTGTTTTGATGCCAATACGTGGCCGGAGATGTTTACGCTTGCCTTCAATATTTCGCCAATTCAGTTGCGTGACCCCGCGCTTGGACAGCGCATTCTATCGATCCTTGGGCAAACCGGGTTCAGTCCGAGCCGCCTGGAGATTGAAATTACGGAGAGCGCGTTCGTGGAAAAGACCGGGGTTGCGAAGACCGTGATGGATGAACTCCGTCAAGCCGGCGTCCGCATCGCGCTCGATGATTTCGGTACGGGTTATGCTACGCTTAGCCAGCTGCTTTCGTTTCGTCTCGACAAGATCAAGATAGACCGAAGCTTCGTGTCGCATCTCGGCGACAGTACCGACAGCCAGGTGATCGTTCGTGCTATCCTTGGCATTGCAAATGGATTTGGTTTGACGGCCACGGCCGAGGGCGTCGAAGACGCAGGCCAGCTGGCCTATCTGGTGGCCAATGGTTGCGCAGAAGGACAAGGTTATCTGTTCAGTGATGCCGTCCAGGCCGCCGGTATCCCCGCGCTGCTTAGTCGCGAATCCGGCCGCACGGCGGTTGCCGAAGATGGGACAAGAAGCCTGCATGCGTGAGTCGATGCGCTCGGGCTTTCGGGGAGCGTCTGCCACAAGACGCCGTCTATGACGGCTCCTCGAGCATGAACTTCGAGAATACAGTCGTCTTGTCTATTGCCACGCGAATTGCGGCCGAAAAGTGCATGGCCGAACGAATAAAGGATGAGAAGCTGCTAGCTGGCAATCGTCAACTTAATCGGCCTCTGAGCCGAAGACGGCACGTCTCAGAGGTTCGAGAATCGGCGATAGCGCCTGCAACCCGCTCACCCGACGATGACTGGTCTGCTCGGCAGCCCGCTCGCCGGCACGGCGAGCTGCATCATCTGTTCCTAGTGTAGACTCGTCGTCCTGGCGTAGTTTGCCACGTTTGCTTTCCATTTTCTGCGAGTTACTGACTTGCTTAGCAATGTCAATTGCCCTTTTCTGAACCGCCCCGGGATTGCCGGAGGCTATTTGGTTTAAGTTATGCCGCCATGGCGGGTTGTTCCAGCATGGCGTAGTAGCGTTGCTCGGCTTCGGCCGGCGGTATGTTGCCGATGGGCTCCAAGAGCCGCCGGTTGTTGAACCAGTCGACCCATTCCAGCGTCGCGAACTCGACGGCCTCGAAGCTGCGCCATGGCCCGCGCCGATGGATCACCTCGGCCTTGTAGAGGCCGTTGATGGTCTCGGCGAGAGCATTGTCATAGGAATCTCCGACGCTGCCGACAGAAGGCTCCACACCAGCTTCAGCCAGGCGCTCGGTGTACTTAATGGATACGTATTGGGCGGATTCAAACGGTCGTCGCAACACCAATTGTTTGTAAGCGACGTTCGCGTCCCACTCGCAAAGGTTTGGCGTGGGGATTGCAGTCTGTTGATCAACGTGTTTGCAAATCATTGGCGGGGGGTATGGAGGCGGCAACGACGGAGAATTACGAGGTGCGGCCGAACGACCAGGGCAGGAGCTCGTCGATCCGGGACTGCGGGTGACCGGTTGCGATCGCTTTGAGCGTCGCTTTCATCCAGACGTAGGGCTCCACGCTGTTGATTTTGCAGGTGGCGATGAGCGAAGCTATGCGCGCCCATGAACGACCACCTTCGTCGTGACCAGCAAATAAACTATTTTTACGCGTCAGAGTCAGCGGCCTGATTTGATTTTCGACGGGATTGGTGTCCATCTCAACGCAACCATCGTCGAGAAACAAGGTGAGGCCATCCCAATGGTTCAGGAGATAGGCGATCGCCTTGCCCATCTCGCTGCCCGGCGACAGGCGAGCGGCTTGCTCGCGCAGAAACCTCTCGAGTTCAGCGACGAGCGGCCGTGATCGCTCGTTACGGGTCGTTTGCCGAGCCGGGGCGTCAGCGCCACGGATCTCCTTCTCGATCGCATAGAGTGCGGCGATGCGCCGAGAACGGCTTCGGCGATGGGTGAGCCGGCTTTCGGAGTCGCTGCGATGATCTTGCGCCTTGAGTGGGACCAACATGCGGCCAGCCGCAGCGGCACGCCGCCTTTGCGCTTGGGCCGTGCGAGCCGATGATAGCCCTGGTATCCGTCGACCTGAAGGATGCCGTCGAAGCCCTCGAGGATGCGCTCAGCATGGCCGCCACCGCGTCCTGGCGCGTAGTGGTAGACCACGATTGGTGGATCAGCGCCGCCGTGGCCGCGATCGTCGCGCAGGACAGCCCACAGATAGCCGGTCTTCGTTCGGCCCCGGCCCGGATCGAGCACAGGCGCCCTGGTCTCGTCCATGAACAAGCGGCCCGATTGCTTCATCACGACGCTCATGCGCTCGACCAGTGGCGCGAGGTGGAAGGCGACCGTTCCCATCCAGTCTGCCAGAACGGCGCGATCGATGAAGATGCCATGCCGAGCCAGAACCTGCGACTGACGATAGAGTGGCATGTGCTCGCTGAACTTGGCGACCGCCACCTGCGCCAGCAGCGCCTCGGTGGGGATGCCACCCTCCACGAGATGGGCGGGCGCCGGCGCCTGAGCAACACCGGTGCAGCCCTTTGCGCAGGCGTAGCGCGGTCGCACCGTCTCGATCACACGATACTGGGCGGCCATGACATCGAGACGGCGGGAGCGATCCTCGCCGATCTGGACCATCCGGCCGCAGCCGCAGGGACACTCGAGGTTCTCGGGTTCGATCACCTGCTCGATGCGCGGCAGGTGCGCGGGAAAGGCACGGGCAGCGCGCCTGGTCCGGCGGCTGGACGGCGCCGTGCCGGCGCGGCGCGCACGATCGTCCTGGCGTTCCTGGACTTCGGCGATGGCAATCTCGATGTCCTCGAGAACCAGTTGCATCTGATCGGGATTGAACTTCTCCGAGCGTTTACCGAAACGTGCGCGCTCGTACTCCTTCACGAGCAGTTCGAGGCGTTCGACGCTCTCTTTGGACGCAGCCAGTTCACTCTCGACATGAAGGCGCGCCGAGCATTCATCGTCTGCGCGACGACGCTCGGCTTCAATCATCGCTTCCTGCGCGCGGAAGAGCGCGCGCACATCGGCGGGCAGCGCTGCAAGACGGGCGGGATCAAAGGGGGACGGCGGCACATCCGCAAGCTATCATCCCAAAGCCCCGCGCGAAACAGGTTGTCGGGTCTGAGTCAGTTCGCCGCAGCTGGCGTCGCGACAATCCGTTCGCCCACTCGCTTCCCGCCTTGGCCGCGATGGTCGTTTCGAGTGGCCGCAGATCAGCGACGGCGTCATGCATCTGACGCGCGTGCCACAGCAAGCACAATCCGCAGTCCCTGCGCCGGAATGATCATGCGCCGCGCTCGATCGCAGTCACGATCTCCGCGATCCGCACCGCCGACACGTCCGCATCCAGGCGGACCGAAACCTTGCCAATCGTAATCTCGACGGGCCCCTCGCTCTTGCCTGACGCCGCTGGATCGCTCAGCTCGATCGACACGAAATCCGCCGCGTCGTCCGTGACCAATGCGAGCCGGCCAGCACGCGCCAATCTGCGCCACCTCGTCAACTGCTGGGCCTTCACACCGTAACGCCGTGCGACATCACATACCCGGGCGTCGGGCTTCATGCTCTCGAAAACAGCGCGCCCCTTGATCTCCGCAGACCATAACCGGCCTCCAGAACGCGTCCGGCGCGTAAGCTTCCCTACAAAGCCATCAGCTTCGGCTTCCTCCCCCGATTGTTCCATCGCCTTCAGTCTCCTCTTGGCTCTCTGACCAGCCAAGAATCGCAGAGCGAAAGCCGAAGCGAAACCAATCAATCAAATGGGAGAAAAGCTCCGCTTACCATTTTCCAGAATACGACATGGTCGATGCGCCGGAATACGTGCGCGGTGAAGTCGATGAACTTGTAGAATGCTGCCCATCCCGCCAGTTGACGGTTCAGGCCCGCGATCATGTCGACCGTGCTGACACTATGATTGCCGGAAAGGGTTTCAGTGAGCCTACGAACAAACCCCTTCGCCTTTTCCTTGGGTATCGTTGTGACGACGGACATGCGCCCGTGCGCCCCTCGCTTGCGAATGATCCTGTGCCCCAGAAAGACGAAGCCGTCATTGACGTGGGTGATATGGGTTTTCTCCATATTCAGCATCAATTTCAGCTTGCCTTCCAGAAAGGCGCGGCATTCCTCGCGGATTTCCTCTGCTTGAGCTTTGGTCCCTTTTACGATCATGACAAAGTCGTCAGCGTATCGGCAATAAGCAACCGCCGGCTTCCATTGCCGATTCTCTCGAACCGTAATAGGGCGGCCAAGCTTGATGCCGAAGTTCCATGCCCAGCGGTCCTTGCGGGCCTTGTCGCTCAGGTATTTCGCCTCCAGCCACGCATCGAACTCGTGGAGCATGATGTTGGAACACCCTCGCTGGAGGCTGTAAACAGGTCACGGTCAATGTGACCTGCCTTCAGGAACCGCCAGAGAAGATCAACAAATCGCGCGTCCTGCACTCGTCGCCGCACACATCTGATAAGCAGCCGGTGATGGACCGTGTCGAAAGACTACTCGACAGACTACCCACCACCGCGCTCATCATCTCGACGACTATCCCGATCAGGTAACCATCGTTCGGTCGCGCCATCCTTTTGAGGGATCCGCGCTTAATGTGCTTGGCTGGTGTCATCGACGCGGCGAACTTCATCTGACGCTTGTACTGCCCGATGGTACCCGTGCCCTTGTACCGGCTGCGTGGACAGATCTGCCTATCGCACAACATTTACCGCGTGCAAGCCCGCAATGCGCTCGAGCAGCATTCCTGGCTTCCCACGCCGAGCTGCTGCACGCCCGGACGATCGTCGACGCTTTGCTGCGGCAATTGCATGCCGCGCATACCGTCCTGCCACCGGAATCGGAGGACAGCCATGCAGCAGCTGAGCTTTCTCGACCCACCACCTCAGCGCGGGGCCGTCCTCGTATGGGAGGCCCTCGATAAAGAGCAGCGCGCACGGCATCGTCAACTTAATCGACCGCCGAGCCGAAGGAGGCGATTCTCAGAGGTCGAGAGTCGGCGATAGCGCTTGTCATGGAGATCTCGCGCCAAGTCGCAAAGGCTCGCTCGCGCGAAGCACGACGGAAGTCCGCGGTGGCGGCTCCGGGATAGGGGATGTGGAAAAGGTTCGCGACCTGATCGTGAACTGACAGAAACCGTTGAGCCTGACGGGACGATTTGAAACGCTTCATGATCCGCTCGCGTCGCCGCGTCGGTTGATGAGAATTCTCGGCCCGATTGTTGAGAGCTTGGTGCGGGCGATATTCGACGTGAAAGCCCATCTTCGCCCTCGCAGCGCCGGACGAACGCAGCTTATCCGTGATCATCACGCGCGGCGGCGTGCCGGCGGATTTCAAGAGCTTCTTCATGAGAAGCTGCGCAGCGCGCGAGTCTCTTCGGCGCTGGATCAAGACGTCGAGAACGAAGCCATTCTGGTCGACAGCGCGCCAGAGCCAATGTTGTTCGCCCGCGATCGAGATAACGACCTCGTCCAGATGCCATTTGTCGCGGGCGGGAGCGCGCTGGCGGATCCGATCGGAGAACGGCTTGCCGAATTTCCGTCCCCACTGGCGCACGGTTTCATAGGTCACGCCAATGCCACGCGCCGCCAGCATTTCCTCGACGATCCGCAAGCTTAAGGGAAACCGGAAATACAACCAAACGGCATAGCTGATCACTTCCGGTGGGAAGCGATGGCGGCGATAAAGAGGGTCCCGGGCGGTCGGCATGCCGGTCGTCTACCCCATCGGCCGCCCCTATTCGTTAACTTGACGGTGCCGGGCGGGCAGATAAGGGGCGCATACTCGACGAGCTTTGCGCGGTGACGGGCTGGCATCGCAAGCACGCGGTTCGGGCGCTTGCCAGCCATGTCGCAATCTCGCCGGAGGCCCGGCGGCAGCGAAAGCCGACCTATGGCGGCCCTATCAGGGATGCGCCGGTGGCGCTATGGGAGGCCTCGGATCGGATCTGCGGCAAGCGGCTCAGGGTAATGATTCCGACGTTGCTGCCTTCGCTGGAGCGGCATGGCCGGCTCAAGCTAGTACCCGGAATCAGAGCTGAGTGATACGGCGGCCTTTGAAACGGCGTTGACGGACCTTTTTCTTGGTCCAGACGAAGGGCTCGGCTCTGTCGTTGTATGCGTTGACGTAGGCATCGATGTGTTCCTGAAGCTGCTTGAGGCTCGTGAAGGAGGTGCCGCTGAGCGACTGCCCCTGCAAGATGGAAAACCATACTTCGACCTGATTGAGCCATGACGCACTTGTCGGCGTGAAATGAAATTGCACGTTGGGGTGGGCCTTGAGCCAGTCCTCGTTCTTTTTATGGGTGTTGAGGTTGTCGAGGATGACGTGAAGCTTGCGGTTCGGAAAAGCCGCGGTGACGCTGTTCATGAAATCGAGAAACTCGACGCGGCGCCGGCGTTTTGAATGGGTCGCGATGATCTTTCCGGTGGCGACTTCGAGCGCCGCAAACAATGTTGTGGTGCCATGCCGCTTGTAATCGTGGCTTTGGCCGGTCAAGGCGCGGCCATTGGGCAACTTCAGATAACCCTGCGCTCGCTCCAAAGCCTGGATCGAGGGCTTCTCGTCCACGCACAGCACAATGGCCTTCGCCGGCGGCGCGACATAGAGGCCGACAACATCGGCGGCTTTGGCCGTAAAGTTCGGGTCGTTGCTCTCGCACCAGGACTTGCGAGCCACCAGGTCAATCTTGTGGCTGCGCAGGAACCGCCAGACATATTGGACATCGACATCGCCCAGCGCCTCGGCCAGCAGGGGGCCGGTCCAGCGCGCAAACCCTTGCGGTGGCGGCTTATCCAGCAGCTTCAGAATCCGCTTGTCGGTCGTCTTCGTATAGATCGGCTGCTTGCCAGGCCGCGGCTTGTCTTGCAGCCCTTCAAGGCCATGGTCGGCATAGCGATGCCGCCAAAGGCTGACAGAGCTGGCCCCGGTTGTTTGGACAGCGCCCCGCTGGATTTAAGTGGATTCCTGCCGGGTTATGCTGAACGCGGGGCTTTACGGTTTTGTCGTTGCGTCGGGAGGGCGTAGCCCGACCAGAGCGACGACAAAACCGTCGGCGACGGTCATGCGGCCATCACCATAGCTTGCGTGCCGAAGTAAGCCTCGTCGGGCGTGCGCCCGTCAAGGCTCGAGTGAGGGCGTCCCTGATTGTAGAAGGCCAGATACTTGGCAATTGACGCTCGCGCCTCGGACACGCTGTCGTAGGCGCGGAGATAAACTTCTTCGTATTTGACCGTGCGCCAGAGCCGCTCGACAAACACGTTGTCGCGCCAGGCGCCCTTGCCGTCCATGCTGATGGCGATCTTCGCGTCCAGCAGCACATCGGTGAACTCGAGGCTGGTGAACTGGCTGCCCTGATCCGTGTTGAAAATCTCGGGCCTGCCGTGCTTCGCCAACGCCTCCTGGACCGCTTCGACGCAGAAGGCCGCCTCCATTGTGATCGAGACGCGATGGGCCAGGACCCGTCGGCTGAACACATCGACGACCGCCGCGAGATAGACGAAGCCACGCCGCATCGGAATGTAGGTGATGTCCATTGCCCACGCATGGTCGGGCCGCTCGATCTTCAATCCGCGCAACAGGTACGGGTAGATCTTGTGACCCGGAGCCGGCTTGCTCGTGTTCGGGCGACGATAGACCGCCTCGATCCCCATGCGCTTCATCAGCGTCGCGATGTGGCGGCGACCGGCGTATACGCCCTCCCGCCGCAGCAACGATCGCAGCATACGCGCTCCCGCGAAGGGATAATCGAGATGCAGCTCATCGAGCCGACGCATCAAGGCAAGGTCCTCGGCCGAAACTGGCCGAGGTTCATAGTAGACCGTGCTGCGAGCCAGCTTCAGGACCTTCGCCTGGCGCACGATAGAAAGATCATGATCGCGGTCGATCATCGCTTTGCGCTCAGCAGGCCCGCCTTGGTGAGCGCGCCGGACAAAAAATCGTTTTCCAACGCCAGCTCGCCGATCTTGGCATGTAACGCCTTCAAATCGACCGGCGTCTCGGCCGATGTCTTGTCATGCCCAAACACGCCGGCGGCGCCTTCCAGGAGCTGGTTTTTCCAGATCGTGATCTGGTTCGGATGAACATCAAACAGTTGCGCCAGCTCCGCCAGTGTCTTGTCGCCTTTGACCGCAGCCAAAGCAACCTTCGCCTTGAATGCCGGAGAATGCGTCCGGCGGCTCTTCTTCGTCATCTTCGCTCCTGATTCGCAGCAAGAATCCTCGCCGCTGTCAGGCAGAAAATCCACTCAAGCTACTGTCCGAATTTGCGGGGCCAGCTCTGACTAGAAAAACGCACTCTCACGAATAGGACGGGCTAAAGGGATGAATTGGTATGATCGTTTTTGGCCCAAGCGGTTATCTCCGGTAAGGTCAACGTATATTTTGGTGAGAAGCAGGGTGCTGGATGGTTGAATTCTACCAAGAAACTTTGTCCGCGGGCACTTGGCTTCGATTCGAAGAGGATGGCGGCCCGGTGCTCGGGGCCTACGTCGACTCCCGTCCTGTGATCGGCTCGCCGTTCACGATCGCCTGGCTTGGCGACCCAGCGCCCAGGCAGGTTCTCGATTTCATTCAAGGCATCTACCCGACCCTTGATGTAGGGCAATCGGGTCAGATGGTGCTAAGGGGGCAAGCGTTTGCATCAGGGCAATTGAGCAAGTTCATCGGGCCCGATTGGCTGAAAGCTGCCACGCTCCCAGGGGCAGAGTTTGTCCGCCTTGAATGTCGTGCAGAACGGCGGGTCCCTGGATCATCTCTGATCAGAGAAGAAGTTATCCTGTGGGCGCGCCTCGCCACGAGCAACGACGTCGAGAAGGCGCGCGAGGAAGACGAGAGCGTCGGCGTAAAGCTTCCGCTCACTCACCTCAGTGTACTGGAGGACAGGCTGGCGACGTTCATTGCCTCGTCCCAAGTCACGCGGCCGCAACTTACGACGGTTAGAGAGGCATTGAGGCTGTTGGCGCTACATTTAAGCCCGAGAGCCAGGCCATTGGCGGCGAGTGGGTAAGAGGGGGCACGATGGGGGGAAAGAGTCGTTTCGGCAACTTGGTTGTCGACTCGTTCGTGGCCGACGGGTCGGGTAAAGTTACTTCGCTAGTGCGGAGTGCAATAGATGGCCGACACGAAGTCGAAGTGTGGAACGGGAGCACGATTCCATACGACGTCGATGTCGAGTCCACGTTCCCACAGGGCAACAATCGCCTGTCATTCAACCCGGGCGGCGGTTCGTGGACGGCTTCCATTCTGTCGCTTGGCGACGACGAAACGCAGGACCAGAACTGCGCCCTGACTGTGTCTGACGACGCCGGCCGCGAGCGCATTCACTGCGTAACGGTGAAATGGAAGAAGGCCGGGCGCCATGTCTGGAAGCACGCAAGCTCCAACCTACCGATAACACTGAACGTGCTAATCGTCTAATGCATCGCGCCGTGCAAGCAAGTTTGATCATGTCGGGGCCTCGGGACGTCGTCGCATCGAAAAGAGAGATCACGCTCGGCGGCTGTCAATCAGCATTTGCAGCATTGTTGGAGTTGTGAAGGTTTTCGGATGCGGGCCCAATGACTGGCGGTGCCGAGGGTTGTGAGGGCCGGCGTACCAAAGAATGGGAACGGGTGGATGTGCCGCGTGCGCTATGGCGATTTGAGCGCCGCGGCTGCGGTGGCTGCGAGGTGGCGAGATGGTCCCGCGCGCTGTTCGAGGCCGCGGATGAGCGGCTCGCTGCGGCTAAACCGGACCGGCTTTGAACAGTAAACAATGATCGCGTTGAAGTTTTAGTCGCGTGTCCGAGATAGGCTTTGGTGCTGGCTGCCTCTAGGCAGCCCTGAACGAACATCCCTTTTCGCTTTGTTGCTGCGCGTTTCACCTTTCCTTTGTCGATCGGTATGAGTCTTTCGATCATCCGCGCGACGAGTGTGGCGGGATCGGGCGCTGGGCTCCGCGGAATTCCGCGCAACGGTGCTGGACCGCCTCGCCTCTTGGCGACGCGCGATCAGTTGCGAGAACGAGAAGCACTCTCCATCGGCCAACTGGATCGATTGCTTCGCGCCCAACGCGGCATCTCCCAGAGACTCTATCGTAACCGGACCGAAGCACTTCATCCCCTGTAAGCCCCCGGAAAGACCATGTCCTGGTCGACGAGGACGTTGAACAAATAGCCTGGTCGGATCTCCAGTGTAGGCTGGACGTTCATGTTCTTGCTGATCGTCTGTTCGATGACCCGGCCAAACGTCTCGGCAAAGCTGTTTCGTGCGGAGTCGGATGGTGTCTGTCGATACCCGTATGGCGAACTCGCCGGCATCGACATATCGATGCCGGCGCCGATCGCGGCAATCAGGATCGCGGAGCCGAATACCTGGAAGTAATGGTTGTCGACCTGATCGTTGAAGCCACCATAACCTTCCGGGTCGGTGCCTGCCATGCCACCGATCTGCAACGTCGAGCCGTTCGGGAAGACGATGTCAGTCCAGACCACAAGGACGCGGCTTTGTCCGAATGCAACCTTGGAATCGTACCGCCCCAGGAGTTTGGCGCCCTGCGGGATCAGCAACTGATGGCCGGTGGCGCTGTCGTAGACGTTCTGGCTGACCTGGGCTGTGATGCGACCGGGAAGATCGGAATTGATGCCGGTGATCAGCGTCGCTGGAATGACGGAACCGCGTTTCAGTTCGTAGGCGGATGTCGGGGCGACCACCTTGTTGGGGAGGTAGCCGAGCTTCTTAAGGTCTGCATTGAAGAAATCCTCTTTCGCCATTTGCCCGTTCGGATCGATGTTCTGCATGCCAAAGCCGGCGCGGAGCGCCGTCGCATAAAGGTCGGACGCACCGCGTCCAAGACCGGGTGTCGTCGTCGTCTTCGCTTGCGCCGCATTGCTTACGGATGCGCTCGATGTTTGCAGCTTGCTGAGATTGATGCCGAGCGGTGAATCATAGGCGGCGTCGTTCGCCTGCACGCGGGCCATGCGCTGGCGCTGCTGCTCCCGCAAATATTGTTCATGTGCCTCCCGCTCGAGGCGCGCCCGCCACAGCGCTTCGGATTCGAGTTGCGAGCCGGCCGGCTCCGCCTGCTGTCGGCCGGTGAAGGGATTGCTTGCCGGCTTTGGGGGCTCGGGCTGCGCCGGGGCCGGTTGGAACGTCTGTGCTTCCTGTTGGTCGCCGATGATGCCGTTGGAGACGCCCTTCTTGAGTTGATCGGCGTAGGTCGATGCCGGGTTGGATGAGGCGGTGTCGATGCCGGCGGCGCGACGGAAGCACAGACCGCGCGACGTGAGGCCATAGAAGATGACGGCGAAGAAGACGATCACCAGCACGATGGCGACAATGATCGGCAGCCGGTTGAGGCGACGGATTCCTTTGCCCTCGCCCTCCGGAGCGCCGCCGAGCTTCAGGGATTGCACCATGATCGCCCTCCCTACCCGCGCTGCATGACGGAGAGCGGGCTGGCCGGCGATGCCCCGGAGGCCGTCGCGGCATAGGCGCGGCCGAGCTGAACGCTGCCCGTCGACAAGCGCGCCAGCACCTGGCCATTGTAGGACTCGATCACATAGGCGAGTGGAATGGTCTTCTCGCCGCCGGTCTTCTGATCGGTCGCCACCGCATATCCCCAGCTCTTGAGCGACATCTCCAGCGCCTGGCCGAAGGGCGTGCCGTCGGGCTTCAGGAGGATCGTGCCAGAGCCCGGCCCGACCTGCTCGGCGAGTTTCGTCACCATGTCGCCGGCGATCGCCGAGGCCGCGGGACCAGACAGATCTGAAGGCGCCGAACTCGCGACCAGGGCGCTGCTGCCGAAGGAGGCGCATCCCGCGAGCGACAGGCCGAGCAGGGAGAGAAGGAGGAGCTGACGCATCGAGGAGGCCGCGCGCATGGTCATCCTCCCCTCCGGATCGTCACCTTGTCGTGGTTCCAAAAGCCGACGCCGGAGACCAGAATGGCGGTGTCGATCTGATAATCGACCACCATCATGTCGCCCTTCAGCCGGTAGTTGACGATGCGGTTCTGGCCGCCCGACACCACGAACAGGACCGGTGCATCCTGTCCGGAGAGCGACGACGGAAACTGGATGTAGGTCTTCACGCCATCGCTGTAGACGCGCGTCGGCCGCCAGGAGGCGTTGCCGCTCACGCTGTAGGCGAAGCTCAACTGCTCGGCGGGAACGCCGGCGCCCGGAATCACCTCAGTGCCAAGACGCGCGTTGATGTCGGCGAGCCGGCTGCCGACAGCCTCCGGATATTCGAAGCCGACACGCGCCATGTATTGGGTGGCGTTCGACTTGAGCTGGATATGATAGGTTCGTCGCGAGGTCGTCACCACCATCGAGCTGACAAGCCCTGGCTCCGACGGTTTGACGATCAGGTGGATGGCTTGTCCGCCGACTGCTCCCGACGTTGCCGGTTCGATCTTCCAGCGCACGGTGTCGCCAACCAGGACATCGCGTACGACCTCACCGGCCTCGAGCTCGATATCGCAGACCTCGAGCGGCGAGCAGACGACGGAGGGCTGGACCTCCCCGAACAGGAAGACGACCTTGCCGTCGGCGCCGCGCGTCACCAGGCCGGTCGATCCGCGCCACTGACTCGAGATACTTGTGCCCTTTCGCTCCTTGGCCGTCATCGCCTGCGCGTGCGCGCTGACACCGGCAAGCAGCAAGCCGAAGCCGGATGCCGCGAGAACAATGCATGCATGCGGTCTGATTGTGTTTAGGTGCATCGGCGTCCCCGCCCCTTTCATAGTTGCGCCGTCCAGTCGAAATCACGGAGGTAAAGGCCGATCGGATTGAGCCGGATGGTCTGCTCGTCCTGGGGTGGAGTCAGCGTGACAGTGGCGATGCCGCGAAAGCGGTGTTCGCCGGTTTGCTTTCCCTTCCTGTCGCGCTCGAATTCGGTCCAGTCGATCTGATAGGATTGGTTGGATAGGGCGACGATGTTGTTGACCTCGATGGCGATCGTCGTCGTCTTGGCCCTCTCGAACGGCGAGTTGCTCCGAAACCAGTCATTGATCTTTTGCGTGGCGGGATCGGAGGTCCGCAGCAGCGCATAGGTCCGATCGATATACTGCTTCTGCACGACCGCATCGGGCGTGACCGATCGGAAGTTCGAGATGAAGCTTCCGAGCGTCGCGCGCACGACCCGCGGATCCGCATATTCGATTTGCTGCGGATAGCCAGCGCTCGCGGCGGTGCCGAGCTTATCGACCTCGACGATGTAGGGAACGAGCTTAACCTGCGTGCTCTGGAACAGTGCATAGGCGAAGCCGATCACGGCCATGACCATGGCGACGATGCCGATGGTGCGCCACGCTGCGGCCGCCTTCACATAGGAGCCGTAGCGCTCGTTCCATTCCTGGCGCGCGGCGAGATAGGGATTGTCGGGCGAATTGCGCGCGGGCATTCGAGAAAGGCTTTCCATGTTTCATCTGTCGGGTTGAATCGGCTCAAGTCTTTCCGGTCGATTTCTGCTGGGCGACCCGCTGATCGAGCTTGGCGTTGGCAAGGCCGAGCGTCGACGTGCCGAACGAGCCCGGCGCGCCGATCGCCTGATCGCGCGCGGCGGAGGCGAGCGCGCCGCCCGCCGTGCCGATGCCTTGCGTCATCGCCTTGAGGGCGGCCGCGCCAAACGAGGCGCCGTCAGCACGCGCGGAACTGAAGCCGGCCGCCCCGGCCCGCGCGCCTCCCATGACGAGGGCGGCGCTGCCGGCCGCGAAGCTCGCCGCCTGTCCCCCATGCTTCACCACTTCCATGCCGCTACCGACGGAGACGCCCTGCACGACGCCTTGGACGATGCTCGGCACGTACATCGAGATAATGAAGACGACGACGGAGATGCCTCCGATCGCCAATGTCCCGACGAACGCGTCGTTGCTGGTGCCGGTCTGGTTGGCGAGGTTTAGCAAGGCGTCGGAGCCGATCTTGGCGATCATCACCAGCGCCATGAGCTTCATGCCGACCGAGAAAGCATAGACTAGGTAGCGAATGGCAAAATCCTTGGTGAAGGAGGAGCCGCCGAGGCCGAGCATGATCATGCCGGCGAGCAGGCCAACATACATCTCGACCATGACAGCCACGAAGATCGCCGCGACCAGCGAGAAGGCGATCACCACGATCACCATGGCGAACACCGAGGCGATCGCCAGTGCATTGTCGTGGAATAGGCCGAACTGTGCGTTCTGCGACATCGCGGAGGCGACCTTGAGACCCGCGTTGAACACATCCGCCGGCGAAGCCGAGCCGCCGCCAGCACCGATCTGATAGAGGCTGTCGACGACCGCTTTCGCGAAACTCGGTCCCTGGTCGAGCACGAAGGCGAAGAAGCCGATGAACATGATCCGCCGCACCATCTCGGCGAACCAAGCGTCAAGCGTTGCGGTCTGAATGGCGAGCCAGACCGCGGCAAGCCCGACCTCGATGCCAGCGAGGATCCAAAACAACGACTTGGCCGCCTGCATGACGGTCTGCCAGCCCTTGGCGGCCGTCGTCACCGAATTTTCCAGCGTCGTGAGAACGCTGCCGTCCTGCTGCGCCAAGGCAGGATGCGCAGCAACGACAATGCCGAACACAATGATCAGAACGAGCCCCGGTTTAATCCCACGCACCCCCTGCTCCCTTTCTCTACCAACGCGGTTTCATCTGCTGGCCGCCGGACGTCTTGTAGTCCTGCGGGGGGTTAAAGACGTCACCGGCAGCCGACGCAGTCCCTTGTCCCGGCCTTGGCGTGTGCGGCGCGAGGAACAGCCAAGCTCCTGCAGCGCAGGCGCCAATGGCGATGACGACGATGATGATGGTAGACGGTCTCACCAGCGCGGCTCCATGGTCTGGCCGCCGGAGGTCGCGGGCGAGGTCGCGTTGAAGAACTGCTCCCGGCGCGCCTGCGACAGGTCCTTGCTCGCCTGCGAGGACTGAAACCAGGTCGCCATCATCGTCGTCTGCTGCGCGATCAGACCGCGCAGCTTCTGCATCTGGGCGACTTCCTGCGCGGCGATCTCATGGCCGACCTGCAGAGCTTTCATCTGGCCGTCGGCGCTCTCCGAAGCGGTCTTGAGTTGCGTCATCGTCGAGTTCTCGGTCGCGAACTGCTGCGAGGTGAGACCCGCCGCCTGCAGCGTGCCCGAGATCGTGTCGCGGTTGGTCGCCGACCAGGTCTGATAGGTCGAGGCGAAGCTCGCGGCGTTCGGCAGATTGGTCTTGAACTGCGCGTAGCTCTGGAAGCGCTGCATGAGCACGTCATCGATGTTTCCCATCGAGAACGCCATGCCCTGGCCTTGGTTGACGATGTTCTGCAGCTGCTTGAGGTCGTTCTCGGCCTGCCCCCAGACATGCGAGGGCAACTGCGCGGTGTTCTGCAGCATGTTCTCGTAGATCCTCAGCTGGTTCTGGATCTGCTGGGCGAGCTGGGAGATTTGTTGAATCTGGTTGTTGATCTGCGTCGTCGATTGACCGACGAGGCTGACCAGTTCGCCGTTATTGAGAATTTGCGTGAACTCGGTCGCGCCGCCGGCCGCGGCTCCGGCGAAGGCTGGACCGGCCGCCGGCGATCCGATGATCGTGGCGATGATGAGCGTCCTACAAATCGGCGAGAAGCGTCTCGGCATGGCCGATCCCCCTTTCCTTGAGCCAGTGAACGGGCCAATTGGCCTCGGCCGCCTTCAGCGCCAGGATGCGCTTCAGGTCCTCCTTGCCGGACGCACCGACGAAGGAGAGCGCGACGGGTCCGAGCGCCATGTTGAAGAGACGGCGACCCTCGGGCGAGGCGACGTAGTATTCGCGCTTGGGGCTAGCTGCCGCGACGATCTCGATCTGCCGTTCGTTGAAGCCGATACGCTCGTAGAACTCGCGCGTACCGGGCTCCCGCGCGGCACCATTCGGCAGACAGATCTTGGTCGGGCAGCTCTCTTTCAGCACGTCGATGATGCCGGAGCGCTCAGCATCAGAGATCGACTGCGTGGCGAGCAGCACTGCGCAATTGGCCTTGCGCAGCACCTTCAGCCATTCGCGAATCTTGTCGCGGAAGACGGGATGGCCGAGCATCAGCCAGGCCTCGTCGAGAATGATCAGGCTGGGGCTGCCGGTCAGCCTTTTCTCGATTCGTCGAAACAGATAGGTCAGGACCGGGACAAGGTTGCGCTCGCCCATATTCATCAGCTGCTCGATTTCGAAGGTCTGGAACGACCCGAGTTGCAAGCCGTCCCTCTCGGCATCGAGCAGTTGGCCCATCGGACCGTCGACCGTGTAGTGGTGCAGCGCGTCCTTGATCTCGCGCATCTGCACACCCGACACGAAGTCCGACAGCGATCGTCCGCGGGCCTCGGCCATCAGGCCGATCTGCCGCGAGATGGCGTTGCGATGATCGGGCGTGATCAAGACGCCTTGCACGGCGACGAGCGTCTCCACCCATTCCGCCGCCCAGGCGCGATCGTTGTCCGTCGATAAATCCGATAACGGACAAAACGCGAGCGCTGCCGCACCGTCGGCGTCATCGCCGCCGATCTCGTAATGATCGCCGCCGGCGGCCAGCGTCAGCGGTAGCATCGAGCGGCCCTTGTCGAAGGCGAAGATCTGCGCACCGGCATAACGGCGAAACTGCGCTGCGATCAGCGCGA
Source organism: Bradyrhizobium barranii subsp. barranii (assembly GCF_017565645.3). Lineage (NCBI taxonomy): Bacteria > Pseudomonadati > Pseudomonadota > Alphaproteobacteria > Hyphomicrobiales > Nitrobacteraceae > Bradyrhizobium > Bradyrhizobium barranii. The sequence goes on from NZ_CP086138.1 coordinate 72,834, forward strand.
GCAGCGTCGACTTGCCGGAGCCCGTCGGCCCGAACACCAAGGTATGACCGACGTCGTCGACATGCAGGTTCAGCCGGAAGGGTGTTGAACCGGATGCGACCTGCATCAATGGCGGGGAGCTAGGCGGATAGAACGGGCATGGCGCGGTCGGATTGCCCGACCACACCGAATTGAGCGGGATCAGGTCGGCGAGGTTACGCGTGTTAATGAGCGGCTCGCGGATGTTGGCGTACCAATTGCCCGGCAGACTGCCGAGGAAGGCTTCCGTCGCGTTCAGCGTTTCGATGCGCGCGCCAAAACCCTCGGCCTGGATCAGGCGACGGACCGCCTCGGCCTTCTCCTGCAGGCGCGCGCTGCTCTCGTCGAACAGCACGATGACCGGCGTGTAATAGCCATAGGCGACGAGTTGCGAAGAGGCTTGTGCGATCGCATCCTCGGTCTCGGCCACCATGGCGGCCGCATCCTGATCGATCGAGCGGCTTTGCGTCTGGAAGAGCTGGTCGATGAAGGGGCGGACCTTCTGCTGCCATTTCTTGCGGGTGCGCTCGAGCTTCTGCCGCGCGTCCTGGTCGTCGAGGAACATGAAACGCGAGGACCAGCGATAGGTCAGCGGCATCAGATCGAGGGAGTTGAGGATTCCCGGCCAGCTCTCGGCCGGGAAACCGTCGATCGCCACGACGCCGAGAAAGCGGTTCTCGACCATCGGCGACAGGCCATGCTGGAGCTCGGCCGTCGCCAGCCAGTCGAGATACATCGGGATATCCGGCAAGCGGATCGGATGATTCTCGCCGGTGATGCAGAAGCGGATGAACTGGAACAGTTCATCGTAACGCGCCATGCGCGTGCCGTCGCGCTCCTCAACCTCGCGCGTTTCTATGCGCCGGATGGACAGGACGCTGGCGAGGTACTGCTCGACCTCGCGGACCGAGGTGCGGAAGCTCTCGATCGCCGTGTCGGCATAGGAGGCCGATCGGCTCTCGGCATCGGAATAGATGTAGCGCGCGAGACCCGCGCGCCGCCGCTCGGGCGGCCGCCAGGACAGGATGATCGCGTGGCGGCTCTCGAAGTGTCCCCTCTCCTGCTCGAAGCGGCTGCGACGTTCGTCGTCGATCGCCCGCGTCACCGGATCGGGAAAGTAGCAATCCTGCCGCACCGGATAATCCGTGGTCGGCACCCGCACCGCCTCGACCTGGATCATCCAGCCGGAGCCGAGGCGCGCCAGAATCGTGTTGATCTGGCGCGAGACCCCGTTGCGCTCGGCGTCGGTCGAGCTCTCGGAGTCCGGCCCAGCAAAATACCAGCCCGCCATCAGCGAGCCGTCCTTCAGCAGCACGATTCCGTTCGCAACGAGCCCGGCATAGGGCACGAGATCGGCGAAGGACGGGCCAGAATGACGGAATGTACGCAGCGCGACCATGAGCGGACCTCAGTAACGACGCCAGGGCGTCGAGGTCGCCCGGTAGTGAGGCCGATAGGAGATGTGACGGGCATAGACCCGCCGCATCATCGGGTCGGCCTTCGCCATTATCCGCAGCGCCGCGACGACAACGATCCAGATAGCTGCGCCGAGGATCGCCGCATACCAGGTGAGCACGACGAAGATCAGGATGACGGCGGCAAGGCCTGTCAATAGCACAAGCTCGCGATCGGCGCCGAATAGCAGGTTCGGCCGCGACAGCGCGCGGTGAATGCGATTGCGTCGCAGATTGGCCCCGACCTCAGCCATGACCGGGCTCCCCTGCCCCATCGGCGCTGGCCGCTGCACGCGTGACATCACCGATCGACGCGCCGCTTGCACCGAATAGAGCCACGATCTGTGTGGCGCCGAGCAGAATGCCGGCGACAAGCACGACATACATGAGGCGTCGCGCGAAATCGTTGAGCTCGCCACCGAAGATCAGCATGCCGCCTGCAACGGCCACAGCTGCAAGCGCGATGAAGCCAGCCACCGGACCCGTGATCGATTGCTGGATCTGCTGAAGCGGGCTCTCCCAAGGCAGATTGCCGCCGCCGCTGGTCGACGCAAAGGCGGGGTCGAGTATCAGGAGCGCGAGCAATGCGGCGCTCGTGCCGACAATCATCATGCGGTTATGCGACATGGCGTTCCTCCTTCGGGGCATAGGACTGGGTTCGGTATTGGCCCGCTGAGAAGCTCTCGACATGGAGCACGTCGCGGACCTGGCGGCCGCGATCCGTTCGTTCGTTCGATCGAGACGATCAGATTGACCGCCTCGCCGATGACCTCGCGCATGGGCTGTTGACTGGCTTCGGCTGTGAGCTGCTCGAGACGGCGCAGCGCCGAAACGGCGCTATTGGCGTGGATGGTGGTGATGCCGCCGGGATGGCCGGTATTCCAAGCCTTGAGCAGCGTGAGCGCCGCGCCGTCGCGTACTTCTCCGACGATGATGCGATCGGGCCGTAGCCGCATCGTGCTCTTGAGCAGGCGCGCCATGTCGACCGTGTCGCTGGTGTGAAGCGAGACGGTGTTGTCGGCCGCGCACTGGATCTCGGCCGTATCTTCGAGAATGACCAGGCGGTGTTCAGGCGCGTGCGCCACGATCGCCGCGATCACGGCATTGGCGAGTGTTGTCTTGCCCGAGCCCGTGCCGCCCGACACCACGATGTTCAGGCGCGAAGCGATGGCGTTGCGGATGACCGCAAGATGGTCGGTCGTCATCACGCCCTGCGTCACGTAGTCCTCGAGATTGAAGAGACGCGAAGCCCGCTTTCGGATTGTGAACGCGGGGGCGCCGACGACGGGCGGCAGCAAGCCTTCGAAGCGATGACCGCCGATCGGCAGCTCCCCCGAAATGATCGGACGCTCGTCGTCGGCCTCCGATTGCAGCGCATGGGCGACACTGCCGATAATGATCTCGGCGGTCGCCTCCAGCATGGTCCCGGCAGCGGTCATCCCTTGGCCTAGTCGTTCAATGAACAACCGGCCATCCGGATTGAGCATCACTTCGACGACCGCCGGATCATTGAGCGCGGCGCATATCTGGTCGCCAAGCGCATCCTGGAGTTTGCGGACGAGCCGCGGATGAGAACGAAGTTCGGCCATATCGCTCACGCAGCGACGCGCTGAAGGTGCCGCAGGTCGGACCGATAGCCAGGCGGGCAGACCCGATCGAAGCTTGCCTGGCCGGCCGGTAGGATGCCGGCGACGCTCATGGTCTCGCCGATGAGCTTTACGCCGCCAAAGCGCGTCATGGGCCAGCCCGCCCGTTGGAGGATGCGTTCGAAGCGCACGTCCGTTGCCGTGGCGATCTCGCCGAAGCCATTCGACATCGACCACTCGATGATCCCCGCGAACATTGTCAGCGTGGCCTCGTGCAGGAACCGGCCTCCCCTCCTCCCGACGCGCGTGTCGAGGAGGCAAACGCGCGAGCTCTCGATCCTGGTCGATTTGCTTCGTAACCCGCCGCCCGGGAGCAGTTGCGGGCAGGTCCGCGACAGCATGGTCGGGCCCGTGGTCGGAAGCAGACGGGCACAGCCGGCGACGCCGCCGTGGTTCGTCAGGGCCAGGATGTAGGTCGGGTTGAGCGCGTCGTATTCATCGCGCTCGCGGCCGTACTCGATCCTGACCTGGCAACCGAGCCGGTGGGCGAACATCCGGGCGCGCAACTGATGCATCTCATCGACCAGAGACCCCAATCCGCCGTGTTCGTTGGCATCGATCGCAATTGCCCGCATTCGTCGAATCCTCCGTCGCGTTCGCGTGAACGGAGGCAAGTCAGCACGGCGCGGCGGCTCGTACGCTCTGGTGAATTAACGGGGCCCCGGCGAGCTCCGATTCGCGTGAGCCGCGTCGCAGGCGTCGCGTCTGTGTCTGTCAGTGATCGAAATCCGGCGGCCAAGGGTTGGCTCGGACTGTAAGATTAACGGGGGACGAAGCGTCACCGCGGCGTTTTCGACGCGCAAGATAAGTCTACGATAAGATTGAGCAAATTCCTACGAATCAGCGGCTCGATAAGCACGATGCGAAGGTGCCGTTAAGTATCTGTTAACCAAATAAAGTTTGACCGATCGAAGGAATCGGGCAATCGTCCGCCGACGCTTTTTTAGCGATTATCGGAAAAATTCCGTCGAGAGCCAAATGACCGGAGCAATTGCACTAAGAACCGACAGCGAGGCCTCGATCGCTAAGATCACAAGGCACTCGCATCTCCTCGCGGCGCAACTGCAGGCGCTACGGACGCAATTGTATCCGCCGGAGGCTCAAAAGTCGCTCAAATCGTTCACGTCGCGCGAGGCGGCGGCGATGGTGGGGATCGCGGAATCGACGCTGAGGCAAATGTCGCTAGACGGTGAGAGCGTCGTGCCCGAGCTTCACGGCAAGGACAATCGCCGGCGGGCCTATACGCTCAGGCAAATCAACGAAATTCGCGAGCATCTCGCCGCGAAGCGTCCCAAGGATGCACTGGATTTCCTTCCGCGGCGACGCCCTGGAGAGAAGCTCCAGATCGTCGCGATAGCCAATTTCAAGGGCGGTTCCGCGAAGACCACCACGACGGTCCATCTCGCGCATTTCCTGGCACTTCAGGGTCTACGCGTGCTTGCCATCGATCTCGATCCGCAAGCGTCCCTGTCGACGATGTTCGGTTTTCAGCCTGAGCTTGATGTCGACGAAAACCAAACGGTCTACGGCGCGATCCGGTATGACGAGGACCTCCGCGTTCCGCTTCGGGATGTAATCCGCAAGACCTATTTCGATGGCGTCGATCTCGTTCCGGGCAATCTAGAGCTCATGGAATACGAGCATGAGACGCCGCAGGCGATTGCTCGCGGAGACGGTCGTGGCGAAGCGATGTTCTTCCGTCGGCTGCGGTCCGTCATTGGAAGCGTCGAAGACGATTATGACGTCGTCTTGATCGACGCGCCACCTCAGCTTGGATATCTAACATTAGGCGCGCTCTTTGCAGCGACAGCGCTTCTGGTCACCGTGCATCCGGCAATGCTTGATGTGTCGAGCATGAACCAGTTTCTCAAGATGACCAGCGACATTCTGCAAGTCATCCAGGACAACGGTGGAAAGCTGCAGCACGATTTCATTCGATACATCCTGACACGGCACAATCCCCACGACGTCCCCCAGGTGAATATCGTCGCTCTTCTGCGGTCTCTCTTCGGCACCGATGTGCTTGCACCGGCGGTCGTCGAAACGACGGCGATCGCGAATGCCGGCTTAGAAAAGAAAAGCCTTTACGAAATGGCCAGAGGCGCGGTTGGCCGCGACACCCTCACACGTGCGCTTGAGTCGGTTGACGCCGTCAATCAGGAGATCCTGAACCATCTCAAGCACGTTTGGGGCCGAACATGACGAACGCCAAGGATCGCTCCAACCGCATGAAGAGCTTGTTCGGCAATGTCGACCGCGCGGAGCTGGAAAAACATCTTCCCGCCCCTGCCGGCGACAAGGCGCGCCCGAATCCGTCCGGCATGTCGGGCGCCGTGAAATCGATGCAGCAATCGTTCTCGGCAGTCGAGGCTGAGAACGAGCGGCTACGCGCGCAACTCCAGTCGGCCGAGGCGACTGTGGAGCTCGATCCTACGACGATTGTCCCCTCTTTCGTTCGAGACCGGCTCGACATCGAAGGCAACCCGCAATTCCCGCAGTTTGTAGAAGGCATTCGGAAGGAAGGTCAGAAGCTCCCGATCTTGGTCCGCCCGATAGCGGACCAAGCTGGCACCTATCAGGTCGCGTACGGCCATCGCCGGTTGCGTGCGTGTCAACTCCTCGGCATCCCTGTTCGTGCGATCGTTATGCCGCTCACTGATGAGCAGTTAGTGGTCGCGCAGGGTATAGAGAACACCGAGCGAGAGAACCTGTCGTTCATCGAGCAAGCGCTCTTTGCCGTCGAGTTGAAGAAGCGCGGGTTCACGCGTGAGACGATCGCGAAGGCGTTGGGCCGCGGCGGAGAGAAGGGCCTGCCTTACATCTCGATTCTGACGTCGACCGCCGGCGCGCTTCCCGAGGAACTGATCCGTAAAATCGGACCGGCTCCGTCGGTCGGCCGCCCAAAATGGGAGAAGCTCGGTTCCCTCTACAAGGATCAGAAGCTCTCGGCGGGGTCGGAGTCGGCCCTGAGTGGGCTCGTTGCCTCCGAGGCCTGGCAAGCGCTGAGCTCAGACGAAAGATTTGCCCGCGTGCTTGAGGCTTTAGACCGCCCTACTCCGACGAGCGCATCTAGCGTCGAGCAGGTTGAACTGGGCGAAGGGCTCTCGATCACGGCGAAGCGAACGCCGAAGGCTACGCAGATTTCCATTCCACACGCGGCGGCGCCGGGGCTTTCAGCTTGGCTGATTAATCGGCTGCCCGAACTTGTGGAGGAATTCAAACGCTCAGAACGAGAGGCGAAGCCATGAGATGACACTTCGATAAGGAGAAGGGCTCACCGACGGCAATCGGTAAGCCCTTGTAATCCTGGCCAACAGAACGATGCGGTTCCGTCAGATCAGTAGTGGCAAACTGATTCTATGACGAGGCGCTTGCACAATCAAGCCCTGCTTTCGAGTCGGGGCGTGAGTTTGTGCGCCATTTGCTGGCCTTTCATCCACGCGAACGATGGAGCTGCGGTCCTACAAGCCGCGGAATGGCTGGCTATGGTCCAAGCTACCGAGATTGCATCTTTTCGACGGGTTACACCGGCTATCCTGGCGAGTGCGCGCCTCGCTATGGCAAACGACGTGCCCGAGGTTTCGAAGGCGGAGGTCGCCATTGTCCTCAAAAAGGCCGCCCCGATTTTGGGGATCGATGGGGCGACCTATCACGTCATGGATATCTTGATCGGTCTTTCCCGGTCAGATGACTGGAAAGGCGCGAACCGTCCGATCGTGGCAATCTCCAATGCGAAGCTGGCGGAGTACACAGCGCGTTCGGTCCGACAGGTTTCCCGCTGCATCAAACGTTTGGTGGAGGCGGGTATTGTTGCTTATCGGGATAGCCCGACCGGCCGCCGCTTCGTTTACCGAGACAAGGAAGGCGGCATCGACAAGGGCTATGGCCTGGACTTCACGCCAGCGCGGGTTCGCATCAAGGAGCTGAAGAGCCTCGTTGACGACTTCCAGGCGCGATTGAACAGTGAACAGGAAGCCCGCCGCGCGACGACTCGGCTTTCGCGGGCTATCGTTGACGCTTGCGAGGCATATCCTGAGCGAGCTGACGAATGGACGGCTTTGTTGGATGCGATCCGGGGGCGGAAGCTTTCGGACGTAGACGAAGCAGCGGCTCTCGACGCGCTGCACCAGAAGGTCATCGGCGAAGTCACAGAGGAGTATGTGACGCCTCAAATGTCATGCGAGGGTGACATGGATGTCGCTCCTAATATTAATACAACCTCTCAAAACTCATTTGAAAGTAAGACCAAACAGCCTCGCTCTAACGAGCGAGTAGTTTTTCAAAAAAAGGACGACCGCTCCGCGGTCGCCCCTCCCGCCGAAACAAAGTCTGACGCAGGGGGAATCGGCCGACAACCCCAGTATGGCGCGGTGTTCGGTTCGGATGAAGTTCAGTCGCAAGTTTTGGGCTCCATCTCGGTCAGCTTGATCAGGTCCGCCTGTCCCGAGGCGTCCGAAATCGCCGGAAGACCGTTCAAGAGTTGGCCCGAGCTAACAGCTGCTGCTGACGTCATGCGGGTGATGATCGGGCTTTCGGAGGCAGCCTGGATCGACGGCGCAAGCCGTGTGGGCCGTTACGCTGCGGCGGCGATTCTCGCGACCGTGCTGGAAAAATCGTTGCGAAATCCGGAGCAGATCTCGAGTCCGGGTGGCTACTTCCGCGCAATGGTCGACAGGGGTGTTGAGGGAAGTTTGCGCCTAGAAAAGAGCCTATTTGGCCTCGCGGATGGTGCTCTGAAGCGACCCGTGGGGGCTAAATCGTGACCGGGTTAGGGGGTCACAGCTGTAACTGTTGCAGCGCGGCAGTTTGCGCCAAGGGGTGGAGGCCCCTAAAAGCAATCCGGTTGATTTCAATCGACTGGCTGGCAGGAGTTACAGCTGTAACCCCTGCCCTATTATGGGTTTGCGGAAGCTCGAGGCGATGACTACGGGCGACAAGGACCAACTCAAGGCGAAGGTTTTATGCGCAGCGCTGCTTGATGCGAGCGGCTGGAAAGTCGATCTGCGTGAAAGCACCGTCAAAGCCACGAAATACCGTCGCGGCGATGGCGAGATCATTATTGTCATTCATCAGGGGCGGGGCTGGTTCGATCCGACCTCGGACGCTAAGGGCGACGTGTTTTCTCTTGCCGAGCACCTCGGCGCGCAGGATTTCGGCTCCGCTTTGAAGACGGTGTCCGGCCTCGTTGGTTACCAACCAACTGCGCCGGCCTGGCAGCGGAAGTCGACACGTCGTCCCGCGGCGGGCGTCTCCAGCCGTTGGTCTGGTCGTCCGCGGCCCGCCCCGGGCTCTCCCACATGGACCTATCTGACGAAGGTGCGAGCCGTTCCGGAACCGGTCATAGCGTTTGCGAACGCGGCGGGGAGGCTCCGCGAAGGGCCGAAAGGTTCGGTATGGGCCGCGCATTTCGATTCCTGCGGTCAGGTGGTCGGTTGGGAGGAGCGGGGGCCGAATTGGCGCGGCTTTGCCACAGGCGGCGCTAAAGCACTTTTCCTGCTTGGCGCCGAAACGGCACGCCGCGTCTGCGTCACGGAAGCCGCGATTGACGCGTTGAGCCTTGCTGGCATCGAGGGCTGTCGCTCGGATACCATGTATGCGAGCACCGCCGGAGGATGGGCGCCAGCCACGGAGTGCGCACTCACGGCGCTGGCTTCCCGGCCCGGGACGGAACTTGTTGCCGCTTGCGATGCGAACGATCAGGGCGACGCATACGCAGCCCGACTGCGAGACATCGCCGCAACCGCCGGCGCGAGTTTTATCCGGCTTTGGCCCGACGCCATCGACTGGAATGAGCAGCTCGTCAATTCCGCGGCCACTTCCGACTAACAGCCGTGGATTGATACGGGCGATGCGCCCTCTGGGCGGCGATTCGTTTCCTAGCCCCGAACGACACGGGGTGCGAGTCCGGCCGATGAGCCGGAACGACCCCGGCCTTGAAGCCGCCTCGGATACGCTCGGATGCGACCTGGCTGAAACCGGGACGGCGATTTGACTAACGGGAGACACCAGTTGGCCAGGCAATCGCCTGCGGCCCTCCACCGAGCAGAGGAGGTGTGGCGCCTCAGGGCTCTGGGCTTACCAATCACGCAAGTATGCCTCCCGCATACCCGTCCAACTGCGACGCGCAACAAGGGCTTGGCGACTCGCTCGATTCGATGGGACGAGCTCGATTTCCGCGCCAGCGTGTTGGAGAAACGTAAGCGGAGCTTTTCTCCCATTTGATTGACTGGTTTCGCTTCGGCTTTCGCTCTGCGATCCTTGGCTTGTCAGAGAGCCGAGAGGAGACTGAAGGCGATGGAACAATCGGGGGAGGAAGCCGAAGCTGATGGCTTTGTGGGGAAGCTTACGCGCCGGACGCGTTCTGGAGGCCGGTTATGGTCTGCGGAGATCAAGGGGCGCGCTGTTTTCGAGAGCATGAAGCCCGACGCCCGGGTATGTGATGTCGCACGGCGTTATGGTGTGAAGGCCCAGCAGTTGACGACGTGGCGCAGATTGGCGCGTGCTGGCCGGCTCGCATTGGTCACGGACGACGCGGCGGATTTCGTGTCGATCGAGCTGAGCGATCCAGTGGCGTCAGGCAAGAGCGAGGGGCCCGTCGAGATTACGATTGGCAAGGTTTCGGTCCGCCTGGATGCGGACGTGTCGGCGGTGCGGATCGCGGAGATCGTGACTGCGATCGAGCGCGGCGCATGATCATTCCGGCGCAGGGACTGCGGATTGTGCTTGCTGTGCGTCCTGTTGACTTCCGGTGCGGGCACGACGCGCTGGCCGGTCTTGTGCAAAACACGCTTGGGCTCGATCCGCATTCGGGCCTGATCGTGGTTTTTCGTTCGAAGCGCGCCGACCGGCTGAAGATTTTGCTATGGGACGGCACGGGCCTCGTTTTGGTCTACAAGCGCCTTGGCCGCGATGGTCGTTTCGAGTGGCCGCAGATCAGCGACGGCGTCATGCATCTGACGCGCGAACTGGAAGCGAGTGGGCGAACGGATTGTCGCGACGACGCCAGCTGCGGCGAACTGACTCAGACCCGACAACCTGTTTCGCGCGGGGCTTTGGGATGATAGCTTGCGGATGTGCCGCCGTCCCCCTTTGATCCCGCCCGTCTTGCAGCGCTGCCCGCCGATTTGCGCGCGCTCTTCCGCGCGCAGGAAGCGATGATTGAAGCCGAGCGTCGTCGCGCAGACGATGAATGCTCGGCGCGCCTTCATGTCGAGAGTGAACTGGCTGCGTCCAAAGAGAGCGTCGAACGCCTCGAACTGCTCGTGAAGGAGTACGAGCGCGCACGTTTCGGTAAACGCTCGGAGAAGTTCAATCCCGATCAGATGCAACTGGTTCTCGAGGACATCGAGATTGCCATCGCCGAAGTCCAGGAACGCCAGGACGATCGTGCGCGCCGCGCCGGCACGGCGCCGTCCAGCCGCCGGACCAGGCGCGCTGCCCGTGCCTTTCCCGCGCACCTGCCGCGCATCGAGCAGGTGATCGAACCCGAGAACCTCGAGTGTCCCTGCGGCTGCGGCCGGATGGTCCAGATCGGCGAGGATCGCTCCCGCCGTCTCGATGTCATGGCCGCCCAGTATCGTGTGATCGAGACGGTGCGACCGCGCTACGCCTGCGCAAAGGGCTGCACCGGTGTTGCTCAGGCGCCGGCGCCCGCCCATCTCGTGGAGGGTGGCATCCCCACCGAGGCGCTGCTGGCGCAGGTGGCGGTCGCCAAGTTCAGCGAGCACATGCCACTCTATCGTCAGTCGCAGGTTCTGGCTCGGCATGGCATCTTCATCGATCGCGCCGTTCTGGCAGACTGGATGGGAACGGTCGCCTTCCACCTCGCGCCGCTGGTCGAGCGCATGAGCGTCGTGATGAAGCAATCGGGCCGCTTGTTCATAGACGAGACCAGGGCGCCTGTGCTCGATCCGGGCCGGGGCCGAACGAAGACCGGCTATCTGTGGGCTGTCCTGCGCGACGATCGCGGCCACGGCGGCGCTGATCCACCAATCGTGGTCTACCACTACGCGCCAGGACGCGGTGGTGACCATGCTGAGCGCATCCTCGAGGGCTTCGACGGCATCCTTCAGGTCGACGGATACCAGGGCTATCATCGGCTCGCACGGCCCAAGCGCAAAGGCGGCGTGCCGCTGCGGCTGGCCGCATGTTGGTCCCACTCAAGGCGCAAGATCATCGCAGCGACTCCGAAAGCCGGCTCACCCATCGCCGAAGCCGTTCTCGCGCGCATCGCCGCACTCTATGCGATCGAGAAGGAGATCCGTGGCGCCGACGCCCCGGCTCGGCAAACGACCCGTAACGAGCGATCACGGCCGCTCGTCGCTGAACTCGAGAGGTTTCTGCGCGAGCAAGCCGCTCGCCTGTCGCCGGGCAGCGAGATGGGCAAGGCGATCGCCTATCTCCTGAACCATTGGGATGGCCTCACCTTGTTTCTCGACGATGGTTGCGTTGAGATGGACACCAATCCCGTCGAAAATCAAATCAGGCCGCTGACTCTGACGCGTAAAAATAGTTTATTTGCTGGTCACGACGAAGGTGGTCGTTCATGGGCGCGCATAGCTTCGCTCATCGCCACCTGCAAAATCAACAGCGTGGAGCCCTACGTCTGGATGAAAGCGACGCTCAAAGCGATCGCAACCGGTCACCCGCAGTCCCGGATCGACGAGCTCCTGCCCTGGTCGTTCGGCCGCACCTCGTAATTCTCCGTCGTTGCCGCCTCCATACCCCCCGCCAACGATTTGCAAACACGTTGATCAACAGACTGCAATCCCCACGCCAAACCTTTGCGAATGGGACGCGAACGTCGCTTACGGAGAAACGACCCGGGTCGATGATCCTTTTGCGAGGATTGGGGAGCGAAGCGACCATGCTGGCTGCCCTTAAGCTCACAGCATTATCTGCCTTCAGGGCGAAGGTCGGTCGGCGACGTGATGAGCAAATTGCCAGTTCGTTTGAAAGCGACAACAGGCCGCCCCTGAATTCCCAAGGCGACGGCCGGCGTTACAAACCTACCGCCTTGGTGAGATTGACCCGGAAGCGGTCGCGCCGCCGCTGATAGCGGCGGGTCTGCTCGGCGCTGGCGTGGCCGAGCTGTTTCTGCACGTAGCGCTCGTCGACCTCAGCCGAGGAGGCGAGGCCGGCGCGCAGCGAATGTCCGGCGAATTTCTCGACCCGTTCGCCTTCGGTCAGGTCGGCGCGCACTCCGGCGGCCAGCGCGGCGCGTTTGACCAGCCGGGCGACCTGTTGATCGTTCAGGCGATCCGGTCCGACGTCCTTGCCTTGGCCGGTCACCCGGCGGAAGATCGGTCCATGGCCGATCCGCGCGAGCTTCAGCCAGATCTGCAAGGCAACGAGCGGGCAGGTGGCGTCGGACGAGCCCCGGCCGATCTCGATCTCGCGCCAGCCGGTTTTGCCGCGCAGAGTGACGATCATGCCCTTGTCGAGGATCTCGACCCAGCCTTGGCCGTCCTCGGTGTCGTCGCGATGGACGTCGAGGCCGACGATCTCGGAGCGGCGCAGGCCGCCGGCGAAACCGAGCAGCAGCATGGCCCGGTCGCGCAAGCCGCGCAGGGTGCCGCGGTTAAGCGTCTCGAGCATGGCGATGACATCTTCCGGCAGCACCGCTTCCTTCTGCCGGGGCGGGGCGCCATGGGTGTTGCGGATGCCGGCGAGCACGGTTGCGATATGCCGGTCCGCGCGGTCGAGTGGCGTGCCGCGCTGGGCATAGTTCCAGGTCAGGGCCGAGAGCCGGCGCTCGATCGTGGCGACGGAATTCGCCTGGCGATCGGCCGTCGCGGCGCCCGAGGCGCAGGCGGTGATGTAAAGCCGACCGTCTGCGGGGAGGGCGGAAGCACCTCAAGACCCTGGCGCCGGCACCATCCGGAAAAGTGCTTCCAGTCGGAGGCATAGGCGCGGCGGGTGTTGGCCGAGCTCGCCGCGTCGACATAGTCGCGGGCACGATCGGCGAGCCGTTCCAGGTGAGCGGGCAGGGTAGGGGAGGGGGCTGCGCCCGTCTCTTGCACGGCCTCCGACGTGACGGGAAGGCTTTCGCTGCCAGGAGAGATAAATGTTCATGGTCAGGCCGCCTTGATGTCGGTCTGCGAGAAATCGCTGCCCTTGAACAGCAGAGGTTCTCCGGTGAGGGCGGCGAGAGCGTAAGAAAAGCAATCGCCAAAGTTCAGCTTGGCGGGATGCCGGCCTTTCCCATATCGCCGCCACGCCCGCCGTGCCTGATCCGCATGCCCGGCCGTGACCGGAACAATCTCGACACCAACCTTGTGTAGCCAAAGATCAAGCTCGCCGCCGCCCCCATCGCCCAACCTTGATTCGATCCCTATTCCGGTTTCCAACACCGTCGCCGCCGAAATCAACCGGACAGGATCGGCCGCAATGCGATGCTCGAATTCGCTGGCTTCCGGTTCATTCAAAAAAATCGCCAAAATGGCGGATGAGTCGATCACCATCAGACCGGCAAGCCGTTTTCGTCGTACCCGAGGATGTCATCCATGCTGCGTGGATCGAGGACCGGGAGGGCAGCGAGGCGGCGCCGAATGGCTTCCATATCCTCAATCAGCGCGGCCTTGGTCGCGTCGGCCCCGATCCGTCGCAACCTATCCTCGATCGCCCGTCGGGTCGCGACGGTGATGGTTTCCCCTGTCCGCTCGGCTAGCGTGCGCGCGAGTTTTTCGGTTTCGGGATCCTTGATGCTCAGCGCCATCTTGGCGTTCCTTGGTTCCTATTTGTCAATATTCTACCTATATAGGACGGCGATGCGATTGCCCAGCACCTTTGGACAGGCTTCGCCACATCCGGTTGCTGGACTGCGGCTCATGTCGACGCCTCCCAGGGATTGATCACCGTTGCGCCCGTATCGTCGAAATCCCCCACATTGCGAGTGACGAGGATGAGGTCGTGGACGATCGCGGTTGCGGCGATCAGCCCGTCGATATCGCCACACGGCCGGATCGCGGCGATGCGACCCCACTCGACGGAGATCTGGTCGGTCACCGCCAGGATGCGGTTGGCGTGGTCGTGGCGCAACTTGCGCAACCATTCGGCAAGGTGGCCGGCCACCTTCGGGTCCGACTTCTGCTTCAGCGCGATGCCGCGCATGATCTCGCCGAGGGTGAGGGTGCTCAGGTAGACGCTGGCCGGATCCACCGAGCGCAGCCAGCCGGTTGCCTGCGGAGAGCCGCGCCGAGCCTCGGAAACGACGTTGGTATCAATGAGATACATCAGAAGGCCGCGTCGCGGCTGGGGGTCTTGATGCGCCGCATCGCTTCTTCGGCCAGTTCGTCATCCCAGCTTGGCCCGGCCAGCAAGTCGTCGACCAAGGTCGGCCGCCCGGAGCGCAGCGCATCGTAATCGGCGGCCGACAGCACCACCGCGGCGCGCATCCCGCGCAGGGTGACGACCTGCGGGCCTTCCAGGCGGGCCTTCTGCACCACCTTGGAAAACTGGTTCTTGGCGTCCTGCAGCGGCCATTCCATTTTGTGCGTTCCTAGCTAGACAGGCTAGCTGTGTTCTAAATGGCGTCCTCGTCGCGGTCAAGGTTGGGCCGCCTGGCGGCCTGACGCTTCGACCGCGGAAAGATCGACCCGAGGAGCGGCTCTCAGGCGGCGCGGGGACCCTCCGGAGCATGATTTTCCGGGCTCTGGGCGGTGAAACGAGCATGCTCTCTATAAAGGCAAAAACGACCGATAATGCAACATTATCATTCGTTGTTATCCCCCGACAGGCGCGGCGGTTTGAGCTGATTATCGTGGCATAAAGCGCCGCGCTGGCTTACCCTGTCGTATGCCCGCGCGTTGCCGAATCGTCCCCGAACCTCCGCCGACCTTCGCCCCGGCACCTAGCTGGCTGCGTCGTCGCGCCCCGCCCGACATCGTCACGGAGGCAGTGTTTTATGCCGGCGCGGCGCTCGCAGCGCTGCATCCGATCGCCCGCGACGCGCACCGGCTCGGCCGTCTTTGGCGCCAACGTCTCGCGCTCGCCTGCGCCGCTACGCGCGCGCCAGGGCGGGCGGACGGACGACGAAGCAGCGCTGCGCGACCACTGGTACTTGCGCCGCGAGGCCGATGATCCGGGTCCCAGCGGCCGTATTCTCCGCGCCTGGCGCAAGCTCAGCGAACGGGCCTCCTCCAGCGACGATGGATCTTTGCCCTTGCGACCACGCTCGACCATCCGCTCGGCTCGCTGCCGAGCGAGATCGTCGAACTTGCAAGCCGGCATACGCGGCGCGAGCACGCCATGCCGGTGCTCGCTGCTGCGGAGATCATCGCCGCGAGCAGGCGCCTGCTCCCGAACGAGGAGGCGCTGCCGCTGTGGCTGGCCGATGCGGTCCTCGCCCACCAGCTGCGCTGGCCGGCACCGGTGCCGCTGCTCGCGGCCCATCTGTCGCGCGGTGCGCTGCGCAAAGCGCCGCAGCACCTCGACGGCGAGACCGTCTTCATGAACGCACTCTGTGCGGCCTACACGGCGGCGGCGGTGGCCGCGATCGACCTCTACAGTGATCTTGCACGGCGGGCGACACGCCTGCTGGCGGTGGCGCCGAAGCTGCGTGGCAAGGATGCCGATATCATGGTGGGCATCCTCCTGGTGGAAGACGCCCAGTCCGCCGGCCCCGGCAAGATGGCGAGCGATCGCAGCACACGGCGGCTGTTCGAGCGGCTGGTGTCGCTCGGTGCGGTGCGCGAGCTCACGGGACGGCCGACCTTTCGATTGTACGGGCTCTGAGATGGGACGGCGCGCGCGACCGAAAGAGAGCCTCGACACCGAGCTCACCGACCTGCCGCCGGCGCTGCGCTGGCGCGAATGGATGGGCCGGGTCGAGGCGGTGATCTTCGCCTCGCCCGCGCCGGTGACGCGCGAGGTGTTGGCGCGCGTCGTCGGTCGTGACTGCAGCATCGACCGTCTGATCGACGACATCCGTGACGAGCTGCGCGGCCGGCCCTACGAGCTCGTCGCGGTCGCCGGCGGCTGGCAGCACCGCACCCGAAGAAACTTCGCCGAGGCAATCCGGGCTGCGATCGGCGCCGGCAACGATGGCAAGGCTTTGTCGCAGACCGAAGCGCTGATCCTCGCCTGCATCGCCTATTACCAGCCGATCAATCGCAGCGAATTGTCATCCTTCTTCGGCAAGGAGGTCAGCCGCGATACCATCGCCCGTCTGCGCGCACTCGAGTTCATCGCTGCCGGGCCGCGCAGCCCGCAGCTAGCCCGTCTTATTCGTAAGAGGCGCCCGAGAGGCTGGCGAGCGTGGTGTAAAGCGCTGATACGGCGTAGGATTCGGTTGTGAAGCCAACCCCATCACCTCCAACCGCGAACGCCACGCCCGCCATGACCGACGATACGATTCCGCCCTTCTCGTTTCCAGCCATTCACGCCAAGAAAGTCACAGCTGCCTTCGATGGTGGACGCCTAACCTCGAATGGGGGCGTGATGCTTCTGGCGATGGCCGAGCGGCGTCTCGGTTTGGCCGACAATCTGGCCCGGGTGTTCCCGGATCGGCGCGATCCGACGCGGGTCGTGCACAGCCTGGTCGATATGTTCCGCGCGCGCATGTTCGCGATCTGCTGCGGCTACGAGGACGCCGACGACCTCGATCATCTGCGGTCCGATCCCGCATTCAAGCTGGCCTGCGGTCGCCTACCGGACACGGGCCGGGATTTGTGTTCCCAACCGACGCTGTCACGCCTGGAGAATGCGCCGCGCCTGCGCGACGTGATCCGGCTGACCTACATTTTGGTCGACGCATGGATGGATAGCTACCCGCGCGAGCCGGCATCCGTCACGCTCGACATCGATGATACCTGCGATGTCGTCCACGGCCATCAGCAGCTCTCGCTGTTCAACGCTCATTATGATGAACGCTGCTTTCTGCCGATCCACGTCTACGACACGGAGAAGAGCCGGCCCGTGGCCGTCGTGCTGCGGCCCGGCAAGACGCCGGGCGGCGTCGAGGTGCGTGCCCATCTGCGCCGCCTGGTACGGCATATCCGCACGCGATGGCACAACACGCAAATTACGTTCCGTGGCGACGGGCACTATGCCCGGCCGGAGGCCATGGCGTGGTGCGAGACCAACGGCATCGACTACATCTTCGGTCTGTCCGGCACCAAGCCTCTCGCCAGAAAAGTCGACGAGGTCGCCGACGACATCCGCACCCGACGCGCCATCGAGAACCTGCCGGTTCTGAGTGGCTATACCGAGACCCGCCACAAGGCAAAGTCCTGGGACGCGAACGGCGCACCGTCGCCCGTATTGAGGCGACCATGCTCGGCCTCGACATCCGTTTCGTCGTCACCAGCCTCGATGTCGGCTCGGCCGAGTGGATCTACGACAGCCTGTATTGCGCGCGCGGCCAAGCCGAGAATCTGATCAAGCTGCATAAGACGCAGCTCGCCTCCGATCGCACCAGCTGCCGTTCGGCGCTCGCCAACCAGGTCCGTCTCGTGCTCCATACGGCCGCTTATTGGCTGATGCTGACCGTGCGCGACGCCATTCCCAAAGCCCGGGAATTGGCCGCTGCCGAGTTCGCGACGCTGCGTCTTCGGCTCTTGAAAATCGCCGCCCGTGTCGTCGAGACCACGAGCCGCATTCGCCTTGCGTTTGCCGCGGCATGTCCCGAAGCCGACCTGATCTGCGGCTTGCCCGGCGCGCTGCTGCCGCTCGGTCCTTGACCGGCGGGGCGTCCGCCCCCGTTCGCCCAACCCATCCCTCAAGCGCGTTGCAAAGTACCGGTCGTCAGGCGGCGAAAAGCCGAAGGCAATCCTGTGCGCCTCGTCAGACAAGATGTGCGGCCGCATCAATCGGGCCAAAAAGCCGCACTCTCACGAATAGGACGGGCTAGGGGCCCCCTACACCTACGTGACGACAAAAGCGTTCCTGTCGCACTTCGGCTGCAGACGCTGCGCGATCTTCCGGACATGGAGATGCTCGAGGAGGCCGGCCTGCTCAGCAAGGACAAAATGCTGGCGGGAGAGTTTCCTGTGCTGGCGTCGGACGAGGCCGACCAACTCGAGGCGGACCGACGAAGACAGCGACGTGGCTTGATCGCCCCGAGACGAACTCTTGAACAATTGCAGTGACCGCGTAACGAGCGGTCACCACCGGGCGTGCCGATCTCCGGCAGTTCGCCATGAAGGCGCGTGCGACGGTCCACCTCGCCAGATCTCGGCGAACTTTGCCCAAAGCGGATCATCGGAAAGAAAAGGCGAACTTCAGGACGGCAATATCTTTGGAATGACTGCGTCAATGACGAGCGGAGAATTGTACTCGGCGGAAAACCTTTGGCAGGGACACGCTCAGCAGTAAAAGGGATCAGGATTCCTTGACTTGCGTTGTCAAATATGACAACATTCCCCATATGCCGGAACTGGTACGCACGATCTCGTGGCTAAAAGCCGCGAGGAAAGACTTTGAGGAATTCCCGCGCGAGGTCCAGCTCGACATGCTGACAGCCTTGACGGTTGCTGCGCGTGGCGGAAAGGCCGACATCGCCAAGCCATTCAAGGGCGTGGGCTCGGGCGTGTTCGAGATTGCCTTAAAGCACCGTGGCGACGCTTTCAGGGCGATCTACGCGGTCCAGATCGGCGATGACTTATGGGTGGTAGATGCGTTCCAGAAGAAATCCAAGAGCGGGATCAAGACACCGCAAATGGACGTGGACCGGATCAAGGAACGCATCAAACGACTGAAGGAGGCTTTGCGATGAAAAAGAACGGCGTTGAATTGGTGCGCGGCAGCGGCAATGTCTTCCGTGACTTTGGCTATCCCGACGCGGATATTCATCAAGCCAAGGCCATTCTTGCGGCGAAGATCATTGGCGTCCTGGACAAGCAGGAGATCAGCGTGCGGAAGGCGCATGATCTCACCGGTTTTGCGGCGGCCGATTTCTCGCGTGTACGCAAGGCTAATCTCGATCGCTTCACGCTCGATCGCCTCATCGCCATGCTTGTGAAGCTCAACCGGGATGTCGAAGTCAGGATCGAAGTGAAACCGAGGCGCCAGAGGCTTCTCGTGCCGGCGTGACCTTATGGCTGGCATCGGATGATGAGCCGAACATCTTCTTGTTTAAGCCAGGCGCGTCCTCGACCAAGGAATAATCAGGTCAGCAAGGACAAAGTGCTGGCCCGGGGAGTTTCCGGATCCCTTGCCGGGACATGACGATGACCAGGATAATGACTAAGGAGCTGGGGATCGGACAGCTCACTTCCGAACAGACTGTGACGGGGGAAACCCTCCGCCTTCGGCATCGTCAACTTAATCAACCTCTGAGCCGAAGGGATTCGGCGAAGCGCTTGTCGTGGAGATCTCTCGCCAAGTCGCAAAGGCTCGCTCGCGCGAAGCACGACGGAAAGTCGGCGGTGACGGCTCCGGGATAGGGGATGTGGAAAAGGTTCGCGACCTGATCGTGAACTGACAGAAACCGTTGAGCCTGATGGGACGATTTGAAACGCTTCATGATCCGCTCGCGGCGCCGCGTCGGTTGATGAGAATTCTCGGCCCGATTGTTGAGAGCTTTGTGCTGGCGATGTTCGACGTGAAAGCCCATCGTCGCCCTCGCAGCGCCGTACGAACGGAGCTTATCCGTGATCATCACGCGCGGCGGCGTGCCGGCGGATTTCAAGAGCTTCTTCATGAGCCGCTGCGCAGCGCGCGAGTCTCTTCGGCGCTGGATCAAGACGTCGAGAACTGAGCCATTCTGGTCGACCGCGCGGCAGAGCCAATGTTGTTCGCCCGTGATCGAGATAACGACCTCGCCCAGATGCCATTTGCCACCGCGAGCGGGAGCGCGCTGGCGAATCCGATCGGAGAACGCCTTGCCGAATCTCCGTCCCCACTGGCGCACGGTTTCATAGGTCACGCCAATGCCACGCGCCGCCAGCATTTCCTCGACCATGCGCAAGCTTAAGGGAAACCCGAAATACAACCAAACGGCATAGCTGATCACTTCCGGTGGGAAGCGATGGCGACGATAAAGAGGGTCCCGGGCGGTGGGCATGCCCGTCGTCTACCCCTCGGCCGCTCCAATTCGTTAACTTGACGGTGCCTCTCCGAGCTCTGCCGGCGCGAGGGCATTGCCGCCTCGATGTATTACGGCTGGTCCAAGGAGTTCCTCGAGGCCAGCAAGCGCCTCCTGGCGGGCGATACGGCGCGAGCTGCGACCTCCGGCGAGGTGAAGGATCTCCGCCGGGAGGCCGCCGCCCTGGGCCGTAGCCGATCTGACCCTGGAAAACCGTCTGCTCAAAAAACGTATGGCCCCGCCCCGTCTGCAAGGGGTCTGATTCGGTTAAAGGAGATCGTGGTCGACTGGGCTGCCCTGGTCACCAATATCAAGCCGAAATGCGAACATCCGACTTTTCGCGTGCGCCTGGCGCTCGGCTTTGCCACCTCATTAAGCTGCAATGCGACATCATAATGCATTCACGCATCTGTCACGGACTCGGCTTATGGCTTCGACATCGTCAAATGACCGAGGATTGATCATGAGCCCTTTGTCAGACATGCTGCGAAGCCTGCGGTGGGATGACTACCGTTACTATCACCGGAGCAGAGTTAATCAGACGCTGCATTTGATCAGCGCTTTCATCTTCCTCGGTTGCTATGCGCTCTTGTTCAAGGACCCGGCAATGGCCGGCCTCGTTGGCTGGCTTGCGATGCTGACGCGGCAGACCGGACATTTCTTCTTCGAGCCGAACGGCTACGATAACGTGAACAAAGTCAGCAACGAGTACAAGGAGGCGGTCAAGGTAGGCTACAACCAGACGCGCAAGATTGTGCTCTTGATAATCTGGGGCCTGGCGCCGTTCGCACTCTACGTCTTCCCGGCGTTTGGCATGTTCGATCCGCCTGTCGGGCGGCTTGACTTCATCCGGCAAGTCGGCACGGTATGGCTCGTTATAGGCATTGGCGGCGGCCTCTTTCGGATGATCCAGCTCTTCGTCACCCGTGACGGCCAGACCGGGCTGGTATGGGTCTTCAAAGTCCTGACGGATCCCCTCCACAACGTCGCGCTGTACTACAAATCGCCGCTCGCGCTGTTGCGCGGCGAGCTGATCGACACATCGATCGCGGACGCCGGCTGGGGCGGTGACGAGGCCGAAAAGGCTCCGCATCTCACCTGAGCGACGCACGTTGAGCGTGTGCTCACCAGATGCCCGCTTGACAAGCGTATCCTTCGGCTGGAATGGTCCGCGCCTGATCTTCACTAAGGACCCCAAGGCGGTGAGCTTTGCGTGGTCGCATCCGCAACGATGATGGGCGCCATGTCCGACGCCGCTGAATAATGAATAGCTGGATCAGAAGGTTTTCGAGAAGGCCGCGCCGGCAAAGTGCGGCCTTCTTGCGTTGCTGGCATTTTCTCGCGGAAGCCAACGAGTTGGGGGATGTCCCGCTCGATGTTGAAGCTGGCAGAGCCGGAGTTCCCGATAATACCACGGAGGGCGGTCTCCGTGCGAGCTATAAAGAGAAGCTGATCGACTCCGCTTATCAATTACAGCGTCATGCGGGCGTGGGCCTGATTCGGCATGCAAGAGAACGATCGGGCGAAGGCACGGTCTGCGATAGCGGCAGGCCGACCACGTTTAGCGAACGAACAGGCTGGGCGGTGCGAATGCCGCTCAGCTACGGGACCGCGGCCTCGTCAGCTTCTCGAAAGCAGGTGAGACCCGCAATGGACTGCAGGGCAGGGTAGCGCGTGCACAAGGCCGAAAAGCCTCGAAAAGACCAATGATGTCGATTAGGGTATTTGGTGTGATTGATCGCCACTTTCGGAAAACTCCTTCCGCTCCGCCCAGTATGTTCGCGGTTCGCGATCGGCGAATAACCGGAACCCGACGCCGGCCAAGCGTCAGCCGTTAGATCACGGCGAAGCCCTCGCTACCCACAAACGGAAGGGCCGCAGATTGCTCTGCGGCCCACCGGATCAAAATACGCTTGTCGGTACTGAAATGGGCAGACCGGCTCTGCCCGCCAGCATTAGCACCGAAGAGGCCCTTCTTCTCCCCGGGCGATTACGGATGGTCACGGGAGGCTCCGTGTCCGGAAAGACATTCGCTGGAGAGAAATTCCTTTCCGATGCTAACGGAGCGGCAAACCGCGAGCGGCGGCGGGATAGCTCTTCCGGTAGTGCGAAGCGCTCGCACCCAAGGCGGCCGAAGCACAAGAACCAGCAACCCGAACGGCTGGCGGAGTGAGGAGGTCTGGCTTTTCCGGGGCGAAGGCCTCGCTATCCATGCGGCAGAAAATGCTCTTTTGCGGACCGCGGGGCTCGGCTGAACCTCCGCGAAAGACCTTTGCTATCGCACTCGGGTGCGACCTCCACCACGCCGGTCGATTGGTCTATTCGGACGGCATGGACCTCAGTAACCCCGCGGCGGCGACTCCGATCGGACGCGGCTGCCGGATCTGCGAACGACCTGCCTGCCGCAGCGGGCATTCCCCTCAGCCGGACGTGCCCTGCAAGTCGACGAAAACCGCAGCGCCTTTGCGCCCTACGCTGTGAGTTGACCGCAGCAATGTGCCGCGGAGACTGTGAACGTCTCCGGAAGCCTTTGTTACAATGACGTCGAGCGATTCCAACCCGAAGCCGCTATCTCGCAGTTTTGCATTCTTCAAACGGCGTCTCATTGACGTTCGGGCCCACGGCAGAGCTGACCCTCGGATCGCGGCGAAGAGCGATCGAGGCGCGGCGGCGTGTGGCCGGTTTGCTTCGGCGCCGCCGGTCAAGACGTCGACCCAGGGCGAAGCGATCTGCACACCATCGCGCCGCACGCCATCGACGAGCTTTCCGATCTTCTTGCCGCGGTCGATGCTGCGCTGGATGCCTTTCGACAGGAACGGCTGCATCCGCGTGTCGTTGAAGAAATCCTTGGGGTTACGTCGCACGAGCGCCGCCGCTGGACCAAGGACGGACGCCTTCCTCAATCCGGGTCCGGATCGTTCCGCCGTGGCCGGCAATCGATCCACTTCGCGCTCCATCCGGCCACAAAAATCGCGGCGCTAGTACCCACTTTTCTTAGATCGTGAGTCGTGATTCAAGGTCGGGATGATACCCGAAGCAAGAGAAGTCCACCTTTCGAGGAAAGATCGCAAGGTGCTTGAGGCGTGTTATCGCTCTCCGGTGACGTTGCAGCGCGATTTGAAGCGGGCGCGGATAGTTCTGTTGGCGGCGGATGGGCGCAGTACCCGGTCGATCGCCAAGGAAGTCGGGGTCCAGCCGCGGATTGTCAGCCTTTGGCGGCATCGCTATGCCGACCATGGCCTTGAAGGGCTGCAAGACAAGCCGCGGCCGGGCAAGCAGCCGATCTATACGAAGACGACCGACAAGCGGATTCTGAAGCTGTTGGATAAGCCGCCGCCGCACGGGTTTGCGCGCTGGACCGGTCCTCTGCTGGCCGAGGCGCTGGACGATGTTGACGTCCAATATGTCTGGCGGTTCCTGCGCAGCCACAAGATTGACCTCGCAGCTCGCAAGTCCTGGTGCGAAGGCAACGACCCGAACTTTACGGCCAAAGCCTTTACGGCCAAAGCCGCCGATGTCGTTGGCCTTTACGTCGCCCCGCCGGCGAAGGCTATGTGCTATGCGTGGACGAGAAGCCTTCGATCCAGGCTTTGGAGCGAGCGCAAGGTTATCTGAAGTTGCCCAGTGGCCGCGCCTTGACCGGCCAGAGCCACGATTACAAGCGGCATGGCACCACAACATTGTTTGCGGCGCTCGAAGTCGCCACCGGAAAGATCATCGCAACGCATTCAAAACGCCGTCGCCGCGTCGAGTTTCTCGATTTCATGGACAGCCTCACCGCGGCCTTTCCGAACCGCCAGCTTCACGTCATCCTCGACAACCTCAACACCCACAAGAAGAACGAGGACTGGCTTAAGGCCCACCCCAACGTGCAATTTCATTTCACGCCGACAAGTGCGTCCTGGCTCAATCAGGTCGAGGTATGGTTTTCGATCCTGCAGGGGCAGTCGCTTAGCGGCATCTCCTTTACAGCCTCAAGCAGCTTCAGGAACACATCGACGCCTACGTCAACGCGTACAACGACAAAGCCGAGCCCTTCGTCTGGACCAAGAAAAAGGTCCGTCAACGCCGCTTCAAAGGCCGCCGTATCACTCAGCTCTGATTCCGGGTACTAGCTAGGCAGCCCGAGACAATCGACGCGTGGCGCAACGAAGACGAGAACCGGCATCGTCAACTTAATCGACCGCCGAGCCGAAGGAGGGGATTCTCAGAGGTCGAGAGTCGGCGATAGCGCTTGTCATGGAGATCTGGCGCCAAGTCGCAAAGGCTCGCTCGCGCGAAGCACGACGGAAGTCGGCGGTGACAGCTCCGGGATAGGGGATGTGGAAAAGGTTCGCGACCTGATCGTGAACTGCCAGAAACCGTTGAGCCTGACGGGACGATTTGAAACGCTTCATGATCCGCTCGCGTCGCGGCGTCGGCTGATGAGAATTATCGGCCCGATTGTTGAGAGCTTTGTGCTGGCCATGTTCGACGTGAAAGCCCATCTTCGCCCTTGCAGCGCCGTACGAACGGAGTTTGTCCGTGATCATCACGCGCGGCGGCGTGCCGGCGGATTTCAAGAGCTTCTTCATGAGCCGCTGCGCAGCGCGCGAGTCTCTTCGGCGCTGGATCAAGACGTCGAGAACGAAGCCATTCTGGTCGACAGCGCGCCAGAGCCAATGTTGTTCGCCCGCGATCGAGATAACGACCTCGTCCAGATGCCATTTGTCACCGCGAGCGGGAGCGCGCTGGCGGATCCGATCGGAGAAACGGTTTGCCGAATTTCCGTCCCCACTGGCGCACGGTTTCATAGGTCACGCCAATGCCACGCGCCGCCAGCATTTCCTCGACCATGCGCAAGCTTAAGGGAAACCGGAAATACAACCAAACGGCATAGCTGATCACTTCCGGAGGGAAGCTATGGCGGCGATAAAGAGGGGCCTTGGCAGTCCGCATGCCGCTCGTCTACCCCCTCCGCCGCTCCAATTCGTTAACTTGACGGTACCCTCGTCGATGCGTCCACGAGTGCGGGTGCGTTCGGTGACGGCCTCATCATAGTGCTTCTTGGACCGATCCAGGCTTTCAACGAGCCGGGCGTGATCCGAGGCCAGAGTGTCGAATTTCTCCCGCTCTGCCTTTAACTCCGCAAGCCGCGTCTTGAGATCCACGAGTGCGCCGCTGCGCGCCCGAAATTTGTAGAAGCCATCTGCCTCGGCCTTGAGATCGATGAGCTTTTGGCTGAGATGAGAAAGGCCTGCACTCGCAGAAAACAGCAATTGTCCGATATCGCCCTTACTTGCCAGAATGCTTTCGCCGCCCTTCTCGAGTGTCTCGTCGTCGAGCGAGAACATGGTGCGATAGGCGTCACGCTCGATGCCGCCGAGTTCGCCGCGAATTGCGCTTTCCGGGATAGGGCGATCATCGGCGTCGAGCAGGCTGTTCTGCGGCCGCTTGATGCGCGCGAACTCCCGCTTTTCACCGCCGAACTCCAGCGCTCCGCCAATCCGCATGGTGGAATAGGGGTGGAGGAAATCGAACGGACTCTGCGTCGCGATTCCGAACAACAAGTCGAGAAACGCGGTAAAGGCGGTCGATTTGCCGGCTTCGTTCGGTCCGTAGATGACATGCAGGTCCGGCTGATCGATGGGCCGTTCGCCGAAATCGATGCTGTGGTCGGTGAATTTCCCGTACCGGGTGAGGTCGAGGCGGCGCAGGCGCATGACTCAGCCGCCCTCGCCGGTAGGCTCAAGGCGCGCCATCACGCTTTCCGCTCCGTCACGCACCAGGCGCGTGAGCGCCTCCCTGAACGACGCCTCGTCGGCGCCGAAGGCGTCGCGGCTTTCCGGCGGGAGCTGCGCTCTTATCTCCTGAGCCATGCCGACGAGTTCGTTCTGGAAGGCGTCGGAGGTGAGTATGTCCTCCTCGATCACGCGGCGGAGCTCGAAGAGCGGATCCTCGGATGGCTCCTCCCAACGCTCGGCCGGACGGCAGACGATCTCCAGCTTCTCAACCCAGCAGGTCCCAATGACCGAGGCTCTGTCGTCCGCTTCCGCCTTCAGCAGATCCGTGTCCCGGCGAATCCGCCAAGCCAACGGAGTTACTCCCTCTATCCTAACCCGCGCGACGAGATGATCTGAATTAACCTTGCTGCGCTTCCTTTCCAAGGCACGCGATATGGCAGACACTAGTACCCGGAATCAGAGCTGAGTGATACGGCGGCCTTTGAAACGGCGTTGACGGACCTTTTTCTTGGTCCAGACGAAGGGCTCGGCTCTGTCGTTGTATGCGTTGACGTAGGCATCGATGTGTTCCTGAAGCTGCTTGAGGCTCGTGAAGGAGGTGCCGCTGAGCGACTGCCCCTGCAAGATGGAAAACCATACTTCGACCTGATTGAGCCATGACGCACTTGTCGGCGTGAAATGAAATTGCACGTTGGGGTGGGCCTTGAGCCAGTCCTCGTTCTTTTTATGGGTGTTGAGGTTGTCGAGGATGACGTGAAGCTTGCGGTTCGGAAAAGCCGCGGTGACGCTGTTCATGAAATCGAGAAACTCGACGCGGCGCCGGCGTTTTGAATGGGTCGCGATGATCTTTCCGGTGGCGACTTCGAGCGCCGCAAACAATGTTGTGGTGCCATGCCGCTTGTAATCGTGGCTTTGGCCGGTTAAGGCGCGGCCATTGGGCAACTTCAGATAACCCTGCGCTCGCTCCAAAGCCTGGATCGAGGGCTTCTCGTCCACGCACAGCACAATGGCCTTCGCCGGCGGCGCGACATAGAGGCCGACAACATCGGCGGCTTTGGCCGTAAAGTTCGGGTCGTTGCTCTCGCACCAGGACTTGCGAGCCACCAGGTCAATCTTGTGGCTGCGCAGGAACCGCCAGACATATTGGACATCGACATCGCCCAGCGCCTCGGCCAGCAGGGGGCCGGTCCAGCGCGCAAACCCTTGCGGTGGCGGCTTATCCAGCAGCTTCAGAATCCGCTTGTCGGTCGTCTTCGTATAGATCGGCTGCTTGCCAGGCCGCGGCTTGTCTTGCAGCCCTTCAAGGCCATGGTCGGCATAGCGATGCCGCCAAAGGCTGACAATCCGCGGCTGGACCCCAACTTCCTTGGCGATCGACCGGGTGCTGCGCCCATCCGCCGCCAACAGAACTATCCGCGCCCGCTTCAAATCGCGCTGCAACGTCACCGGTGAGCGACAGCACGCCTCAAGCACCTTGCGATCTTTCCTCGAAAGGTGGACTTCTCTTGCTTCGGGTATCATCCCGACCTTGAATCACGACTCACGTTCCAAGAAAAGTGGGTACTAGATGGCGCCTTTCAAGCGGGCTTGCAGGAGGTCGATCTTCGCCCGTCCATACATCTGGCGTTTTACGAGCTTTAGTTTAGTGATCTGCCCTTCTGTCTGGCCATTGGACCAAGGCTCGGTGATGGCGGCACGGACGGCGGCTTTGTCCTTGATGATGCCACTCGCAAAAGAGGCGATCAGGCTCAAGCTGGCGGTGGCGATCCACGGATCGAGATCAGCGAAGAGCTTCTTGCGTACCATGGCCTGAAAGCTTTCGACGAGCATGCGGGCTTCGACGAGTGTGGGAACGCGCGCCTCGATGGCGGCGATGGTGATCGTATCTGCTTTGCTGAGATTGTCGCGCGCCGTGGTCATCAATCGTGAGATTGTTCTCGCGGATGGAACTTTTTGCAGTTGTTGATTGGTCGCCTTCTCGGCCCGTCGTCGCCGTGTCGTCCACTCACTGACTACACGCAAGGAGCCTCGGAAGCCTTGCCCTTGCAAACGACGCCAGAGCTCTGCGCCGTTACGGCAGCCCTCGCTCCATTGCGCATCCAGAAAGGGCAAGTGGGCATCGAGCGTGCTTTGCCGGGTCCGGAAGACATCTGTACTCTCGCCGCGACTGACTTGGCGAACGAGTTTACGGCTGTGTCCTGTTCGACGGACAATCTCCTTGAGTGGCACAGCGTCTCTGACGAGCTCCATGATGGCGGCATTCGTCTGCTTGCGCCGGAGATATCCTTCATACTGCAGCCTTTCCGCGCAAGTGAGCAGTTTTGGATTGATCGTCGTCGCACCGATTGCGGCGCGGATCACCCGCATGGAACGGCGCACCGCGTTGAGGAAGGCCGCGCTTGCGTTCTCCATCAGGTGCCAACGGTCGGCGACCTGGACGGCGTCGGGCAGCGCCTTTGCCGCGGCCTCACCGTAGCCGCCGCCACGGTCGCGCGATACGACCCTGATCTCCGGATGGTCGGAAAGCCAAGCCCGCACCGTTGCAATCTCGCGATCTGGAAGCAGGGTTACGATCCGCCGCCTCTCCAGATCGCACACGATTGTTCCGTAGCGATGGTTCTTGCGAAAAGCCCAGTCGTCAATGCCGGCGACGATCAGAGGCTCCGTTCGCGGGCGGGTTCGTCGCCTGACAACCCGAAGCAACGTATCGTTGCTGACCGGCAGCATCAGCCGTTTAGCGAAGCTCGCCGCTGGTCTGCCGCCGAGTGCCAGCCCCAGATGGTGGACGATACATTCCAGCCGTGCCGTCCGGCGCGACCGGGTCGGGAGAATATCGTCCCCGAACCGTTCAGCGAAAATCCGTCGCCGACACTGAGGCACCTCGCAAACGAAGCGCCGCGTGATCACGCGGAGCCGTATTTCCTTCCCGGAACACGGCAAATCCGCGACTCGTCTGTCATATCGGCTATGGATTCGGCGCGATCTCGCCCCGCACAGTGGGCACCCGGCTGCATCGCCCTCGGATCGGACGGCTAAAATAATCGAGTCAGATGACTCACTTACGCTCTCGATAACCAACCCACTCGGCACAAGCGACGAGATTCGAATACCGACTCGCATGGCTGATTCCCCCGTTGGAGAACCGCAAACTCGGCAGACAAAATCATCAGATGTGAGTCAGATGGGGTATTCGGCCTGTTGCTGAGCCCCGCGTTAGCAGGGTGCTGCGCTTCAGGTTGATGATAAACGTGGTCTGTTTTCGAACAGCCACAAGCATCAGACGGAGAAGCGCAGCATGAAACATTACGCTGGACTGGACGTGTCGGTCAAAGAGACGTCCCTGTGCATTGTCGACGAAACGGGCCGCATTTGCCGGGAAGCGAAGTTGGTGAGTCACCCGGACGATCTTCTTGCTGCACTCAACGATCCGATTTGGCGGTTTGATCGGATTGGGCTCGAGGCTGGACCGCTGTCGCAATGGCTGTTCAGCGGGCTGGCGGAGGCTGGCCTGCCGGTAATCTGCATCGAGACGCGACATGCCAAGGCGTTCCTCAAGGCGCAGGTGAACAAGAGCGACCGCAATGATGCGCGTGGCATTGCGCAGATGATGCGCGTCGGCTTGTTCCGGCCTGTCCACGTCAAGACCCTGATCAGCCAAAAGCGACGGGTCCTGCTTGCCGGTCGCAAGCTGCTTCAGGAGAAGGCCATTGCCATCGAGAATGACATTCGTGGGCTGTTACGCAACTTCGGCTTGAAGGTCGGAATTGTGGGGGTGATCGGCTTTGAACAACGTATCCACGAACTCGTCGGCGGTCAGCCGGAGCTGGCCGAACTCATGGAACCGCTTCTCGTCGCCCGACGCGTTTTACGCGAACAGTTCACACAACTGCATCGCAAAGTGCTTCTACTTGCCCGGGAAAGCGAGGTCTGTCGTCGGTTGATGACGATCCCTGGTGTCGGCCCCGTCACGTCGCTGGCCTTTATCAGCACGATCGACGTTCCCGCCCGCTTCAAGAGTTCGAAAGCCGTCGGGCCGTCCCTTGGATTGACGCCAGTTCTCAACCAGTCCGGCGAAAGCCACCGCATCGGCCGGATTTCGCTGTGCGGTGATGAAGCCATGCGAGCGCTACTCTATGAGGCCGCACAGGTCATGCTGACGCGGGTGCAGAAATGGTCCTGGCTCAAGGCGTGGGCCATGCAGATCGCCAAACGACGCGGGCAGCAGAAGGCGATCGTCGCTTTGGCGCGGCGGCTCGCCGTCATCATGCACCGCATGTGGAGCGACGGAACGGAATTCCGCTGGACACGGGAGGCCACGCCCGCGGCACAATAGTGCGACGCGCGGTCCACGCACCCGTTGTTTAGCGGGAGGAGGTCCCTCGCGGGACGATGGACGAGATGAGTTCGCTTTGGGCTCTTGTACGGTCGCGTCCTTGCGATCAGCACGCGAGTCAGATTGTTCCGTCTCGTTCTACTGATCCCATGCTGGGAGAGCCATACGGCTGATCCCGAAGAGAAGCACGGCCCCGCGAGCGGTACCGAACCCAAGGAGGCACCCAATCAAGCCCTTGACTAAATCCGGCCGAATAGAGAAGACCCCAAAGGGGACCCCTTTGATCGGCGCGTCTTGATGGTAGCGCTCGCGGCGTCGGAGCTGGCCGGGGTTGCGGAGACGGCGCGAGCGCGGGTTGTTTGATCGTCGTCGCGGCCGGAACCAAACGGCGCGACCGAACGCGAAGCGTAAAACTGCGCCTGCTCGATATCTCGCGAACCGCGCGTGCCAAAGGACCGCTCAATCACGAGAGGCTCAAGCAAAGCTACCGCGGCTGTTGAACTCGACGAGCCGTGTGGTGGGCCAAGCCGAGCGCTTCTCCCATGAGATATCCACCGGCGTGAAGCGGGCCAGCGGCATCTTGAAACGGTGGCTACGATGAACCAGAAATCCTCCCCGTCTCACAGGTCCTGACGGCGGACAGCACAGGCTATTACGTGGCCAATGTCGGCCTACGCGATCACCACAAGCCGATTGATATCATCTTTTCGGCGCTGGTGTTTGGCATTTGCCGCGTTTGCCTACAACATCGGGCGGATCACGTTCGCTCTGGACATTCCCTGGGCCTCTACAGCGGTTTTTCTATGTGCAGTTCTGCTGGGCGGCCTATGGAGCCTAATCGGCCGTCCCTGAGCTTCTGTTGCGGCATTCACGGATCGGGGTGCGAGATCCGGACACAGCACGAGCTTGCCCTCGAGACCCCCCGCCTCGAGGCGGCGGTGAGCCTCGGTGACCTCGTTGAAGGAGATCCGCTCGGCGACGCGCGGCCGGATGGCGCGAGTTGCCAAAAGCCCGAACAGCCGCTCCAAGTCATCCTTGAACCAGGTCGGATGTCGCGCCCGCATCGCATTGACCGAGTAAAAGCGAGCGCGCTTGCCGCTGGGCAACAGCCTCCACAGGTACAGGCGCGCAATCTCCATCAGGATGGGGAACATGCCGCGCTGTGCCTGCACACTCGCAGAGAAGCCGATGGCGCAGAGCAGGCCGCCTGGCTTGAGCGCTCCGTATGAGCGGCGATAGCCGTCTTCGCCAATTCCATCGACGACGACGTCGAATCCGCCCGACACGACGCGCGTGAAGTCCTCATGTTCGCAGTCGATCGGCGTTGCCCCCAGCTCTCGGACGAGCACCATGTGCTCGCCGCGCACGGTACCCCACAGCTCGAGACCGGCCAGCCTTCCAAGGATGAGCAGCGCCTGGCCGACAGCGCCAGCGGCGCCGTGCACCAGCACGCGCTGACCTGGCTGCACCCGGGCCGCGCGGTGCAGAAGCTGGTACGCGGTCGTCCAGCTCAAGATCAGGGTGGCCGCCTCCGCTGCGTCTACGTCTATCGGCACGCGGGCCACGTCGTTCGCCCGAAGCGTACGATAATCGGCGTTTGACCCGACCACAGTCATGTCGGCCACGCGGTCGCCAATCTGAAAATCGTGCACGTCCTCACCGAGCTGATCGATTATCCCGACGACGTCGTAACCCATTACGAACGGCGGGCGGAGGCGCATCGTTTGCGGGTATAGGTGGCGCCTGATCAACACCTCGGTGTAATTGAGGCTTGACGCGATTACACGGACCCGCACTTCTCTCCGACCAGCTGTCGGCAGGGGAGCGTCGATCACCTCCAGCCTCTCCGGATCACCGAAGCTGCTGACTTGAACAACTCGATTGCGCAGCTCTATCATGAGTGATCTCCCTGCAATCTCGTAATTCTGCGCAAGGACGGCACCAGTCCGCAGCTATCTTGCGGTCGCATCGCTACGTGATAGAGAATATTGCTGGCCTGAGGTTCTGCCTTGATCTGGCTCAAATCAGCCGACCCGACGTTGTCGGACCAGGTGGACGTTCGCGAACAGGCATCGTCAACTTAATCGACCGCCGAGCCGCAGGCGCTTGTCGTGGAGATCTCGCGCCAAGTCGCAAAGGCTCGCGCGCGGAGCACGACGGAAGTCGGCAGCGACGGCTCCGGGATAGGGGATGTGGAAAAGGTTCGCGACCTTATCGTGAACTGACAGAAACCGTTGAGCCTGACGGGACGATTTGAAACGCTTTATGATCCGCTCGCGTCGCCGCGTCGGCTGATGAGAATTCTCGGCCCGATTGTTGAGAGCTTTGTGCTGGCGATGTTCGACGTGAAAGTCCATCTTCGCCCTCGCAACGCCGTACGAACGCAGCTTATCCGTGATCATCACGCGCGGCGGCGTGCCGGCGGATTTCAACAGCTTCTTCATGAGCCGCACAAGCTCAGATGAGCCAGAGCAAGGAACGGAAACTCCTCTATCTGGCCTCGCGCGGCGTTGCCCGCTTGAATTTCGAGCAAGGTGGTCAAATCGCGGGGCATCTCACCATCAGCGCCGTCGCAACATGCCCGTTACTGCAGCGAGCTTAAGGCCGAACAAATACAT
This sequence comes from Bradyrhizobium barranii subsp. barranii, assembly GCF_017565645.3. NCBI lineage: Bacteria > Pseudomonadati > Pseudomonadota > Alphaproteobacteria > Hyphomicrobiales > Nitrobacteraceae > Bradyrhizobium > Bradyrhizobium barranii. The sequence goes on from NZ_CP086138.1 coordinate 105,652, forward strand.
TGCCGCTCTCGGGACTATATCGCTGATGACGTGATCAGCGGAATGTATCTGTCGATCGACAAGCGACGGAAGAGCCGTTTCCCGTTCACGGATCAACAGCTTCAGACAGTCTTCAATTCCCTCTGTTTGGCACTTGCCTGGGCGATGATGCCTAGGGCAAGCCGGGGAACAGAGCTGGCCCCGCAAATTCGGACAGTAGCTTGAGTGGATTTTCTGCCTGACAGCGGCGAGGATTCTTGCTGCGAATCAGGAGCGAAGATGACGAAGAAGAGCCGCCGGACGCATTCTCCGGCATTCAAGGCGAAGGTTGCTTTGGCTGCGGTCAAAGGCGACAAGACACTGGCGGAGCTGGCGCAACTGTTTGATGTTCATCCGAACCAGATCACGATCTGGAAAAACCAGCTCCTGGAAGGCGCCGCCGGCGTGTTTGGGCATGACAAGACATCGGCCGAGACGCCGGTCGATTTGAAGGCGTTACATGCCAAGATCGGCGAGCTGGCGTTGGAAAACGATTTTTTGTCCGGCGCGCTCACCAAGGCGGGCCTGCTGAGCGCAAAGCGATGATCGACCGCGATCATGATCTTTCTATCGTGCGCCAGGCGAAGGTCCTGAAGCTGGCTCGCAGCACGGTCTACTATGAACCTCGGCCAGTTTCGGCCGAGGACCTTGCCTTGATGCGTCGGCTCGATGAGCTGCATCTCGATTATCCCTTCGCGGGAGCGCGTATGCTGCGATCGTTGCTGCGGCGGGAGGGCGTATACGCCGGTCGCCGCCACATCGCGACGCTGATGAAGCGCATGCGGATCGAGGCGGTCTATCGTCGCCCGAACACGAGCAAGCCGGCTCCGGGTCACAAGATCTACCCGTACCTGTTGCGCGGATTGAAGATCGAGCGGCCCGACCATGCGTGGGCAATGGACATCACCTACATTCCGATGCGGCGTGGCTTCGTCTATCTCGCGGCGGTCGTCGATGTGTTCAGCCGACGGGTCCTGGCCCATCGCGTCTCGATCACAATGGAGGCGGCCTTCTGCGTCGAAGCGGTCCAGGAGGCGTTGGCGAAGCACGGCAGGCCCGAGATTTTCAACACGGATCAGGGCAGCCAGTTCACCAGCCTCGAGTTCACCGATGTGCTGCTGGACGCGAAGATCGCCATCAGCATGGACGGCAAGGGCGCCTGGCGCGACAACGTGTTTGTCGAGCGGCTCTGGCGCACGGTCAAATACGAAGAAGTATATCTCCGCGCCTACGACAGCGTGTCCGAGGCGCGAGCGTCAATTGCCAAGTATCTGGCCTTCTACAATCAGGGACGCCCTCACTCGAGCCTTGACGGGCGCACGCCCGACGAGGCTTACTTCGGCACGCAAGCTATGGTGATGGCCGCATGACCGTCGCCGACGGTTTTGTCGTCGCTCTGGTCGGGCTACGCCCTCCCGACGCAACGACAAAACCGTAAAGCCCCGCGTTCAGCATAACCCGGCAGGAATCCACTTAAATCCAGCGGGGCGCTGTCCAAACAACCGGGGCCAGCTCTCTCGGCACCGTGCCGCGCCACTCTCTAGTGGCTTCTACTGAAGCCTAGGCTTGAGACGACGAGAAGCCGATAACCCGGAGATTGACATGAAGAGCGCAACTGCAGACACTCCTAAGGAGCCATCGCGGCCAGATACAACGGACGACCTGCCCTTACCGGTGCTGCCACCTCCCACTATTCAGGGAGAGAAGGCCCCCTTCCCTAACGACAGCGGTAACTACGGCTACCTTTAAGATCATTCTTAACTCCGTTATCGCCTCTCCCGCGAGAGGTGCCCAGTGCACGTTCGTATGGTGTGGCAGGCGGATGATAGCGTTTGATGATCTTGGCACCCTCGCGGCGCTTCTCTTTGAGCTTGAATGACGGCTGGAAGAAGTTCACCAGCAGGCGCGCCGCGGCGTAGAGACGCGCCATCACGCGGGCCGTCTCGACCCCGTCGAAGCGCCCGTATCCGACGAGCCGCCGGACCACCGCGCCGTTCTTCTGCTCCACGAACGCCTGATCGTTCGTTTTGTAGGCACGTGACCGCGTTACCTCGATCTTCTGTGCTCGACACCATGGAACGACGTCGTCGTTCATGAACGCGCTGTCGTTATCGAAGTCGGCGCCACAGATCACCCACGGGAACAGGCCCTGTGTTCGCGTCATCGCTTCCACGACGAGGCTGCCATCGCGTGTCACCAGTGTTCGCCGTCAGCGCCTGTGAGACAAACAGGGGGATTTTGCGGAGGGAGGAGTTCTGGTTCATCGGAGCCATCAGGAGCGAAGATGAACCAGAAATCCAGACCGGGCAAAGCGCCGGCAGACCAAGTGCTAAAGGACATTCGGCGCCAGACCCGCCGGCAGTATTCCGCGGAAGAGAAGATCCGCATAGTGCTGGAGGGATTGCGCGGCGAGGAGAACATCTCCGAGCTTTGCCGCCGAGAAGGCATTGCCGCCTCGATGTATTACGGCTGGTCCAAGGAGTTTCTCGAGGCCGGCAAGCGCCGCCTGGCCGCGACACGGCGCGAGCTGCGACCTCCGGCGAGGTGAAGGACCCCCGCCGGGAGGCCGCCGCCTTGAAGGAGGCCGTCGCCGATCTGACCCTGGAGAACCGTCTGCTCAAAAAAAGTATGAACGGAGATGGGGAGGACGAGGCATGAGGTATCCCGCCTCCGAGAAGGCCGAGATCATCCATTTGGTCGAGCAATCGCACCTTCCGGCCAAGCGCACACTGGACAAGCTCGGGATCCCGCGCGCCACATTCTATCGCTGGTATGATCGCTACCGCGCGGGCGGCGTTGAGGCGCTGGCCGATCATCGGTCTCGACCAGACCGGGTCTGGAACCGCATCCCGGACGATGTGCGGGGCCAGATCATCGACCTGGCGCTGGAGTTACCTGAGCTGTCGCCACGCGAGCTGGCCGTGCGGTTCACCGACGAACGAAAGTACTTTGTATCCGAGGCGTCGGTCTATCGGCTGCTGAAGGCGCATGACCTCATCACCAGCCCGGCCTATGTGGTGATCAAGGCCGCGAACGAGTTCAAGGACAAGACGACGGCCGTCAACCAGCTCTGGCAGACCGACTTCACCTACCTCAAGATCACCGGATGGGGGTGGTACTATCTCTCGACCGTGCTTGACGACTTCTCACGCTACATCGTGGCCTGGAGGCTTGGTCCCACCATGTGCGCTTCCGATGTCACAGCCACCCTCGACCAGGCACTCGCCGCCTCCGGCCTTGACCACATCGCCGTCGCGCACCGGCCAAAGCTTCTCAGCGACAACGGTTCGAGTTACGTCGCGGACGATCTGGCCAAGTGGCTCGACCAGAAGGGCATGCAGCATGTGCGCGGCGCTCCGTACCATCCCCAGACTCAGGGAAAGATCGAGCGCTGGCATCAGACGCTGAAGAACCGCATTCTGCTCGACAACTACTACCTGCCCGGTGATCTCGAACGTCAGGTACGGGCCTTCGTCGAACACTACAATCACGTCCGTTATCATGAGAGCATCGACAACCTCACACCAGCCGATGTCTACTTCGGCAGGGCCGAGGCGATCCTCGCAGAACGAAACCGCATCAAGCGCGACACCATCGCAAACCGCCGCTTGCAGCATCAACTGCAGGTCGCTTAAACTCTAACCCTGATGAGCCAGATGGGGTATTCGGCCTGTTGCTGAGCCCCGCGTTAGCAGGGTGCTGCGCTTCAGGTTGATGATAAACGTGGTCTGTTTTCGAACAGCCACAAGCATCAGACGGAGAAGCGCAGCATGAAACATTACGCTGGACTGGACGTGTCGGTCAAAGAGACGTCCCTGTGCATTGTCGACGAAACGGGCCGCATTTGCCGGGAAGCGAAGTTGGTGAGTCACCCGGACGATCTTCTTGCTGCACTCAACGATCCGATTTGGCGGTTTGATCGGATTGGGCTCGAGGCTGGACCGCTGTCGCAATGGCTGTTCAGCGGGCTGGCGGAGGCTGGCCTGCCGGTAATCTGCATCGAGACGCGACATGCCAAGGCGTTCCTCAAGGCGCAGGTGAACAAGAGCGACCGCAATGATGCGCGTGGCATTGCGCAGATGATGCGCGTCGGCTTGTTCCGGCCTGTCCACGTCAAGACCCTGATCAGCCAAAAGCGACGGGTCCTGCTTGCCGGTCGCAAGCTGCTTCAGGAGAAGGCCATTGCCATCGAGAATGACATTCGTGGGCTGTTACGCAACTTCGGCTTGAAGGTCGGAATTGTGGGGGTGATCGGCTTTGAACAACGTATCCACGAACTCGTCGGCGGTCAGCCGGAGCTGGCCGAACTCATGGAACCGCTTCTCGTCGCCCGACGCGTTTTACGCGAACAGTTCACACAACTGCATCGCAAAGTGCTTCTACTTGCCCGGGAAAGCGAGGTCTGTCGTCGGTTGATGACGATCCCTGGTGTCGGCCCCGTCACGTCGCTGGCCTTTATCAGCACGATCGACGTTCCCGCCCGCTTCAAGAGTTCGAAAGCCGTCGGGCCGTCCCTTGGATTGACGCCAGTTCTCAACCAGTCCGGCGAAAGCCACCGCATCGGCCGGATTTCGCTGTGCGGTGATGAAGCCATGCGAGCGCTACTCTATGAGGCCGCACAGGTCATGCTGACGCGGGTGCAGAAATGGTCCTGGCTCAAGGCGTGGGCCATGCAGATCGCCAAACGACGCGGGCAGCAGAAGGCGATCGTCGCTTTGGCGCGGCGGCTCGCCGTCATCATGCACCGCATGTGGAGCGACGGAACGGAATTCCGCTGGACACGGGAGGCCACGCCCGCGGCACAATAGTGCGACGCGCGGTCCACGCACCCGTTGTTTAGCGGGAGGAGGTCCCTCGCGGGACGATGGACGAGATGAGTTCGCTTTGGGCTCTTGTACGGTCGCGTCCTTGCGATCAGCACGCGAGTCAGATTGTTCCGTCTCGTTCTACTGATCCCATGCTGGGAGAGCCATACGGCTGATCCCGAAGAGAAGCACGGCCCCGCGAGCGGTACCGAACCCAAGGAGGCACCCAATCAAGCCCTTGACTAAATCCGGCCGAATAGAGAAGAGCCTCCCTTCTCAAAAAGCCTGACCAGTCTCAAATTATCTGACGACGGACAGGGCGAGCCACTGTGAACCGGCGCAGGATTCCATGCCAACTATGCTTGGTTGTGCGCGAGCAAAGAACTGAAGAAGGGTGTCCCGTCGAAAGCGAACTTTCTGAACAGGTGTGCCGTCGCAGCTCAGGCCAACGACGTGGAACAGGTTCTTGCCAATGTCGATTCCATAGACAGCCGCAGGTCGCGGCAAATTGCGATGGGCCATGATACTCTCCTCTTTTGATCTGACCTTCCTATGATGATGAAGGAGGAGCACGGGGCGGACCATCCCATTCTGATGTCCCCAGTCAAGCACACAGCGCACGGTTTCCCATCTCCACGAGGACTCATCGTGAAGTTCTTGCGCCGGTGGATCGTGCATAGGAGAAGGCGGGACCCAAAGACGTCGGTGAACAGGCTCTGATGCGCGGGTTGGATACCGCATTTCCGTTTTTTCGTCTGGGGCTGTCCCTGGTCTAGCGTCAGGCGTCGATCAGATGATCGGCCACATAATGGGTTTCAGGATTTCCCCTGCCGTGGTCCCGCCTTCACCTCTGCGCGATTGATGTCCGCAGCTACCCTCCTGATTGTGATTGCAACGATGGGGCTGTGGGCCGGTCGAGCGCACCTCACGACTCGAGCGGTCCACAGCCCAACGACTTTACGCCTGTCGAAGTGGCACGAGCTCGCGATTGATCGCCCAAATGAAGGCGGATAGCTCTCGGGCAATCGCCGTGACAATTACAGTTCGCCGCTTGCCCTTCCGCTCGAGTGAGCGGAAGCGCCCGCATAGTCTGGTTTGCGCTTTCCACGCAATCTCGCGCGCGCGTCTCGGTGCGGCCTCCACCTTTGGCTGCTTGTCTCGGCTCACGCGCGGCGGATTTCGATAACTCGAGGCCGCCTCCACAAGAATACGTCGCGCCCGCCCATTACCGGCTTTGGTGATGCTGCCTCGTTTGCCCCTGTCACCAGTCGAGTTTTCTGTGGACACCAGACCCAGATAGCCCATCAGCTCGCGCGGATTTTGAAGCGGGAGAGATCACCAATCTCGGCCAGCCCCCCCACAGCCGCAATAAGATCAATCCCCCGCGTCGCCTGCAGAACCGCGACAACCTCGGCGAGCGACCGCTCGGGTACTACCATCGCGGATGGCATCTTCCAAACGCTCCATTCGTTCACTTTCCTGGCGTATCCCCTCCAGTAACTCTTCGAATGCGATGCGCTGCTCGCGATGCTCGGGTTTCTGCGATGTCAGCCATCTCATATGGGCTGGTCCCCACGTCGTCTTGCCCGGATAGATGCGTCCCAGCCGCAGCAGCCTCGCTCGGCGTTCTGGTCTCGAACCTCAAAACGGTCTGGGCTGCGCCGACGACGGATGCTCGCCTCAAGAAGCGGATTGTGCGCACCCTCATCCATGAGGTCGTGGCCGATATAGACAACGCGGCCTCGGAGATCTGCCGCTACTGAGAGGCCGGTTCAATAGAATTACCTATAACCGCCGCCTCCGCGTCAGATGGCGGCTGTTCGCTTAAACCATTTCCTTGGTAGGCCAATGCAGTAGCCGCGGCTACGAAGCTCTGGCTCGGACCTGTTAAGCGTTTCGCAAATGGATTTCACGGGTGAGCCTGCATCAACAAGCTCGCGCAGCAATTCGTCTTCTCGTTTGGTCCAGGGAGGAGAACGGAGAGTCAACTTCAATCCAATTTCTTAGCGTCGGTTTCATGCGTGGAGGAGAGTTGGCGCCCAGACTTGTGCCTGCCTTTCCGTGCTGAGCATCTTGCCAAGCGTTGTCTGCAATCTCGGCGTTCTGGAATGGCGTACAGTCCCAATCAGAGTGGCGCAATCGTTTGGACAACTTCGAGGACGTCTCATAGCGACGACCTCGCCTGTCCTCAGCTATGCATCGCACTCAAAAAGAGTGACAGGGGAACCGCTCCTTCGAAAGCTATACGTTGGCATAGTTGAAGCTAATGCCAGTTGGACCAATCGGACTCACCCAGGCGCTGGCGGACGATCTGTGAGATCGCTGTGCTGCCCTGGAGTTAAGCTAAAGCAATGCGGACGCTTTGTAAGCTGACCCAGTGATATTGGTGCAAGCAGCCGTTGAAGCTAGCAACAGAGCAATTGCGGACGAACAGGAAATCGAAGTTCGGACATGGGTGATCTTATGGAATGACACCCCGGCACTTGTTTGCCAGTGCTGCTGCATCTGAAAATCAAGCGCGCGATGTTGTCAGAGATCGCCTACCTGTGTCTGGCAGGCCGAACCGACCTTATGGGGTGCTGAAAAAGCGCGCGGCCTCTTAAAGGCCGCATTCCGTGTGGTAGGCCAGTACTTGAAAGTGCGAGCATTTCGCCGCGCTACTTGAGACGAGAGGAGGATTTCGATGTTCGAGGCTAAAGACTACCGCGTGTGTTGCCACGACTTCGTCACCCCGACCAACCGCATCATCTACCCGGCGCAGGAGCCCTTACTAACCTACTCTGAGGCCGTCCGGCACGTGCAGGCCGAGCAGGCCAAGGGCTACGTGGTGGCCTGGGTCATCGATCGCACCGGAGCAGGCGCCACCAAATGAGATGGGTGGTTCGAACGCATCGGTTCGACGTTGATCGTAAGCATTGGGGTCGAACCATTTGGCCCCAAAGGAGAGTATTTTCGTGTTCTGGATGGATGAGGTCGCCGATTGCCTCGAGAAGGTCGGCATAGCTGGGCCCCCGACCTCTTTCGGGGGGCTGCGGCATCGAGCAAGAGGAGAAGACCGTCCTCGGCGTGTCGTCTAACTATTTTTTTGAGCTTGATCACATGATCCCAGCCGCGCCAAAAATGCTGCAAGCCGTTTCCACGCCGAATCACAAGCAGAAGAAAACTCAACCAGGACTCGCGCTGGTCAGCGTCATCAGAAGCTGTGCGCGCTCGACAGGACGATCGAGCCAGTGCGTCGAGGTCTATCCCTGCATAGGTGGACGCGACGAGGCGACGGGAAAGCGCTTGCACGGTGCATTGGAAGGCTTGGGATCCGGCAAGGTTCCGATTCGCGCACTGTACCTCGGCGGTCCCAAACACGAGGGCGCAGAGAGGTCTGTTTCGGGCGCGGGATTTTGGCTGGGACACGAGCCCGTCAGAGCGTTGCCGCCGCCGCTCTGAAATGGTCGGGAAACCTTCTGATAATTATTACTAACCTAACATGTGATCCGCTCCCCTCGGCACTTTTGGAAGATACCCCAACTGCTGTTGCAGGGCAGGCAAAGTTAGACGGGCGGAATCCAATCGCGCAGTCGCCTCCACTAGAGCGTCCCGCGTTTTGTCCGACCGCGCAACCGCTGCGGAGCCAATCTCAAATAGGCTGTTGTTGAGATGCGGTGCCACTTCGCCTCGCAAAGCACGCTTTAAATCGAGTAGGATGCTCGACAGCGCTCGTTGTGCGCACGCGTCCTCTCGTTCCAGGTTTTCCGCCAAGTCGAGCGCCGCGCGATAGTGTCGTATCGCTGCAGCGACTCTGCTTTCGAGATCGGTGTTATCGCCCATCTGCTTTTCTTCCTCGCAAATCGCTGAGCATTTTGTTGCGGCCTGAACGGGCAAAAATTAGGCGGCTTACGGGTGAGGCGGGCGAGGTGATGCGCTGGCTCATACGTCGAGCCGAGCATCGAGCCCGGTATGCCGTCGTTGCTGATGCGTTCCGTCTCGACTTTTTCATCTCCGACAATATTGCCGTTCCCCGCACGCCCGTTCTTTCTTTAGTTGGGAGCCAGCCGGTCTGTTGTATGCTGGCCGAGTCTTTCCCTGATCGCCGCTTTCGCGATAATCAGCTACGCCCGCCAGCTTCTCCCCGGTAGAACCTGTTCTCGCCGACGCACGCCCGCATGTCGGTGCGCCGGAACCAGATGGCGCGTCCGCACCGCAGCGGCGGGTTCCCGGCGGTGAAGATGATCTGTTCATCGGTCCGCATCCGCAGCACCTCATGCGGCAGCATGAGCGGCCGGCGGGCGAGCTGCTTGGACCGGGTCCGGGACGAACCCGACATTTGCGAGGACCGGCTCAGCTGATCAACCTCGACCGTCGTGTCGCCGCATCGCTTCGAGATGTAGTCCGCCGTCTCGGGATCGTTGATCGCCGAAAAGGAGATCCAGGACGCGCTCTCGAACCACTTGCTGGTCGCGTCGCGTCCGCCATAGGCCTCGCGCATCTGGCCGATCGATTGGTAGAGCATCAGCAGTGTGATGCCATACTTGCGTCCCGCATCGCGCGCAGTTTCGAGAATGCGCAAGTATCCGAGCCGAGCGACCTCATCGAGCAGGAACAAGGTGCGGCCGGTCACTTCGCCATTGCGATTGTAGATGGCGTTGAGCAGCGAGCCGATGACGACACGGGCGAGGCCGGCATGATTCTCCAGCGTCTTCAGGTCGAGATTGATGAAGACGTCGGTCCGGCCCTCCGCGAGCTCGGCCGTCGTGAAGCTCGAGCCGGACACCAGCGCAGCATAGTTGGCATAGGAGAGCCAGTGGGTTTCCTTCACGGCGTTGGCGTAGACGCCGCTAAAAGTCTCCGGCGTCATGGCGATGAAGGGCGCGACATTCTCTTTCACGAAGCCGGACTCCGAATTGTCGTAAATCGTCTGAAGCCGCTGGCGCAGCTTCGGCTCCGGCTCGGACAGGTTGGCGCGGACTTGGCGGAGGTGCTGATCCTTCTTTTCCGTATGACCGGACAGGCAGACATCGCCGATCAGGGCCGTCAGCAGTTGCAGCGCCGAGGCGCGAAAGAAGTCATCCCGCGCCGAGCCCTGGCGCGGATTATCGGTCATGATCCAGGACGCGACGGCGGCAATATCCTCCTCCTTGGTCGCGCCGTGCTGGCCGATCCAGTCGAGCACGTTGAAGCCGACGCCTGAGGAGCGCGGGTCGAGTACGAAGACCTGGCGACCCGCCCCGTGCCGGTGTCCGGTCACCATGGGCGCGACCTCGTAGGAGGGGTCGAGAACGACCAACCCGCCGCCCCATTTGAGCGCCGTCGGCACCGTGACAGAGGTCGTCTTGAAGCCGCCGGAACCGGCGAACACGATGCCGTGCGACGAGCCGAAGGACGCATCGAAACAGAGCAAAGGAGACTTGCCCGGCGCCCCATGTCTCGGCGTCATCGGCGCGGAAGGAGCGATCCGTAACCGCATCCCGATCGACGCGATAGCGCTCCCCGACCACGATGCCGCCTGTCTCCGGGAACAGCCGCGCAGCCTCGGTCATCACCATCCAGTCGGACTCGCCATGGATGGCTCGCCGGCCGCGGATGCGACGCGGGGCAGCGGCCGCGAAGGCGGCGTTGCCTTTTATAGCCACACGCAACCCGAACACGGCCACGAGCGCAGCGATTGTCGCCCCGATGATGGTCGAGGGATCGGCATAGGCGAGAAGGCGGTCTCCAGCGAGCAGGGCATTGGCGAAGGAATGGGGGCGCGCGATCTCGCGCGAGACGGCGATCGCGACCACCAGCAGGCCGCCGAACACGACGCTCCAGCCGGCCGAGCGGATCGCCGTCGCACCGGCCGCCGCGAGCAGGAAGACCACGCCGATCGCCGCGGCGACCACGTAGGGCAGGGCGATGCCGACCCGGCCGAGCACCAGGCGCGCGTTCGGGGTTGTCCCGAACTTCGAAAGCCAGGCTTCGATGCCGGTGAGGACAAGGCATAAGCTCGCCATCAGCACGGCCGGCACGATCGCCAGGGCGATCTTATTTGCTCTCATGACCGAACGCCTTCGCGCCGATCGCCATGAGGCGCTCGCGTTCCACCTCGCTGCCGCGGAGACGGTCGGCGGCGTCGATCAGCAGACCCAGCAGCAACGCACGCTTCTCGTAGCGCAGCCCGGCCTTGGCGATGAGGCCGCCCAGCTCGATCTTCTCCCGCGTGTCCTTCTTGCGGGCGTGAGTTGAATCGGAGCGGCGCATGCGTTCAGCCCTGTTCAGCCACGCCCGAAGACGCGCCAGACGCGACGGCCGCGGCCGCCTTCGCTGTTGGGCTTCCGCCCTTGCGAAACCGGCCGGCGATCTCCTCGAACGCCGACAGCAGCGCGCCTTCGTCGATCTCGATCTCGCCCATCCCGGCTCTCAGCGCGATGCGGCCCATGCGCTCGGCTTCCCGCGTTTCAGCCTGCTTCAGCTGCTCCTGGAGCCTGGCGATTTCGTCCCTGATCTGCCGCGAGGGCTTTTTCATTCCGGAAGACCTTTCTTGTTAATTTGCGCGAAGCGCCAAATAGGAAAGCCGGGGTGAGCGCGAAGCGCGACCCGGGTAATTAACGGGGTCGGCGGAGCCGACGCTTTCGAAGATCATCCCGCCGTTCCGAAGGAGCGGCTTCCAAGGGCGCAGTAATACGTCGCTGACGCGACGTCCTGCTTCCCGCCCACGAATGGGCCGGCCGATTCCGACGAACAGCATGTTCGTTCGTCTTAAGGATCGCTTCCAGCCGTGGCCATCACCCATTTCACACCCCAGCTCATCGGACGCGGCGATGGCCGCAGCGCCGTGCTGGCCGCCGCCTACCGGCATTGCGCGAAGATGGAGTTCGAGGCCGAGGGCCGCACCGTCGACTATTCCAACAAGCGCGGGATGATCCACGAGGAATTCCTGGTCCCGGCCGACGCCCCCGCCTGGCTTCGGACGATGATCGCCGATCGCTCCGTTGCGGGCGCGTCGGAGGCCTTCTGGAACAAGGTCGAAGCCTTCGAGAAGCGAGCGGATGCGCAGTTCGCCAAGGAGTTTATCATCGCGCTGCCCGTCGAGCTGACGAGCGAGCAGAACATCGCGCTGATGCGCCAGTTCGTGGTCGAGCAGGTACTATCCCGAGGGCAGGTTGCGGACTGGGTCAATCACGACGAGCCAGGCAATCCGCATGTCCACATGATGACGACGCTGCGGCCTCTCACCGAGGACGGATTCGGGCCGAAGCGGGTCGCCGTCATCGGAGAAGACGGGCAGCCGCTGCGCATGAAATCCGGCAAGATCGCCTATCGGCTTTGGGCCGGCGACAAGCAGGAATTCCTGGAGCAGCGCAACGGCTGGCTCGACCTGCAGAACCAGCACCTCGCCCTGAACGGCCACGAGATTCGGGTCGATGGGCGCTCCTACGCTGAGCGCGGGATCGACGTCGTGCCGACCACCCATATCGGCGTCGCGGCCAAGGCCATCCAGCGCCGGGCGGAGCGCGAGGGGCGCGATCCGAACCTCGAACGGCTGCGCGTCTTCAACGAGAACCGGGCCGAGACGTTGCGGCGGATCCAGCGCCGTCCGGAGATCGTGCTCGACATGATCTCGCGGGAGAAGAGCGTCTTTGACGAACGAGATGTCGGCAAGCTCCTGCATCGCTATGTCGACGATGCCGCAACCTTCCAGCACTTGATGGCGCGGGTGCTGCAAAGCCCCGATGTGCTCCAACTGGAAGGGGAACAGGTCGACTTCGCGACGGGCGCGCGGGCGCCGGCAAAATACACGACGCGCGAGCTGATCCGGCTCGAAGCCGAGATGGTGCGGCGCGCGGTCCACCTCTCCGGCAGTGGGGCTTTCCCGGTCAAGCCGTCGGTCCTCGCAGCCATGTCCGCGCGTCACGCCAACCTCTCGGCCGAGCAGCGCGCCGCCATCGCGCATCTGGCGTCCGGGATCCGGATCGCGGCGGTTGTCGGCCGTGCCGGCGCCGGCAAGACCACGATGATGCGGGCCGCGCGCGAGGTGTGGGAGGCCGCAGGCTACCGCGTCGTCGGCGGCGCCTTGGCGGGCAAGGCGGCCGAGGGATTGGAGAAGGAGGCGGGCATCCAATCCCGCACGCTCGCCTCCTGGGAATTGCGCTGGAAAAGCGGTCGCGACGGCCTCGACGACAGAACGGTTTTTGTCCTGGACGAAGCCGGCATGGTCGCCTCGCGGCAGATGGCGCTGTTCGTCGAAACAGCATCAAAGGCGGGAGCCAAGCTCGTCCTGGTCGGCGATCCGGAACAGCTGCAGCCGATCGAAGCCGGCGCGGCGTTTCGCGCGATCGTCGAACGCATCGGCTACGCCGAACTCGAGACGATCTATCGCCAGCGCCAGCAATGGATGCGCGACGCCTCGCTCGATCTTGCCCGTGGCCGGACGGCGCAGGCTCTGTCTGCCTATCGCCAGCAGGGACGTGTGTTTGGCTCGGAGCTGAAGGCGCAGGCGATTGACAATCTCATCGCCGATTGGAACCGGGACTACGATCCATCCAAGTCGACCTTGATCCTCGGGCATCTGCGCCGCGACATCCGCGCGCTGAACGAGATGGCGCGGGCCAAGCTCGTCGAGCGCGGTCTCCTCGAACAGGGACATGCCTTCCGGACCGAGGACGGCGAGCGCCGATTTGCGCCCGGCGACCAGATCGTCTTCCTGAAGAACGAGGGCTCGCTCGGGGTCAAGAACGGCATGATCGGCAAAGTTGTGGAAGCCGGGACTGCGCGCCTGGTCGCCGAGATCGGGGAGGGCGAGTGCCGCTGCCGCGTCGAGGTCGATCAGCGCTTCTATCGCAACATCGACCACGGCTATGCGACGACGGTGCACAAGGCGCAAGGAGCCACCGTCGACCGGGTCAAGGTGCTGGCAACGCTGTCCCTGGACAAACACCTCGCCTATGTCGCGCTGACCCGCCATCGCGAGGATGTCGCGCTCTATTACGGCCGGCGTTCGTTCCAGAAAGCTGGCGGCCTGATCCCGATCCTGTCGCAGCGCCGGGCCAAGGAGACCACGCTCGATTACGAACGCGGCGCCCTCTATCGCGCTGCGCTGCGCTTTGCCGCAAACCGTGGACTGCACGTCGTTCGGGTGGCGCGCACGCTCGTGAACGATCGCCTGCGCTGGACGGTTCGCCAGAAGCAGCGCCTCGCCGAGGTCGCGCGCCGGCTGCGTGCGCTCGCCGAAAAACTCGGCCTCGTCGATGGCCGTAAACCCATCATCAGCACCGCACACAAGGAGGCGAAGCCCATGGTCGCAGGCGTAACGACATTCCCCAAATCCCTGATCGACACGGTCGAGGACAGGATCCTTGCCGACCCCGCCATCAAGAAGCAGTGGGAGGATGTGTCCATCCGATTCCGCCTCGTCTTTGCCGATCCCGAGCGGGCGTTCAGGGCGACGAATTTTGACGCCATGCTGAAGGACCCCGCGGCCGCGAGCTCGACGATCGCCCGTCTTGCCTCGAGCCCAGAATCCTTCGGGGCTCTGCGCGGCAAGGTCGGCATGCTGGCGGGTAAGTCCGATAAGCAGGTGCGCCAGCGCGCGGAGGCCAATGCGCCGGCGCTCAAGCGCGACATCGAGCGCTACTTACGTCTGCGCGCCGAGGCCGAGCACAAGCATGAGGCCGAAGAACGTGCGATCCGGCATCGTGTCGCAATCGACATCCCCGCTTTGTCGCGCGAGGCACGTCGCGTGCTCGAGCGGGTACGCGATGCCATTGACCGCAACGACCTGCCGAGCGCGCTCGAATTCGCGCTTGCGGACAGGATGGTGAAGGCGGAGATCGACGGTTTCAACAAGGCCGTCGCTGAGCGCTTTGGCGATCGGACATTCCTGTCGAATGCCGCCAGGGAACCCAACGGGCAGCCTTTCGAGAAGGCGGCCGCCGGCATGGATCCGGCGCGGCGCGAGCAGCTGAAAGAAGCCTGGCCAGCCATGCGTGCGGCACAGCAGCTCGCAGCAGGGGAGCGCACCGCGCAGGCCCTCAAACAGGCCGAGGGGCAGCGCCTGACCCAGAGCCAGGGACAGACCCTGAAATGAGCATACGGCGTTTCCCTCTCGTGATCCTGATGGCTGGTGCCGGCCTCATCGCCGCCATGGCGGGCGCCGGCTGGGGCGCCGGACTGCGCATCAACATGACGGCGAGTTACCCGCGTGGGCTCTGGCGGATCGAGACGCTGGATCGAGCCGCCGCCACCGGCGATCTCGTCTTCATCTGTCCGCCCGACACGGCCGAGTTCGAACGCGCCTTCGCGCGCGGCTACATCCGGCGCGGACTTTGCGCCGGGGGCATAAGCCCGCTCATCAAGACCGTCGTCGCCGTCAGTGGCCAAAAGGTCGATGTCGCCGAACAGGTCTCGATCGACGGCTATCCGCTGCCCGATTCCGATGTCCGGCAGACCGATGCCGCCGGCCGTCCTCTCTTAGCCTTTGCCGGCGGCGTCATTCCCGACGGCGAGCTCTATCTCCACTCCGATTTCGCAGGTTCCTATGATTCCCGCTACTTCGGCCCGATCCCGTCATCGGGTGTTCTCGGCCTCGCCCGGCCCGTCTTCACCTTCGGTCCCTAGCGCTTGGCATGGCGTGGCGATGATCGTCGCCGCGGCTGCGGTCGGGGCTGCTGCCTGGTGCGGTCACGCGCTCGCCCTGCCGCTCGCCTGCGCCTTCCCGACGCTGTGGGCGTTCGCGCCGTCGAGGATGACCTCAGCGGCAGTCAGCGCGGCGTATTTCCTTGCGGCATCGCACGGGCTGCCGCAGGGCGTCGTCAATTTCTACAGCACGGATCTCGGCGTCGGCATCGCCTTGTGGATCGGCGCGGCGGCCGTCTTCGTCCTTGTCCATGCCGTGCTGTGGCAAAGCCGGCCGGGATGGGAGAGGCCGCTTTGGTTCGGGCTCGCGGCGATCCTGATGAGCGTGCCTCCCTTTGGGATCGTCGGATGGGCACAGCCGATCACCGCGGCCGGCATTTTGTTTCCCGGATGGGGATGGTGGGGACTGGGCGCGACCGCGGCCATCCTGCTCACCATGACGACCGGCAAGTGGCCCGTCGCGGCAATCGTCGCGGCTAGCTTCTGGGCCTGGTCGGCCGCGCACTGGATCGCGCCGTCGCAACCAGACGGATGGGTTGGTCTCGATACCAAGCTTGGGAGTTTGCTCGGCCGGGCTCCGGACCTCGATCAATCCCAGACGCTTCTCCAGTGCGTGCGCGAAGCGGGCGGGGCCGGAGCGCGCGTTGTCGTGCTTCCCGAGAGTGCGGCCGGGCTCTGGACACCGACCACGAGCGGCGTCTGGATGGATGGCCTTCGCGGCACCGACATCACGGTGATCGCTGGTGCGGCGATCGTCGACCGTGAAGGCTATGACAACGCCATGATGGAGGTCAGCGCCGATCGCACGCGCCGGCTCTAGGCGAACGCATGCCGGTCCCGGTCTCGATGTGGCAACCCTGGCTCGCATGGACGGGGCAAGGCGGAGGCGCCAGGGGACCCTCTTTGCCAATCCCGTCGTCGAGTCCGCCGGCCACCGCGTGGCGCCCTTGATCTGTTACGAGCAACTGCTCGTCTGGCCCGTCCTGCAGTCGATGCTCCATTCGCCCGACGTACTTGTCGCGATCGGCAACGATTGGTGGACCGCCGGCACCAACATGCTGGCGATTCAAAGAGCCAGTACCGAAGCCTGGGCGCGCCTGTTCGGACTGCCGCTCGTGCTCTCGTTCAACACCTGAAGGGGATCATCATGATCGATGCCGCCACCATTCATCAATGTGCCGATCCGGGCCTGAAGCCCGCGATCGTCGAGAAATTCATCCGTGCGGTCGGGGCACCCGATCCGCTCGCCGTCACGGTCCGGACCGGAAACCGCGTCATCCTCATGACGCCGCCCAAGACGCCGGATGATGCCATGGAGCTCGTCCGCCGTTACGTCGGCCACGCCATGGTCCGCGTTGGGGTGACCCAATATCCGGCTGGGCTCGGCGTCACCGACGTCGCCGAGCTCAAGCCCGATCTCGTCGACGCCTGCGCCAATATCAGGATGGGTACGGCGCTGTTCGGCAAGGTCTATCGCATCGTCATCAAATGGTATGGCACCGACGTCGACGAGGCGTTCGGCGATGCGATCGACGCCTGGGAGAGCGGGTATTTCGACGGGAAATATGTATTCGACGAGCCCGATCCCGGCAGCCTGCCGGCCCGCAAGGGGGCATCGGACGCTGGCGACAAGCCCGTGGACGGGAATGACGCGGCGAGACCTGCGAGCCGTCCGGACGAAGGGACCCAGCAGGACAAGGAGCCGGATAATCCCAATAAGGCGGGCATCAGGATCGATCTGACCGGAATTGGCGTCAGCAGGCCGAAATAGCCCTTTGTGGATTGCAACGGCCCCAGCTGGAGAGCCAGGGTCTATTGATAGGCCGCAGCGCTACGCTGTCGGCCGTAAGCTCCTTGATGTTGATGTGCAAGGGCCCGCGATCCGGCTGATTCCGCGGAGCGTGAGGTCGCCGCTTTGATGGGCTATCGGCATATTCGGTCATGCGCGGGGAGGTTCGGCAACGCACGGTCGCCTCCAGGCGGTCATTCTCGTTCCTCGAGCAGCAGGTGTCGGACGTCACCAATCATCGGCGCATCCTTCATGTCGCAGGCTCTTGGCCGCTCAGACCCTACCAACTTGGTTGAAGTTGCCGCATTCTCCACGGCTGGCGTCGAATCCCTCTTCAATCTATAGCGAACCACAGGGCAGTACGCGCTGCCTCGGGGCTTTAGAAACCCCTCGATTAGCGGTTGGTGCCGGCCGTGACGGCACCGGGATCCTCTGACCTAACGGCCGGGGGCCTGCGACGTATGTCCAGGCGCCTCGGTGCTAAAGGTCACAGGGACCGTCTAATCGCGGTTTTCTAACCCCCGGCTTGGGATCAAGGGGATTATCGTCGGCGGGGGCGCACCGCGGACCTAGTACCCGGAATCAGAGCTGAGTGATACGGCGGCCTTTGAAACGGCGTTGACGGACCTTTTTCTTGGTCCAGACGAAGGGCTCGGCTCTGTCGTTGTATGCGTTGACGTAGGCATCGATGTGTTCCTGAAGCTGCTTGAGGCTCGTGAAGGAGGTGCCGCTGAGCGACTGCCCCTGCAAGATGGAAAACCATACTTCGACCTGATTGAGCCATGACGCACTTGTCGGCGTGAAATGAAATTGCACGTTGGGGTGGGCCTTGAGCCAGTCCTCGTTCTTTTTATGGGTGTTGAGGTTGTCGAGGATGACGTGAAGCTTGCGGTTCGGAAAAGCCGCGGTGACGCTGTTCATGAAATCGAGAAACTCGACGCGGCGCCGGCGTTTTGAATGGGGCGCGATGATCTTTCCGGTGGCGACTTCGAGCGCCGCAAACAATGTTGTGGTGCCATGCCGCTTGTAATCGTGGCTTTGGCCGGTCAAGGCGCGGCCATTGGGCAACTTCAGATAACCCTGCGCTCGCTCCAAAGCCTGGATCGAGGGCTTCTCGTCCACGCACAGCACAATGGCCTTCGCCGGCGGCGCGACATAGAGGCCGACAACATCGGCGGCTTTGGCCGTAAAGTTCGGGTCGTTGCTCTCGCACCAGGACTTGCGAGCCACCAGGTCAATCTTGTGGCTGCGCAGGAACCGCCAGACATATTGGACATCGACATCGCCCAGCGCCTCGGCCAGCAGGGGGCCGGTCCAGCGCGCAAACCCTTGCGGTGGCGGCTTATCCAGCAGCTTCAGAATCCGCTTGTCGGTCGTCTTCGTATAGATCGGCTGCTTGCCAGGCCGCGGCTTGTCTTGCAGCCCTTCAAGGCCATGGTCGGCATAGCGATGCCGCCAAAGGCTGACAATCCGCGGCTGGACCCCAACTTCCTTGGCGATCGACCGGGTGCTGCGCCCATCCGCCGCCAACAGAACTATCCGCG
This sequence comes from Bradyrhizobium barranii subsp. barranii, assembly GCF_017565645.3. Taxonomy (NCBI): domain Bacteria; kingdom Pseudomonadati; phylum Pseudomonadota; class Alphaproteobacteria; order Hyphomicrobiales; family Nitrobacteraceae; genus Bradyrhizobium; species Bradyrhizobium barranii. The sequence continues at coordinate 124,413 of NZ_CP086138.1, forward strand.
CCCGCTTCAAATCGCGCTGCAACGTCACCGGTGAGCGACAGCACGCCTCAAGCACCTTGCGATCTTTCCTCGAAAGGTGGACTTCTCTTGCTTCGGGTATCATCCCGACCTTGAATCACGACTCACGTTCCAAGAAAAGTGGGTACTAGACACGTCAACGAAGTGCGTAGTTATTCAAACACAACACAGGTACGCGGAGTTGGGTCACCCCTCGAGAGGTTTCAAGCTATCCGTTCTGCGGGAATTAGGAAGATCACAGCGCCCTACCATGTCGGCTAGCGCCAGGAAAAAAACCGTTTGAAAAACCGTTTTAGTTTCGTCTTCTCAAACGGTGATTTGCGGTAAGCGTTTGATTTGAATGGCGCCCCCGAAGGGATTCGAACTCCTGCGCCATAATCGGCTGCCCGCTCTTCTAGGCTGACCGCGTGTGCGAGTCGCTTTTCTGTCGTGACGAGCAGACCTCTGCGGTTCACCATGGGTTAATCGAGTAACGTTGCGTGCGACTGGACCAGCTCCGTTATCCGTCTCATCCGTCCCGGCGGTTAGACCGGGACGGTGAGTGAGTTATGCCAGAAGTGGTTGCGGGGATAGGATTTGAACCTATGACCTTCAGGTTATGAGCCTGACGAGACGGCATCTGACGGGATGCTGCCGCCCGGGCCTCGTGCAAAAGAGCTTGATAATTGATTGACCACGGTCGCCGACGTTATCGAGGAGACATCCCTCTCGTCGAACTTTGATCGGCCAGTTGTGGAAACCAAGGGGTTACGCTGGATCTGGTAGCGGAGGAGGGATTCGAACCCGCTCGACCGCTCCCTGGAGATAAAAACTGCTTTGACCATCTCCTGATGTGCGGGATCATCGAACCGGTATTCCTGAAGTCAGCGCAGATGGCGCATCGTCCAGCTCCTTCTTGCGGGGCTTAGATGCGTCCACGCTGGAGCATGAAGGCGCTCCCCTGTTGGCGGTGGAACCGCAGCGTCTCAATCGCCGCCACTCGCGCGGACGAGTTCTCGCATCGTGGCTTTCATTGGGAACCCGCGGCTGATTCAGGACAAAATCGGATGAAGACCAGCAGGGTAAGCTAGGAAGAGGTTGAATTCCGTCGAGTTGCTCCGAAAAGCTGATCAAATCAAAATAATGACAGAATCGCGATGCTCCTCCGACGAGCAAGGCTCCATCGCTTTGCTTGGAAGTTGAAGAGGAGGAACTCAGTTTGGATGGGCAGTTACAGGGGTTGATCGACGCGGTCGATCTGGCACGCGACGAGCGCTCCATTCGCAACGCGATCAAGAAGTTTGCTGTCTCATCCGCCTTCGATCGTTATGCCTACATCCATGTTCACGGCGACGATGCGGTTGTTTTCAGCGATTATCCTGCGGAGTGGTTGAGCCTTTATTTTGCAAAGCATTACACAACCATCGACCCCGTCGTGACGACCGCCAAGCGCACCATGCGGATGTTCGCCTGGTCAGCGGAGGAGCGCGAGCTGCGCAGGAGTTCGCGTGACATCAAGCAATTCTATTCGGAGGCAATTGACTTCGGCATCCGCTCCGGCGTTTCCGTTCCGATCAGGACAAGTTATGGCCGAACCGCGATGATCACACTCGCATCTGATCGGCAGCGGGTCGAGGTCCCGCCATGGGATCCGATGCAGGCGGCGCTGGCGCTCGCCTATATTCACGTTCGCCTCAGCCTGGCGTCTGGGTCGTCCTTCAAGACAGGGAACGTGACGCTGTCGACGCAGGAGGCGACCTCGCTCAGTTGGTCGTCACACGGCAAGTCAATGAATGTGATCGCGGACTTGCTTGGGATCAGGCCACGAACGGTCCAATTCTATCTGGACAATGCGCGCGACAAACTCGGCGCCAGCAATCTCCAGCAAGCCGTCCGTATCGCCATGGAGAAAAAGTTGATCTAGTCCACTGTGATACGTTACCGGACGACCCTGCTCTTCGATCAACGGCGACGCCCGGCCCAGAGTCGTTGCCATGACGATTATCCGGCGGGAATTTTGGGAACGTAACCGAGGCGATCGATCAGGCTGTTGAGGACAAGCTGACGCGCCCGATGCTCAGTCTCCGCATGTTCATGGGTTCGTTGGAGCTCTGCCCGACGGTCGGGACAAGAGGCCATGCCAGCCTCTGCGGCTAGCCGCTGCAATCGGGCCGTCTCGGCGAGCGCGACGCTCGCACGGTATTCGCGAATGGCGTCGATGGTTAGGCGCTCAAGCTCAGGTTGTCGCATTCCCCCGAAGATGTGCTCAAGCTCGCAGTTGAGCCCGGCGTCGGGTGATTCATCATGATTGTTCGATGCCACAATTCTCACGCAGACTAGTACCCACTTTTCTTGGAACGTGAGTCGTGATTCAAGGTCGGGATGATACCCGAAGCAAGAGAAGTCCACCTTTCGAGGAAAGATCGCAAGGTGCTTGAGGCGTGCTGTCGCTCACCGGTGACGTTGCAGCGCGATTTGAAGCGGGCGCGGATAGTTCTGTTGGCGGCGGATGGGCGCAGCACCCGGTCGATCGCCAAGGAAGTTGGGGTCCAGCCGCGGATTGTCAGCCTTTGGCGGCATCGCTATGCCGACCATGGCCTTGAAGGGCTGCAAGACAAGCCGCGGCCTGGCAAGCAGCCGATCTATACGAAGACGACCGACAAGCGGATTCTGAAGCTGCTGGATAAGCCGCCACCGCAAGGGTTTGCGCGCTGGACCGGCCCCCTGCTGGCCGAGGCGCTGGGCGATGTCGATGTCCAATATGTCTGGCGGTTCCTGCGCAGCCACAAGATTGACCTGGTGGCTCGCAAGTCCTGGTGCGAGAGCAACGACCCGAACTTTACGGCCAAAGCCGCCGATGTTGTCGGCCTCTATGTCGCGCCGCCGGCGAAGGCCATTGTGCTGTGCGTGGACGAGAAGCCCTCGATCCAGGCTTTGGAGCGAGCGCAGGGTTATCTGAAGTTGCCCAATGGCCGCGCCTTGACCGGCCAAAGCCACGATTACAAGCGGCATGGCACCACAACATTGTTTGCGGCGCTCGAAGTCGCCACCGGAAAGATCATCGCGCCCCATTCAAAACGCCGGCGCCGCGTCGAGTTTCTCGATTTCATGAACAGCGTCACCGCGGCTTTTCCGAACCGCAAGCTTCACGTCATCCTCGACAACCTCAACACCCATAAAAAGAACGAGGACTGGCTCAAGGCCCACCCCAACGTGCAATTTCATTTCACGCCGACAAGTGCGTCATGGCTCAATCAGGTCGAAGTATGGTTTTCCATCTTGCAGGGGCAGTCGCTCAGCGGCACCTCCTTCACGAGCCTCAAGCAGCTTCAGGAACACATCGATGCCTACGTCAACGCATACAACGACAGAGCCGAGCCCTTCGTCTGGACCAAGAAAAAGGTCCGTCAACGCCGTTTCAAAGGCCGCCGTATCACTCAGCTCTGATTCCGGGTACTAGGCTTCGTAACTGCGAGCGCAGGCATTTGGCAGCGGATTTTGATTCCACTCGGGATGTCCGCTTTTGCGCCCTTTCGCTCTACCAATTTCTACGAAACCTCAACAAAAACAGGCAAAATCTGCGACTCCTTGCTGCAAATTCCGACGCCGAGCGGTTCGCAAAAATTCCCGTTTAATTTCAAGGACTACCAAGCACTCGCGGCGGCTCCACGCAGCATGGACGCAGCATGGAGGTAGTCTTGATGCTGGCAGAAAGCGGCGCGAAACTCGTGACGAAAATGAGCTTCGTTCACGGATAAGGTTTGCTTATGCGGGTATCGTTCGACAGCAACGCTTGGGAAAAAATCTTCGATCCAGCGGACCGCGATTGGACCACTATTCGCGCCGCGCGCGCCACAAACCAGATCGCGGGATTCATAAGTGAAGCGGGCTTTCGGATCGAAGCAATCCGTAAGAGCGAGCGTACATCCTATTTTTCCGAGCCAACAATGCAGGTGCAGGTTTCCGTAGTTGAGAGGGACGGCAAGCCCCATATCCAGATGACGATGGGCCCCGATGACGCCCGACATCCTGGCCTGCCTGAGATGCAATCCGCGAAGCTAAAAAGTGCGTTCGACGCAGGTATCAGGCTTATGCGCACGGCGTCATGGCTCGGATTACCTAGCCCTACGGAGATCGGCGACCCGGCGCTTTTTGCGCAGGGGGCGCGCGGCGCCGGCGAGCGCGAGCAACGCCAAATCGATGCCTTGGCCCGAATTGAAGCTCGGGGCGTAGGTAGGGCTGCGTTTGAAGCCGCTGGCGGGTGGCAGGGTGCCGGCGGAGTACTCCAGGACGAGAAGAGGTTTCGCAAGGCTTGTGCGGAATGGGCGGACGGGGAGCTCGTCGCTGCCCACATAGGCTATCGAAACGATATTCTGTGCACCAATGATCAAGCCCACGCCGCGGGCCGATCCATTCTTGATCCTACAAACCGAGCCTGGCTCACGGCGGAGTTTGGGGTTCAATTTGCAACACTGGATGAGCTTCTCGGCCAGATCAGCGCGACGTGAACGGTTTGGCCGCGACGGTTTCCAATTATCAGGTCTTCGCTTCGGGTGGCCATGGACGCTCGGACATGACATCTGGGTGCCGACCGTCGTCGGCCGCAATGCCGTGTTCGTCCCGAAGCTCATCGATCTCTTCTAGGCATCTTCTCGCTATGGCGGCCTCAGTAGGCGAGCCATACAGCATGCCAAAAAGCGCCTTACGCAATTCGCCTACCGGAGCGGGGTAGACATTATAGGCGTTGGAGTCTTCTCCAATGGGCACTTTTTCCGTCGCTCCGGCTTCCAGGGCTCGGTGCATCTGACCGTCGTAAGGCTGTTTGGTCGCAGCATACTTCTTCACCATGGCAATGATGTCGTTCTCTCCTGCCGCTTCGCCGAAAAATTGTTCGAGCACTTTACGGCCCGGGCCATCGCCAATGCTTTCGTATCGCGTCTGCAACTCGGAGTTCAGTTCTGGGGATCTCTGAGCATAGGCCGCGAGCTGGCGTCCGATATGCCACGCGTCGACACCGTTGGGGCCGCGACCGAATACGCCCTCATTATAGAGATCCAGATAGAGCAGCACGGACGCAACAGCGCCCCGTTCCAAGAAGGCCTGCATCCATGTGTAATCATCTGCGATGTCTCTGTGTTCCCGGGCGAGACGCAACAGTAAGAGCTGGCCCCGCAAATTCGGACAGTAGCTTGAGTGGATTTTCTGCCTGACAGCGGCGAGGATTCTTGCTGCGAATCAGGAGCGAAGATGACGAAGAAGAGCCGCCGGACGCATTCTCCGGCATTCAGGGCGAAGGTTGCTTTGGCTGCGGTCAAAGGCGACAAGACACTGGCGGAGCTGGCGCAGCTGTTTGATGTTCATCCGAACCAGATCACGATCTGGAAAAACCAGCTCCTGGAAGGCGCCGCCGGCGTGTTTGGGCATGACAAGACATCGGCCGAGACGCCGGTCGATTTGAAGGCGTTACATGCCAAGATCGGCGAGCTGGCGTTCGAAAGCGATTTTTTGTCCGGCGCGCTCACCAAGGCGGGCCTGCTGAGCGCAAAGCGATGATCGACCGCGATCATGATCTTTCTATCGTGCGCCAGGCGAAGGTCCTGAAGCTGGCTCGCAGCACGGTCTACTATGAACCTCGGCCAGTTTCGGCCGAGGACCTTGCCTTGATGCGTCGGCTCGATGAGCTGCATCTCGATTATCCCTTCGCGGGAGCGCGTATGCTGCGATCGTTGCTGCGGCGGGAGGGCGTATACGCCGGTCGCCGCCACATCGCGACGCTGATGAAGCGCATGCGGATCGAGGCGGTCTATCGTCGCCCGAACACGAGCAAGCCGGCTCCGGGTCACAAGATCTACCCGTACCTGTTGCGCGGATTGAAGATCGAGCGGCCCGACCATGCGTGGGCAATGGACATCACCTACATTCCGATGCGGCGTGGCTTCGTCTATCTCGCGGCGGTCGTCGATGTGTTCAGCCGACGGGTCCTGGCCCATCGCGTCTCGATCACAATGGAGGCGGCCTTCTGCGTCGAAGCGGTCCAGGAGGCGTTGGCGAAGCACGGCAGGCCCGAGATTTTCAACACGGATCAGGGCAGCCAGTTCACCAGCCTCGAGTTCACCGATGTGCTGCTGGACGCGAAGATCGCCATCAGCATGGACGGCAAGGGCGCCTGGCGCGACAACGTGTTTGTCGAGCGGCTCTGGCGCACGGTCAAATACGAAGAAGTATATCTCCGCGCCTACGACAGCGTGTCCGAGGCGCGAGCGTCAATTGCCAAGTATCTGGCCTTCTACAATCAGGGACGCCCTCACTCGAGCCTTGACGGGCGCACGCCCGACGAGGCTTACTTCGGCACGCAAGCTATGGTGATGGCCGCATGACCGTCGCCGACGGTTTTGTCGTCGCTCTGGTCGGGCTACGCCCTCCCGACGCAACGACAAAACCGTAAAGCCCCGCGTTCAGCATAACCCGGCAGGAATCCACTTAAATCCAGCGGGGCGCTGTCCAAACAACCGGGGCCAGCTCTCTGCTTGACGCGAGGGGCCAAACCTGCGCGGCAAATTCAGGTCGGCCTGTCATGATCATAAAGCGAACGGCACGATCTGCTTTGCCCGGCTGGTGCCAACGCGTGGCGAACGTGATGATATCGTCTCGTACGAGATCCCAAAAATGCGGGTGCAGCGCGGAAGATCATCTCAGCCGCTAGCATCGGATCGATAGGCAAGGCGAGACGCACGGCGTGAGCGACGACTTCCGCGCCGTTACTCTCTCGCGATAGCCGTTCGGCGGCGAACAAGACTGACTCTTCCCACGAGGGGCGGTCCAAGACGGATGCGCGCAATTCTACGCGGGCACCGGCATCACCGTTTGCCGCCGCCTTCATCAATTCGGCAACGCGGCGGCTCGCATACCATTCCTGAAATTGCTGATGTTGGAACGCAACGCCGTCTCCAGAGCGCATCAATAGGTGGTGGCTCGTCAAGGCTTCTAGGACTGTAAGCGGCTCAAATGGAGCCGCAATTTGGCTGCTCTCTCGCAGTCTTGCAGTTGTATCTGCCACGAAACGGCGCGCGTCGGCCTCAGGTAGCCGAACGACTCCACGCTGTCATCCGTCAGCTTCGGGAGAGGCGGGAGGAGCGCCCCACGCTCGAAGTCGAAGACGAGTACGACGTTCAGGATCTGTTTCACGCGCTGCTGATCATTTATTTCGACGACATTCGAAAAGAGGAGTGGTCTCCGAGTTATGCCGGAGGTGCTTCACGCATGGACTTCTTGCTGCCGGAAGTCGAGTCGGTGGTTGAGATCAAGATGACACGGCCCTCTCTGACTACGAAGCAGCTCGGCGAACAACTGACCGTCGATGTCGCGAAGTACAAGCAGCATCCGATGTGCCGCAGCCTCTACTGTGTCGTGTACGACCCGGCAGGACGTACTTCAAATCCCCGCAGTGTTGAGAACGACTTAAGCGGCGACAACGAGAAAATGACTGTTCGCGTGATGATCGTGCCGAGATAAGTCTTGAAGGCTTGTTGGAAGCAGGGCGATTAGGCTGCTGTGACCGGCGGGCCGGGCGGCATCTTTCGCTTGTAAGCCCCGCAGTGCTCGACGATCGGACAGGTCGGGTTTTCGGGCTTCTCGAACCATTGATAAGCGAAGCATCGTCCGCTATTGAAGTCGAGGGGTTCCGTTGGATCGAGGTATCTGATCAGAATGCGCCCCTCGACGAAGCCGCAAACCTGCTGCACGAGGGCGGATTTCAAAGTCGAATTGAGCAAGTGAAAGATGACGCCGGTAAAGGCGTTGATCTTCTCGATCGCGTCATCGATCCAGGCAAAGACATCATTGATGATATATGCGTTTCCGTGCTGTCGCATGCCTGTATGCATGTAGCTGACAGAGCCCGTATTATGATCCAGCGAACATCCGCCGGTGGCGAGGTGGGTCAGCTCATCGCGCCAATAGAGGAGACCATTGTACCAGTGAGCGGAACGGATCGCGTCCTTTAGCTCTTCAGGAAAACCGCCGGTCACCTTATCTATGTTCTGAAACAGCTTTCTTGTGGAGCCCGGAAATGACCGTGAGCCCTTGCTGTAAATGGCATGCAGGACCTTCACGGTGCAGTCGACCGAGGAGTAGAGCTCAAGGACAGCCGCTTCGATAACGGTTGACAGTTCGCGAGAGTTTACGGCTGGCGTAAACCCGTTCTTGTTGAGTTGATCTCGGTCGATATCGAGGCCAGGTCTCAATTTGACGGCTAAGGCTCGGAGTGTGATCGCCTTTTCGAGATGCGTAGCGACGCCGCTCACGGCACGTCGGTCACGGTCGGAAAACTTGTAGGTCTCTCCGTAAAAATTGGCAAAGCGGTCGACCTCGCCCCAGAGTTCAGGCGCAAAAACGCGGACGGTCGGTAGCGTTTGCGGTGCCATGCTCGACAAAGGCTTACCACAAAAGGAATGGCTTGTGCCGGGCTGGCTGCGGGCGTTTCGGAGGGTGATTATCCAACGGCGCTGCGCTCTGAAGGCTATAACTTGTCAGCCCACTTGCCGATCTCGGCAAGTATCTGCTCGAACGTCGGCTTGCCCGCATAGTAGAGCGCGCTGCTGCGCTCATAGGCGTCCGCGTACTGTGCGCGCGTCTTGGGATAGCTCAGAAGGATGGCCTCGTTCTCAGCGATGTTCTGATTGTCGCCTTGGCGAAAACGTGCCTGTTTGTGAGCCGTGTAGGCTCCCGTGCCAATGAATTTCTGAACGTCGGGCTGCTTGAGCAGCTCATGGATATCGTAGTAGTGACGCATGAACCCGACCGGATCGCTGCCATCCGCCTGCTGCTTGCGGAATTTCGTCGAGACGGTCTGAAGCTTTTCAACGAAAGTATAGCCGGCGTCATAGCAAGGCACCTCCGTGGCGCGGTTGTCGATGACGTCCACGTTGCTTGCAGCAGCCCGGTCGTAGAGCCATGAACTGATGTCTTTTGGCGCGTTCGGAGCCACGGTGTCGAAACCGACCTCCAGCAGAACGCCCTCCCGGAGTCCTTCCATGGCCTCCACGACCGTCGTGTAATTCAGCTTGATGCCGGCGCTGCGATAGTTCGGCAGATCGTCGAACTCAGTGTCGCGCTCGACATTCGAGATGCCGTCAATCCTGATCTCGCCAGCCAGCCAATCGTAGAAGTCCTTGCGTGACTGGATATGGGCCGGCTTGTTCTGGTTCTTGCCGGTCTTTACATCCTGGCCGGGGAACGGTTCGATCAGGATGTCGATGTCCTCCGAAAACCGGCTGATGATCTTGTGGCCCTTGGAAAGCGACGTGCCGCCTTTGAGCTGGAAAATGAAGCCCAGCTCATCAAGTCCGTAAAGGCAGTGCATGATCCAGTAGTCCTTTTCGACCAAGGCCGGATCAATGCCCTTCTCGTCCGCCACAATGCGGATGAGATCCGCAAATTGCGGGTGATTGTGGAGGAAATCACGCGGCATGCAATTCGTCCGCTCTCAGCGCGCGCTCAAAGAACTTCTTGGCGCGCTCGCTTCCATATTCGCGCACCGCACGACGCAAGCGCCTCTGATCGGATGCCGCGGCGCGCTCCGCCACGCGCTTGAGAACTTCGTCCTTGGCCTCGGCAAGCTGATCGACGTTGTTAACGAGATCGACCAGCAAGAATTCCTTTGTCAGTGATTTTGGAAAGCGTGGCTTCACCCGAAAGGCGAACGTGCGATTGCCGAGCTGAAACTCGCCATGACGCTTGTGATTGTAGACCACGGTCTTGTCATAGAGCTGCGTCGTGCCCACGCCCAGACTGTTGTAGGCATTCGGCGACGCCAGGAGAAACGTGTCGTCCTTCAGGAAAGCGCTCACGACATCCTTGTCAGCTGCCGGCGCCAGACCGAAAGCCGTTTCCTTCGGATACACGTACAGGCCGCCCGAGAGCTTCTTGAGGGTGCCGCTTTCAACAAGCTCCTTGAGATGCCGATCGACAGACGTCGACCAGCGGGCCAGATCGGCCCGCCGATAGGCCTGTCCCGGCTTCAGATGCCGCTTGAGTTCATCGAGCTTGGTCATGCCTGGCAATATAGACCAAAAAGGGCCGATTTGCAAGTTTTTTCATTGAAAAATCATGCAAGTAGGATCCTATCTATTTGTTTATATGGTATAATCACCGTTGTTGCGATGTGCTGTATCCCTGATTCTTACCGTTTGAGCAACGAGATGCCACAATGAAGTTCGATTCGCTCCTGGACCAATTAAGCGCGCCGCCATGGCCATATTCACCCGCCGCCGCATTCAGGCAATGTTGAACGATCTGCGGCCCCTGCTCGACGGCAACAAGCGAGCCGATCTGGTCGCGCGATTAAACAATAAGCGCGTCGAGCAGGCCTTGCCGGCGGAGATGGAATTGGCGCTGGTTTGGGCGATGAGGGATTTCGACTGCTTGGAGGTCGAACCGGCGTGGTGGGTGAATGGAAAAAAGCCGGATGCCTATGTCGAGGGCCTGCTGCCGGATAGGCCCGCGGTCGTTGAGATAGCGTCCACCAACGACAACTCCATCTCCGGCCAACAACTCATGGATCGATGTTCGCAGACCATCGTTGCCCACGCCAATACGATCAAAAAGGGATTTGGCGACTATCTGTACTTCCGATTTGCCGAGACGACCGAGATTGAGCGCGGAATCAGAATGCGCGGGATCGCCGCGCCGAAGCGTTACATGTTATCTGACGCAGCGAAGGCGCTTATCAAGGAATGGGTACTGTCGAACAATGAGCCGGTTCAACATCTGAGAGTTGAGGAGAGCGGCTTATGTGTCGAGATCGAGAAGAAAAATTACAAGCAGATACGGTATCACAACTTCTGGACCTCGCGACCGCCGCGCGTCTATTCCGAGACGGACAATCCGATCTACAATGTCCTTAGCCAAAAGCTGTCACAAATCGAAGGGGCGCCCGAAGGGACATATCGGATCATCTTTCTTTCAGAGATCGGATCGAGGACCCTGGACGAATTGGGCGCGCCATTCCCGAACGTTAACGAGCGGAATGCCACCGCGGAAAAGATCATCCGCCGGTTTCTCTCCGACAAGAAAGGGCGCGTCGATGCTGTCGTGGTCTTCGTGCCCAAAAAGGATTATCGACTATTTTCTCAGGAGCCAAAGCGAAGCTGGAAGGCCGTCGTCTTTTGGGATGTTGAAACCCCTGGCCTCCTGGACAGCCTGCGCAAGATCGAAGCAACCCTGCCACTTCCGCGGTTCAACTGGCTCTCAGGCGCGGTCCCTCTTCAGGCAGGGCGCCTTCGCTCCGGAGCAGCGCGGATGGTATGAAGGTGTAAGCATGACGTCGACCGGTAACGACATCACGTATCGTATGTCCAGTCGCGCCTTCCAGGATTTTCTGGCAGGTCGCATCACCGAGGAGCAGTTTCGCCATTTTCTTGGCGATGCAGAAGGCGGCTCGACCGTAGGCAGATTTCTGGATCAAGGCTTTATGATTAGCGAGATAACTTTCGAGAAGGGCAGCGTTGACGAAGACGATGACACGCTGGTTCTTCGCTTCTCAAAGGACCCGGCCGCGCAATCCTTCGAGTAGAACTAAGACCTGCCTGTACTTAGCGAAAGATCGGCGTGAATGAGCCGGCGGAGGCTGCGGATTGAAATCTAGTACCCGGAATCAGAGCTGAGTGATACGGCGGCCTTTGAAACGGCGTTGACGGACCTTTTTCTTGGTCCAGACGAAGGGCTCGGCTCTGTCGTTGTATGCGTTGACGTAGGCATCGATGTGTTCCTGAAGCTGCTTGAGGCTCGTGAAGGAGGTGCCGCTGAGCGACTGCCCCTGCAAGATGGAAAACCATACTTCGACCTGATTGAGCCATGACGCACTTGTCGGCGTGAAATGAAATTGCACGTTGGGGTGGGCCTTGAGCCAGTCCTCGTTCTTTTTATGGGTGTTGAGGTTGTCGAGGATGACGTGAAGCTTGCGGTTCGGAAAAGCCGCGGTGACGCTGTTCATGAAATCGAGAAACTCGACGCGGCGCCGGCGTTTTGAATGGGTCGCGATGATCTTTCCGGTGGCGACTTCGAGCGCCGCAAACAATGTTGTGGTGCCATGCCGCTTGTAATCGTGGCTTTGGCCGGTCAAGGCGCGGCCATTGGGCAACTTCAGATAACCCTGCGCTCGCTCCAAAGCCTGGATCGAGGGCTTCTCGTCCACGCACAGCACAATGGCCTTCGCCGGCGGCGCGACATAGAGGCCGACAACATCGGCGGCTTTGGCCGTAAAGTTCGGGTCGTTGCTCTCGCACCAGGACTTGCGAGCCACCAGGTCAATCTTGTGGCTGCGCAGGAACCGCCAGACATATTGGACATCGACATCGCCCAGCGCCTCGGCCAGCAGGGTGTGTTTCGGCATGGAATAAGGACCCCGTATTCGGGGTAATCGGCATCCAATCGGGACCCCGGGACAAGGGTCCACAGTGGCTTCCATCAAGTCATGGAAGCCGAGGTTGGGATGCTGGTGGTGGAGACGATTGCGAAGATCCGTCGCGCTTATTTTGTTCATGGTCAGCCGATCAAGGCGATCTGCCGGGAGCTTGGCGTATCGCGCAAGGTGGTCCGCAAGGTCATCCGCTCGGAGGCGACGGAGTTCCGGTACGAGCGAGAGACGCAGCCGCTTCCGAAGATGGGCCCGTGGAGTGCCGAGCTTGACCGGTTGCTGGCGGCGAACGAGAGCAAGACGACGCGCGAACGGCTGACGCTGATTCGCTTGTTCGAAGAGCTTCGCGGCCTCGGATATGCCGGCGGCTACGACGCGGTTCGTCGCTATGCGCGGCGGTGGAGCCGAGAGCGTGGCGCCTCGACGACCTCAGCTTATGTGCCGTTGAGCTTTGCGCCCGGCGAAGCCTACCAGTTTGATTGGAGCCACGAAGTCGTCCTGTTGAGCGGAACCACGGTGGTCGTGAAGGCGGCGCATGTCCGGCTTTGCCACAGTCGGATGCTGTTTGTTCGGGCCTATCCGCGCGAGACGCAGGAGATGGTGTTTGACGCCCACGACCGGGCGTTCGCACTGTTCAAGGGGACTTGCCGGCGCGGCATCTACGACAACATGAAGACGGCGGTGGAGACGATCTTTGTCGGCAAAGGCCGCCTCTACAATCAGCGCTTCCTGCAGATGTGTAGCCATTATCTGGTCGATCCGGTTGCCTGCACGCCAGCGTCGGGCTGGGAGAAGGGACAGGTCGAGAACCAGGTCGGGTTGGTCCGCGAACGCTTTTTCACCCCGCGACTGCGCTTCAAGACATTGGACGAGCTGAACGCCTGGTTGCTCGATAAATGTATCGCCTACGCCAAGGCGCATCGGCATCCAGAGTTCGCCGACCGGACTGTCTGGGAGATCTTCGAGGCCGAGCGACCCAATCTCGTGCCTTATGCAGGTCGGTTCGATGGCTTCCATGCCGTCCCGGCCTCGGTCTCCAAGACCTGCCTGGTGCGCTTCGACAACAACAAGTACTCGGTTGCGGCAAGCGCGGTCGGGCGGCCCATTGAGGTCCAGGCTTATGCGGACCGCATCGTGATCCGCCAGGACGGCCGGGTCGTTGCCGAACATCCGCGATCATTCGGTCGCGGCGAGACGGTCTACGACCCTTGGCACTATGTGCCCGTGCTTGTGCGCAAGCCCGGTGCCTTGCGTAATGGCGCTCCCTTCAAGGACTGGGTGCTGCCCGCAGCGATTGAGCGTGTACGGCGCAAACTCGCCGGTGCCGACGATGGCAATCGACAGATGGTCGATATCCTCAATGCGGTGCTGACAGACGGATTGCCCGCGGTGGAAGCCGCCTGCGCCGAGGCGGTCGCTCATGGCGTTCATTCCGCCGATGTCGTGCTCAACATCCTGGCTCGTCAACGTGAACCTGCCCCACCGGCCAACATCATGACGCCGGCCGCCTTGACGCTTCGCCATGCGCCGATCGCCGATTGTGCCCGCTACGACAACCTCCGGAGGACAAACTGATGGAACGAACCCAAATCTTCGATCTCATGGGCGAGCTTAAGCTCTACGGCATGAAGGCCGCCTTCGACGAGATCATGGCGACCGCCGTCAAACGCCAGCACGAACCCCAGCGCATCGTCGGCGATCTGCTCTCCGCCGAGATCAACGAGAAGCAGGCCCGCTCGATCAAATACCAGCTCACCATCGCCAAGTTGCCGCTTGCAAAGGACATCGCAGACTTCCAGTTCGACGCCACGCCGATCAACCAGACGCTTGTCAATGATCTCGCCGGCGGCGGCTTCATCGCCCAGCAACGCAACGTCGTCCTGGTCGGTGGAACGGGCACCGGCAAGACCCATCTGGCCATCGCTATCGCGCGAAGCTGCATCCGATCCGGCGCCCGTGGCCGCTTCTATAACGTGGTCGACCTCGTCAACCGCCTCGAGACCGAGACCCGCAACGGGCGACAGGGCCGGCTTGCCGAGCACCTAACCCGCATGGACTTCATTGTCCTGGACGAGCTCGGATATTTGCCCTTTGCCCAGTCCGGCGGTCAGCTTCTCTTCCACCTCGTCAGCCGGCTTTATGAGCGCGCCTCCGTCCTCGTCACCACCAATCTGGCATTCGGCGAGTGGCCGAGCGTGTTCGGCGATGCCAAGATGACGACCGCGCTGCTCGACCGGCTGACTCATCACTGCGACATCGTCGAGACCGGTAACGACAGCTGGCGCTTTAAAAGCCGCGACGACGATCAAACAACCCGCGCTCGCGCCGTCTCCGCAACCCCGGCCAGCTCCGACGCCGCGAGCGCTACCATCAAGACTCGCCGATCAAAGGGGTCCCCTTTGGACGCCGATCGGGGGTCCCAGTCCAACGCCGATTGACAGAAGAAGACCAGATCGCTGAGCGAGCGATACTCCTCTTCCTCGATGCGCGGCAAGTGCAAGGACGAGGGTGCGACCGCGAGCCGCTTGCCGTCGCGCTCGATCACAACGCGGAAGGAAGCAGCGGAAGGCGCTCCACGGCTTGGGTTGACTTGATGGGCAGTTGTGAGCGGCAAAATCCCAGCCGCGGTACCTTGCCATGAGTGCCGTACCAAAGACCTGAAGCTCGAAGACCGCATCTCCCGTGGAGAACAGGGCGGGTCGAACGAAACGTTGCATCACGTCCGGCGCCTTCCTGAACGGAACATACGCCCCATTGACGCCAACACTCATTTGGTCTGTGCGGTGGTCCAGGATGGAGTCTTCATGCTCGTTTATGCTGCCTTGTCTTCCTTTTCGGCGCCGCACATGACGATCAGGACCGCGTCATCCGGCAAGGATCGCTGGTAATGAAAACCGCAAGTTCTTGGCGAGGGCCGAGCTGGAAAGCCGAGGCCCAAGGCTCACACGGAAGCAGGGACTTGTATCACCAATATCAATATGGCAAGGCGCCGATTGTCCGAACTGCGTTATCGTAGCCAGACGAATCAGATCGAATTTCAGGACAGCATGGATAAAGGACCACGGATAGGCGACGCTGTTTTGGGCGGGCGTTATTCGTTGCTCGCTCAGGTAAAGGCGTCGATCGGTGGCGGCACTGTGTTCCTTGGAGCAGCAGGGCGATGCCGCTATTGCGGCGAAACAGATCCCGCCCGTTTCCGAATGGTGGCCCACACCTTCCCCGAAGCTCTCGGCAACAAGTGGGTTATCTCTCGGGATGAATGCGATGGCTGCAATAAGATATTCTCGAAGTATGACGACGCTATCGCGAAAGCTGACAGCCCATGCCTGACGCTGGGTGGCGTGAAAGGAAAGTCCAACAAGGTCCGGCAAACAGGACGCTCGGGAGGCGATTCCGTGATATCGCGACGCGGCGGAGCCGATGGACAGGGAACAAATGTATTCTCCAACAATGCGGATCCTGCTCAGCACGTTTCCGTAACTGCAGAAGGCGTGTTCCGCATGACCGTGCCGGTCGCGGGGGTGCCCTTTCGACCACGTCAGGCTTACAAGGCCCTCGCAAAGATGGGTCTCGCGCTGCTGCCCGACGATGAGCTAAATCACTACGCCAAGCTTCGTGCCTGGCTCCTCGATGCGGACGACAATGTCGATTTTCCCAATCTTGGCGTCGGCCTGTCATTCGCTTCCGTCGGCAACGCACCGCCGCTTGTCGTCGGAGCGCTGCTCCGTCGGACAAATCCGACCGACGTCGTTCCGCACATACTTTTCATTTTCAGCGCTGGCTCTATCTGTCTGCAAATAGACCTCATGTCCGACCATCTGGAGGACCACCTGCCGCCCGTTCCCGTCGGCTCGATCAGCGTGGAATGGTCTAACGTCATATATGATCCGGACGGACCGGCGACGATTGCGTTCCGCTATGGAAAGCCGGTTCATCTGAATTGGTCTTCGGTCGAAAACGAGCCGCAGCCGATCAAGGCCGTGGCTCTAGTA
The DNA here is from genome assembly GCF_017565645.3 of Bradyrhizobium barranii subsp. barranii. Lineage (NCBI taxonomy): Bacteria > Pseudomonadati > Pseudomonadota > Alphaproteobacteria > Hyphomicrobiales > Nitrobacteraceae > Bradyrhizobium > Bradyrhizobium barranii. The sequence continues at coordinate 140,817 of NZ_CP086138.1, forward strand.
CCCACTTTTCTTGGAACGTGAGTCGTGATTCAAGGTCGGGATGATACCCGAAGCAAGAGAAGTCCACCTTTCGAGGAAAGATCGCAAGGTGCTTGAGGCGTGCTGTCGCTCACCGGTGACGTTGCAGCGCGATTTGAAGCGGGCGCGGATAGTTCTGTTGGCGGCGGATGGGCGCAGCACCCGGTCGATCGCCAAGGAAGTTGGGGTCCAGCCGCGGATTGTCAGCCTTTGGCGGCATCGCTATGCCGACCATGGCCTTGAAGGGCTGCAAGATAAGCCGCGGCCTGGCAAGCAGCCGATCTATACGAAGACGACCGACAAGCGGATTCTGAAGCTGCTGGATAAGCCGCCACCGCAAGGGTTTGCGCGCTGGACCGGCCCCCTGCTGGCCGAGGCGCTGGGCGATGTCGATGTCCAATATGTCTGGCGGTTCCTGCGCAGCCACAAGATTGACCTGGTGGCTCGCAAGTCCTGGTGCGAGAGCAACGACCCGAACTTTACGGCCAAAGCCGCCGATGTTGTCGGCCTCTATGTCGCGCCGCCGGCGAAGGCCATTGTGCTGTGCGTGGACGAGAAGCCCTCGATCCAGGCTTTGGAGCGAGCGCAGGGTTATCTGAAGTTGCCCAATGGCCGCGCCTTAACCGGCCAAAGCCACGATTACAAGCGGCATGGCACCACAACATTGTTTGCGGCGCTCGAAGTCGCCACCGGAAAGATCATCGCGACCCATTCAAAACGCCGGCGCCGCGTCGAGTTTCTCGATTTCATGAACAGCGTCACCGCGGCTTTTCCGAACCGCAAGCTTCACGTCATCCTCGACAACCTCAACACCCATAAAAAGAACGAGGACTGGCTCAAGGCCCACCCCAACGTGCAATTTCATTTCACGCCGACAAGTGCGTCATGGCTCAATCAGGTCGAAGTATGGTTTTCCATCTTGCAGGGGCAGTCGCTCAGCGGCACCTCCTTCACGAGCCTCAAGCAGCTTCAGGAACACATCGATGCCTACGTCAACGCATACAACGACAGAGCCGAGCCCTTCGTCTGGACCAAGAAAAAGGTCCGTCAACGCCGTTTCAAAGGCCGCCGTATCACTCAGCTCTGATTCCGGGTACTAGTCTGCCGATCGTCGAAAGAAGCAGTGTTCGAACCCCTGCCGCGGCAAACCCCGGTAGGGGTTTTTCTCATTAGCAACGGCAAGGGATTAATAGGCGCATTGATCGCATCGAACGCATTTCAGGACGCCTTGTTCTTCCGCGCCGCGCTGCTGGCTTGATCGCTTGTATTCTTCACGATCTCTTCGAGCGACTGGACCAGCTTGGCCATGTTGTCTTTCCCGAGATGAACCACCACGATTTTGGGCCTCAGGATCTGCCATGGCTTTCGTTCTGGCTTGTCCGGATCCTTGAACCGCTTATAGGCCTCATGGGCAAGGATATCCGCTGACTGCAACGGCATCTGCTCACGCTTGCCGCCGAAGAGCAATCTCATCGGCACCTTGTTCGGATTTGCGTCCTTGGCGATAAATTCGAACGAGGCTTTGGCTTCTTTCTCGTCGTTATTGTTTTCGTGCACGAATTTGAGAGTTTCCTTCTTGTTGGGCTTCATCAATTCAAGCACGGACTGCACCAGCCAGTGAAAGCAGGTCGTATACGGATTGCCGAGTGCTTTCAGCAATTCTTCCTTGCCTTCCGTAGCCATGCGAAACTCGGTCTTGTTGAGGGCAATGACCACGCCAGCGATACGGTGTCCCATTATGACCGGCAGCACCCTATTTACGACCTCGTCGCGCTTCTCGCGGGTCCACCCCTTGAATTCCCCCTCGCGATTGTCCGCGTCGACAGCGTGGAAAACCTTGATCGGCTTCTTGGCCTTCCTCCATTCGGAGGACCATTCGCGCCAGGCCTTCGGGCGGCCGGCATAAGCGGCGACCGTAACGACATCGGCATCGTCGTGGGTACGCTCCTCGTTGGACCCGTTTGTGCAGATCGGCGAGCCGGGGCTCGAGATCTTCCTCGTAGTCCTCCCACGTCATGCCATCCACTCCGGGAGCAGCCTTACGCCTGAGCGCAAAGAACGCCGCCCGCAGTGTATCGACATTGATGTGGTGAAAGAGCGCGGTGAACCGGTCCTTCTTCCTCAGCCTTGCGGCTGTCCGTACGCGGTCCAGCGACTGGGTCATGCGAGCCCGGCCCTGTGTCCGGTGCATGCGCTGCTGTTCCGCGTTTCCCTTGGTCCCCGGCCTTGGCTCCGCCCACTCCGCCGCCAGTAATCCGGCTTTGTTCGTTGGCTTCTCAGCTACTATGCCAGAGTCAGACTTCTCCGTGTCGTGCATCAGCGGCTACAGCTCCTTGCCTTCCCGCTGCGGACCATCTCCTCCGAGAAGGAAGATGGCCGACCCGGAGATATCCCGGTTCCCGTACAAGGAGCTTCCATACATGCCAGGGTCTACGACCACGCCGGGTTGGACGGGTGCTCGCGTTTGCGCACTCGCCCATATTGCCTTCCGCTCTTTGGACAGCGTCGGCTCCCGAGATAACACTGTTTCGCGGCTCAATGGCTGGCCTGCATGCTCCCCTACCGACGCTTCGCCGACACCCTCGCGGACGCCTGCGCACGGCTCGGGGCCGATGTGGTTCGCTACACCTTCATCGCAATGGACTTCCACCATCTATTCCTTGCCGGTCTCCCGGCGCACCCAAAGTAGTGCTAACGCTACTTTGGCAGATTTATTCACGCCGTTGCTTTGCGCCGATTTGTCTTCTGCAGTGGGGACATTGCTGAGGTCGTGGTCGAGCGATGAGTTCGACGATGGCGTGGCGCACGGCCGGGAGGCTCGGTTGAGGCGGCGGGCCGTTGATTCTATTTTTCCGGCCCGCTTGTGCGAGACGTGGGTGTTGGAGGAATGCGTAAGTGATTATGGTCATGAGGGCGAGATGGAGCCCTTGCCAGAATCGCCCCTCGAAGTGATCGAGCCCGAGCACCTCCTTCCGCTGCTGGTGGGCCTGCTCGCAAATCCATCGCGCTTTGATCGTGGCAGCTAGTGTAAGCAGATCTGTCTTGGCCGGCAGATTGGCGAGATAGTATTTCTTCTCTCCCGACATTCTGTGTTCACCAATAAGCCGCGCTTCGTCTCCTGGAAGGTGCTGCTGGCCTTTGTCCTTGATGCGCTGCGGAGGTCCATCGGCAGTCCGCACACGAACAGCAGCGAAGCGAGCTCGCAGCTTTCCCTTGGTCCCGTTTCGGCAACTTACGTATTGCCACTTGGCATCAGCCAGCATGTTTTCATGCCGGCATCGACAAGATATCCGGAATGTACCGTTTGCGGGGACGGCCTCGATTTGCAACCGGCTAGATCAGCTTGACGGCGACCGGGTACACCTTGAGATGACGAGGGATCCCAACGGCCCAGGCAACGCCACGTGTCGAGAGCCCTTGACGGAACGGCGCGCTGAGGCCGTAACCGGCATCCGCCAGTAGCCGAAGCGAACGCCGACCGCGATCACGCGATCGATCTCGGCCAGTGCAATCTCTGGCCTGGTCCGCGCTACGCGATACTCGACCGGAACGCCGGTACGCTTCAAACGCGCCGCATCGCTCGTCCAGTTTGTGAGTTGGCGCGGGGGCCCGGCACCGATCGGCACGCTAAGCCGTTGACATCATTAATCTGGGCAGAGTCATTCCATTGCGCCGATTCACACAAAGCGCCTGATCGCGCGCAGCGAAGCGCTGCGCACGATCGATGGCGACACTCGCGCCTGCCTAGCCGCCGTGCCTCAGGACGATCGGCTCTTTCTCCGAGAAGTGCAAGCGTGAGCGCGCGAACTTCTTGACGCCCATTGGCTTGCCGAACAAGTAACCCTGGACCTGATCGAAATCCATCTCATGTGCGGCGAGGAAATCCGCGCGCGTCTCGACGCCTTGGGCTACGACCTGCGCGCCGCTGTCGTGAGCGAGCTCAATGACCCGCCGGCACACCGTCTGCTTCAGGCGTTGGTCCGCGCAGCCGGTGACGAATTGATGGTCGACCTTGAGCTGAACGAACGGGAAGTTCGGCAGTCCGAGCAAGGACGGCCAGTTGGCGCCGACATTGTCGATCGAGATGCCGATATTGTGCAGCCGCACGCGCCTCGCGACATCGATCGCCAGGTCGAGATTATCGACCATTTCGGTGCTGTCGATCTCGATCAGCAGGCCGGCGAACGCCGCATGATCCGGCATCCGGTAGCAGAGCTCGCGCACCGCGTCGTCATCGGCAAGAAACGACATCGGCAGGTTGATCGAGAGATCGACCGGTCCGATCTGCTGACGCGGAACGGCCCGATCTTCTGGTGCTCAGCGTGTCCGTTGACAGCATCGAAGTCAGTAAAATTCCCGAGACTTTGGTGAGAAAGGACTACGGCGGCAAGGTCCTCGTCATCGGCCAACCAGACTCGATCCTGACTCGTACATCCAAGAGCGGCGGCAATCATGGAAATTTCTGGCTCATACACTGATTGCGCCGCTAACCTTAAAGGATTCAATTCGAATCAAATGACGCAAGTATCGGTGCGTCGCACCGCCGTCACGTGCGCAACAAATGCGTCATCTGGCGTTCATGAGAAGCAATCGTGCCTGACTTTGCGTCTCGCCGGAAACGTTGCGTTCGTGTGTCATCGCGAGACGACGTTCATGACTATGGTGTCGGGTCGATGCAGACGCCGAATTGTGAATCGACGCCGAACATTGACCCTGCTGAGCACATCGCGCGGCAGAACCGTCATGCCGTGAACCTCAAGCGCGCGCATACGGTTTTACTAGTCGTTCATCCCGACAATACGGATGACTTATGGGTTGATACCGAGCCCAGTGATGGGCGCTGGCGCAGGCTTCCATCGCGACCAGGCACGCAGGCTGCTGGGCAAAGAAAGCCAGCACTTTGTCACGACGCTGTTTGCGGAAAACAACATCGCCGTCTGCGTCTGCGCCATGCGCCTGAAAAACATGTTTCGCGAAGTCTAGTCCAATCGTGCTAACTTCGTTCACGGTGCTTCCTCTTTGTGACGGTTCAACACCCTTCACTTTCGCAAATCGATGCCGTCGAGGGGCGTCCATCACAGCAGCAGACACAGCAACAGCAGCAGACAGAATCTCTGGCTGCGTGTAGAACGGGATCAGGAGCGATCGGTTTCCAACTAACAAGCCGGTTCAACCTGTCTCGCTCCGCGGGTCCATTTCACTTTGCTTACCACCCTGCTGGACAGCTCCGCGTTCTGCCGTCAGCCGATCCTAGACCGCGCCGCACTGTCTCCACTACTCCTTGGTGGTATCCGGAGTCATACGGATAGCGAAGACGTAAGCTTTCCTCCATACTTATCCAGGTCAGGATTTTGTCATCCCTCCTGGAGCTAAAACCAACGTAGCCCCCATGCAATTCAAGCGGGCGGCGTTGGGCTGTTTTGTACTTACTCGCATACGCGGGCGGACATCATTTTGCTGCGCGGCGCGACTAGAAGTCTTGCGCCTTCTCCATTTCCAATAAGCACACGTGGAGAGTGATCGGTCTCATGTTGCCGTCCAAGAGGACGCGCACCCTTTTGTCCTGGTCACACCAAGAGCGACCATGAGGCCGCTCCGCCCTTTCAGCTTTGGACCAGCCGAGTACGCTACTATTACGCGAGACCCAACGGTCATCGCATCATTGGCACGCGAAAACTGGATCGGTTCAACAGGGCGGTCGGCCCTTGGAAATCTCTCCGCTAGACAGCGTCGCCTCCCCTTCCAGCCTCCAGCACCGGCTGATCGGTCGCTCTCTTTGCGGATTTGAACCATTTCGCGGGCAAACCCAGCACATAGCCGCGCCGTCTGAGATCCTGACAAGTCTTGCTCCGCGCCGCCGCGATGATCTCCTCTGACGTTCGATTCCCTAACAAATGCCAGAAGATCTCGTCCTGCTCGCGTGTCCAGCCTCATCGCCATGAAGGCGCTCGGCCGGCGCGAGCGCCCTATTAGATGCGGTAGGTGATTAGCCTCCGTAACGAGACTATCAAATTGGCTGCGACTTCAGGGTCAAGGGGAGCGTTCCTCCTAAAACTACGACATGCCATGGCACCATTTGTCTGGGCCACCAGGAGGAATTTCGCGATGAACTGCAACAAGAAAATGTGTGTCGCGGGTATCGCTGCGTTCGGGACGCACGCTGGCTCAACGCAGCGTCGCGAACTCGGCAGTGGCCAATTCCCGGGCTTTGGGAATGGCGTCGCGCACGGTCAGCATCGGCCAATAAGCGGGCGTATGGAGCACGAGACGGACCTGGTTGGCGAGCGCCGAACGACAGCTGGTGCGGTCGGAGGCGAGCTGCGTCTTATGCAGCTTGATCAGATTCTCGGCTTGGCCGCGGGGGCTGAGGCAGATCAACGAGGGCGAGCGTCATCTCGAGAGTTACGTGAGCGAAGCGCGGTTGGTCGTTCGGGAGAGTTGGGGAGCGGAATTCAAACGGAGATAGCATCTTGAGTGGCCTGCGTTGGGGATTGATCGGTGCAAGTACAATCGCGCGCGAGTGGATGATCGAGGCCATCCGCGGAGCGGCTGGCGAGGTCGGGGCTGTGATGAGCAGCGATCCGGAGCGGGCGCAGCGATTTGCCAGCGAGAACGGGATCGCGATAGCAACAACCAGCCTCGACGCGTTGCTCGGAAGCGGTATCGATGCGGTCTACATCTCGACAACAAATGAGCATCATTGTTCGCAAACGCTGGCCGCGGCCGCGGCCGGCAAGCATGTGCTGTGCGAAAAGCCGCTCGCGCTGAACTTGCCGGACGCGAGGCGAATGGTCGCGGCCTGCAAGGCGGCAGGAGTGCAGATGGGGACAAACCATCATTTGCGCAACGCGGCCACCCATCGCGCAATTCATGCCGCGATCAAGGCGGGCCACATCGGCAAGCCTCTATTCGCCCGCGTTTTTCATGCGGTCTATCTTCCGCCGCACCTGCAGGGCTGGCGGATTGAGAGGCCGGAAGCGGGCGGCGGCGTCGTGCTCGATATCACCGTTCATGATGTCGACACCTTGCGTTTCGCGCTCGACGAAAATCCTGTCGCCGTGACCGCGATGACGTCGCGGGGTGGTATGGGCCAGGCAGGCCTCGAAGACGGCGTCATGGGAGTGGTCCGCTTCGAAAACGGGCTGATTGCCCAGTTCCACGATGCCTTCACGACAAGATACGCGGTGACCGGCTTCGAGGTGCATGGCGAAGAGGGATCGCTGATCGGGACCGACTGCATGACCCAGGTGCCCAAGGGCGAGGTCTTGCTGCGGACCAGGGACGACGAAAGGCAGCTCTCGACCGCGCACGAGAATCTCTATCTACGGGCGGTGCGCCTGTTCGGCGACGCGGTTGCCGCCCGTGGCGCGCCGTCGGCTACGGGCGAAGACGGGATCAAGTCGCTGAGCGCCGCCCTGTCGACGCGCGAGGCTGCCCGAACGGGGCGCGAGGCTCCCATCGATCTGACGACCCGAGGCGCATATGGCACGAACGAAGATCTTGCGCATGCGCGCTGATGCTGACGTCCGGCTCGGACAACCGCACACTCTTGCGTTCAACCTCGACAAGGCGGTGCTGTTCGACCCAACGACCACGCGCCGTATCTGATCGAGTGGTGCGAGGCCTGCATGAAGATCACGGAGACAACCGATGTCCTCGTCATCGGGTCTGGAATGGGCGGTGCGAACTTTGCCGCGGGTCTGGCGCCTACGGGCGCAAAGATCGTGATCCTCGAGCGCGGCCAGCGTCTGCGCGATAGCGAGGCTGCGCGGGACGCAAGGGCGATCTTTCAGCGCGGGGTGTTCCGGCCGCAGGAGTCCTGGGTCGATGGGGCGGGGAAGGCCTTCAATCCCGGCAACTACTACTGCGTCGGCGGCAATACCAAGCTCTACGGGGCGGTCCTGATCCGCTACCGCGCTCAAGACTTCGCGCCCATCGCGCACCGCGATGGAACGACGCCGGGCTGGCCGTTCAGCTATGGCGAACTGGAGCCATGGTATACCCGGGCGGAACAGCTCTACAACGTGCGCGGCGCGCTCGGAGACGATTCCTCGGAGCCTTTTCACTCCGCGCCCTATCCGTTCGGCCCCGTGCCGGATGAGCCGGCGATTGCGGCGGTACGGCAGCGGCTCAAGAAGATCGGGCTCAAGCCGTTTACACTGCCGCTTGGCATCGACATCGAGACATGGCTCAAACGTGCCAAGACTCCGTGGGATGCATTCCCCGACGCCGGGCACGGCAAGATGGATGCCGAATCCTGCGGGCTTGCCTGTGCTCTCGCCCATGACAATGTCGCGCTGCGCGAAGGTGCGCAGGTCAAGCGGCTGGTCGTCGAGCCGGACGGCAAACGCATTGCCGGCGTTGAGGTCATTCAGGCCGGTGAGCGGACCATGATCGGCGCCGGCATCGTGGTGCTCGCGGCGGGCGCCGTCAATTCGGCCGCACTGCTTCTGCGCTCGTCACAGGCCGGCATCGCGAACCGCGCCGATGCAGTCGGCCGTTATTTCATGAACCACAATTCCTCGGCTGTGCTGGCGATCGATCCGCGCGTCGTCAACAATTCGATCTACCAGAAGACGATCGGCACCAACAATTTCTATCTCGATGATGGGCACGGCGGACCGCCGCTGGGCAACATCCAGTTGCTAGGACGTGTCACCGCGCCGATTTTGAAGGCCAACATGCCGCTCGCGCCGGAATTGGCGCTTGGGCTGATGAGCCGGCATGCGGTCGACTGGTACGTGATGAGCGAGGATCTGCCGGGCGCCGAGAGCCGTGTGACGGTCGATGGTGCGAATATCCGGCTCGACTGGCAGCGCTCGAACTGGACGACCCATTTGGCGCTGGTGGCGACGTTGAAGGAACGGCTGCGGGCCGCAGGTTATCCGATCGTACTGTCAAAGGCGTTCGACCGGCGCACGCCCTCGCATCAGTGCGGGACAGTACGCATCGGCCTCGATCCCGCGACATCACCGCTCGATCCGTTCTGCCGCTCCTTTGATCACCCCAATCTGTTCGTTGTCGATGCGTCGTTCCTGCCGACTTCGGCGGCGGTGAACCCGTCGCTGACGATCGCCGCCCAGGCGTTGCGCGTCGCGGATCATGTCGCGAGGACCGATCTTCGAACTCATGGGGTCATGAGATGACGGTTTACGACTACATCGTTGTCGGCGCCGGCTCGGCCGGCTGCGTGCTCGCCAACCGTCTCAGCGCGATGCGTCGACCAGATGCTGCTGCTCGAGCGCCTTGGCATGCGCGATAGTGCTGAGGTCCACCACGACGGCCCCGTCAGCCAGCGTCGCCGCAACGTTATTCGCTCCAAACAAGGCGTTCTCGACCACATCTCCGTCCGGCAGGCAGAGGAACAACACCTCGGCACCCGCCATCTTCTTGGGATCCGTGGTGGCGACGAGCCCCGGCGCCACAAGCCCTTTGACGCGCTCAGGATCAATATCGAATGCCACTATGTTTTCGGCGTCGGACGCACGCTTGTTCGCAAGGTGGAGCGCCATCCAGTGGCCCATATCTCCGAGTCCGATGAACGCAATGTGTCGTATCGTCATGTGATCTTCTCCACCAGAATGAGATGTCGGACAGGGAATACCTGCACGACGCTTGTTTTGGCCGTGATAGATTTCAACGTAGGTGTGCTATGCGCCCCGAATGCCTGCGGGACTTGCTCCCGGCGCGGTTCTGCGCGCTTGCGTGAAGCGTGCATTGACGACGAGCAGCGTCAACGCGGCCGCGATGAGCGCAAGAAGGCCGAGGAAATAGAGACCGGATTGGTAGCTGTGCGTGGTTTCCCGAATCCAACCGACCATGTAAGGGCCTACAAACCCGCCGAGGTTTCCGATCGAGTTGATCAGCGCGATGCCGCCCGCTGCGGCGCTGCCGGTGAGGAACATGGAAGGCAGCGGCCAGAACGGCGCCTTCGTCCCGTAGATGCCGATTGCAGCCAGAGCCATGACAGCGACGGCGAGGAACGAACCGGTCAAGAGCCCGGAGCCGACCAGGCCGAAGCCGGTGAGAGCGAGCGCCGCGAACAGCGTGTACCGGCGCTCTTTATACTTATCCGACACGTACCCAAATATGATGATGCCCACGGTCCCAAAAATATAGGGAATGGCCGTCAACAAGCCGGTTTGCATGTCTGAAAGGCCGAGTTTCTTGAGAATCTGCGGAAGGAAGAACGCGAGACCGAGATTCGCGGTGGTATTCGCAAAATAGATGAATGCCAACGCGAGCAAACGGGGATCTGCGAAAGCCTGGAGAGCCTTTGTCCCGTGGACCGCGGCTACGGCTTTATGTTCGCGTTCAATGGTCTCCTGCAGCCAAGCACGCTCCTCAGTGCCCAGCCATTTGGCATCACGCGGCCGGTCGGGCATGACAGCCAGGAACACGAGGCCGAACAGGATCGCCGGCACTCCCTCAATGATGAAAAGCCATTGCCACCCCTTCAGCCCTGCAATGCCGTCCATTTGGAGGACAGCCGTCGAGAGCGGCGCGCCGAGTGCAAGCGAGACGGGGATCGCGACCATCAAGGCCGCGATGATCCGGGCCCTATATTGCTGAGGAAACCAATACGTCAGGTAGAGGATCACGCCCGGGAAGAACCCAGCCTCAGCGACGCCCAAGAAGAACCGGGCCACAATAAAGCTCGTGGGGTCTTGCACGAAAGCCATACCGGCCGACAGCACGCCCCATGAAATCATGATGCGTGCAATCCACCTGCGAGCCCCGACTTTCTCCAGCATGAGGTTGCTAGGAATCTCGAAAATGAAATAGCCGAAGAAGAACACGTCCGCGCCAAAGCCATAAATGTAGGACGAAATCCCGAGGTCGGGATTCATCTTGAGCGCGGCAAAGCCGATGTTGATGCGGTCGATGTAAGCCAGGATGTACGAGATGAAGAGAACCGGCATAAGCCGGATGAAGACATTTTTGATCGTTGCACCCTGATTGATCTCTGTCATTTCCATCCCCAACTCGTTTGTTTCTTGTGAGAGCGTCAAAATGGGTATGCTGTCCCCTCTTCGGAGAGCGGATACCAACAGGCCATCTGTCTCATCACCCCGAACTATGCTCGCCAGGGTCGACAGGAGAGTGGTCGGCCGTCAGGAAGTCGAAGTCGCAGCCTTCGGGTGCTTGCGTGACAGTTCGGCGATAGAGCGCCTTGTAGCCCCGGCGTGGAGCCGGCGGTGGGGTGAACCCTGCCAGGCGTTGTGCAATCTCGTCCGGCTCGACTAGAAGGTCGATCCGCTTGTTCTCGATGGAGAGGCGGATGCGGTCTCCGTTGCGCACCGCGGCGAGCGGGCCGCCGACCGCAGCCTCCGGCGCAACATGCAGTGAGCTATGGCGGAATCTGGGTGATGACGGTGTGAGGAAGGCGGCGTATCGAGGCGGGTGACGAGCCTGCCAGAACCTCTCGAGGAGAGCGATACGCCATGACCGAGACTACCAATGTTCTTGCTTTCCGTCAGCCGTCCGCGGTTGATGATCCACTGACCGATATCGTTCGTGCCGGCGCGCGGGACCTGCTTGCCAGGGCGATCGAGATCGAGGTTGGCGCGTTTCTGGCCAGCACGGCCAATCTGACGCTGCCCGACGGTCGAGCGCGCCTGGTCCGACATGGGCACGGTCCGGTGCGCGAGATTGCGACCGGCATCGGTCCGGTGGAGGTCGCTCGTCCCAAGGTCCGCGACCGCGGAGCGAGCGGGCCAGGCGACCGCCTCCGCTTCAGTTCGGCAATCCTGCCGCTATGGGCGCGGCGGACGAAGAGCCTGGATGCCTTGATCCCGGTCCTCTATTTGCGCGGCATCTCGACCGGCGACTTCCAGGAGGCGCTCTCGGCGCTGCTCGGCAAGGATGCGCCGAACCTGTCGCCTTCGGTGATCGCCGGCCTGAAGGCCGATTGGCAGGTCGAGTACGAACGCTGGCAGAGACGCGATCTGTCGGCGCGTCGCTATGTCTACATCTGGGCCGATGGCGTGTACCTGCAGGCCCGCATGGAAGATCACAGCGAATGCATGCTGGTGCTGATTGGCACCACGCCGGAAGGCAAGAAGGAGCTGATCGGCTTCCAGGTCGGCGTGCGCGAGAGCGCGCAGAGCTGGCGCGAACTCCTGATCGACCTGCGGCAACGCGGGTTACGGATTGCCCCGCAACTCGCCATCGGCGACGGCGCCCTCGGCTTCTGGAAGGCACTGGACGAGGCCTTTCCCGGCACGCGGCACCAACGATGCTGGTGCCATAAAGTGAGCAACGTACTCGACAAGGTCGCCAAATCCGTGCAGGGCCCCATGAAGAACGACCTGCGGAACATCTATCTGGCCCCACACCGGGCCGAAGCTGAAACCGCGATCGACGTCTTCGTCGAGAAATACCACGTCAAATACGGACGTGCGGTGGAGTGCCTGATCAAGGATCGCCATGCGCTGCTCGCCTTCTTCGACTTCCCTGCTGAGCACTGGATCCACCTACGCAGCTCGAACCCGATCGAGAGCGTCTTCGCCACGGTGCGCCACCGAACGGTGCGGACCAAGGGATCGCTGTCGCAACAAACTGCGAAGCTGATGGTGTTCAAGCTCATCGACGCCGCATCGAAGACCTGGCGGCGATTGAAGAGCACGAACCAGTTGCCGAAAGTCATCGCCGGTGTAAAGTTCATCGACGGAATCGAAGTCATTCCGAACACTGAAAGCCACGCCGCCTGATCAGGCCGCGTCACCCAAAATCAGCCATAGCTCACATGCAGTACGATGGACCCGAAGGCGGTGCCTGACATGCGCGCATCGGAGATGCGCACCATATCCTTGACACCGGCCTGGGCGAGCTTCTTCGGAATGGGAAGGTAGCCAGCTTCCGGCATGCCCGCCGCGTGCGGGCCTGCGTTCTGCAGGACGAGGATGTCGTCGGGCTTAACGTCGAGGTCCGTAAGCGGAGCTTTTCTCCCATTTGATTGGTTTCGCTTCGGCTTTCGCTCTGCGATCCTTGGCTTGTCAGAGAGCCGAGAGGAGACTGAAGGCGATGGAACAATCGGGGGAGGAAGCCGAAGCTGATGGCTTTGTGGGGAAGCTTACGCGCCGGACGCGTTCTGGAGGCCGGTTATGGTCTGCGGAGATCAAGGGGCGCGCTGTTTTCGAGAGCATGAAGCCCGACGCCCGGGTATGTGATGTCACACGGCGTTATGGTGTGAAGGCCCAGCAGTTGACGACGTGGCGCAGATTGGCGCGTGCTGGCCGGCTCGCATTGGTCACGGACGACGCGGCGGATTTCGTGTCGATCGAGCTGAGCGATCCAGTGGCGTCAGGCAAGAGCGAGGGGCCCGTCGAGATTACGATTGGCAAGGTTTCGGTCCGCCTGGATGCGGACGTGTCGGCGGTGCGGATCGCGGAGATCGTGACTGCGATCGAGCGCGGCGCATGATCATTCCGGCGCAGGGACTGCGGATTGTGCTTGCTGTGCGTCCTGTTGACTTCCGGTGCGGGCACGACGCGCTGGCCGGTCTTGTGCAAAACACGCTTGGGCTCGATCCGCATTCGGGCCTGATCGTGGTTTTTCGTTCGAAGCGCGCCGACCGCTGAAGATTTTGCTATGGGACGGCACGGGCCTCGTTTTGGTCTACAAGCGCCTTGGCCGCGATGGTCGTTTCGAGTGGCCGCAGATCAGCGACGGCGTCATGCATCTGACGCGCGTGCAGTTCGAAGCGCTGTTCGATCACCCATGTTGATGCCCCTCCTTGTTAGGCTGACAGATTCTTAGATCAAGTTGCGCGATGACGTGGTTTCGAAGGTCTCCGATGGCGTGAAGAACGGATGGTGTATTCGGGAAGAGATAGGCGCCGCTGGGCTGGCGATCAATTAGCAAACGCTTGGTTCGGATCTGAACATAGAGCCAGTTTACTGGAATCTCGAGCCTTCGGGCCAGTTCGGGCGGGCTGAGGTATGAGTCGTCATGCTCCCATCGGCTGCGCTGGGCAGTTACCTTGATGGCGGCGGCACGACGGAGCCGCCCAACGGTGATAGGCAGCACCTTATCGGCGCAACGGGGAGAGCGGTGACCTTCCCGAGTAAGGATTGTGGCGATCTTGTCGTCTGGGACGCCGTCGCGAGCGAGCGTCAGAAGGCGTTCCCGCATCTCTGTGCCTCGCGTCAATCTGGTGACGGAGTTGACGCTCATCTTCACTTCGAGCTCCGTCACGGCGCCTCCCCGCCAGACGATCCTAGCCAGGGCCAAGTCGCGCTCACCGCGGTCGAGAACGACCTTTTCGATGAGACATCGCAACAACGCCTTGCGATGCGCATCCGAGATAGTCTCGTCACCCCATATCTGCGGGAGGCGGCCGGTGAGGCTGATGACCTTGTCGTTGAGCTCCTTGCTTATGGCCACTTGTGTGATGGCTTTGGGCGGCGTCTGTCGGGCAAGCGCCTCTTCGGCGGCGCGCACGTCGTTTAGCGCCGCTTCCCATCGACGCTCGAGTTCCGAGGCGACCAACCGATTATCTGGATCAGCTCGGTTGAACTGCCGTTCGGCGAGCGCCGCCGTGTATCGCTTGCGCTCGAGCTCTCGTTCTGCACTGGAGCGTAGCGCATTGTTCGTCTGCTGCTGCACCCGGCGGGAGCGCGACAAGGCATCGAGTTCGGCCGGCGCTAGTGCGGTTAGGAATGCGTCGCCAACGGCTGCATCGATATGGGCGGCGCGGATGTGTTGGCAGGTTGGCTGACCTTCCTGGGTACGCAGGTGATTGCATACATATTCGCCGCCGCCCTTGTAGCGGACGTACATCTTATGGCCACATCGTGCGCACCAGGCAATGCCGTGGAGCAGGAGCTCGCCATTGCGAGGCGCGCCGCGGGTTTTGATGCGCATGTATTCGGCTCGGTTATCTCTGATGACGGATCGGATTTTTTCATAAATTGGCCAGTCGATATAGGCTGGATATCGATCTTTAACGACGATCCGCCACTCCTCCATCGGCCGCGGAGCCTTTTGTGGCAGGGCCCCCTCCCGCTTCGGCGGCCGGAAGCGGGTTCGTCCATAGACAAAGGCGCCCGCGTATGCGGGGTTCTTCAAGATCGCCGCGACGGCAGCCAGCGTCGCGCGCGTCCAGCACAAATCGCCATATCGATCACGACGCGGCAGTTCCAGGTCACGCTCGTTCAACGCTCGCATGACCTTGGCAACGCTGCGCAGCTGCAGGAATAACTGGAAGACGAGACCGAGCCGCCCTTGCACGGCCATGTCGGGATCCTTAACGACCACACCGCTCGGGTCCCGCATCAGCCCGATTGGCAGCATAACCGCAAGTTCGCCGCGTTCGGCTTTGGCCAGCAGGCCGGCGGTCAGCCGGCTGCGGATCGTATGTAGCTCAAGCTCGGAGATCGAACCCTTCAGCCCGAGAAGCAACCGTCCGTTGGGAGTGCCCGGATCATAGACACCATCGCGGTCGGCGATCAGGCAGCCACGTAGACCACAGATATCCAGGAGCGGATACCAGTCGGTACAATTACGCGCCAAGCGGGTCACGTCGATCGACAGGATGAGTCCCACTTCACTCAGGCCAACACGGCCAACGAGTTCCTTGAAGCCGTTACGCTGTGCTATAGACGCGCCGCTCAACCCGAGATCGGCATCAATCACGTCGATGGCCGCCTCACGCCATCCGAGTTCGCGGGCGCGCTGGCGAAGCGCGTATTGAAGGCGCAGGCTCTCCTGATTGCTTACGACCTGATGGGGCGTCGACTGCCGGATGTAGACTACGGCTTTGCGCGCCAAGTGGCTTGGTGTGACCAGCTCGGACTTCATGAGGGATCTCCGCCAAAATTGCGGCGACGTCTTCGACGATCTGGCGTCGGAGCGCGGGCGTCAGCGTCGACCAAAGATCGGCTGGATCCATGCTCATGTGCGTCGGGACAATCCGCTGTCGATAAAAGCTCGAGTAGAGCCTCCATACTCAGCTTAATCTGATTTGCCTCTTGCTCATAATATTCGATTGCGGTTGCTTGAATCAGAAGACTGCTTCCTGCGCGATACTCAACTTCATACGAAGCGGGAATGCCTCGGCCTCGCTGACCGATCTTCCTAATCACTCGATATGAGCGCCCCCACAAAGGATGGTGGGGGTCCCCAACCTCGACCACCTCCGGAAATGATTCGTCAGACTCACTATCAGGGACATTCCTCAATCCCCTCGTTTGAAGGGCTGAACTGGAAGCGAGTGGGCGAACGGATTGTCGCGACGCCAGCTGCGGCGAACTGACTCAGATGGGGTATTCGGCCTGTTGCTGAGCCCCGCGTTAGCAGGGTGCTGCGCTTCAGGTTGATGATAAACGTGGTCTGTTTTCGAACAGCCACAAGCATCAGACGGAGAAGCGCAGCATGAAACATTACGCTGGACTGGACGTGTCGGTCAAAGAGACGTCCCTGTGCATTGTCGACGAAACGGGCCGCATTTGCCGGGAAGCGAAGTTGGTGAGTCACCCGGACGATCTTCTTGCTGCACTCAACGATCCGATTTGGCGGTTTGATCGGATTGGGCTCGAGGCTGGACCGCTGTCGCAATGGCTGTTCAGCGGGCTGGCGGAGGCTGGCCTGCCGGTAATCTGCATCGAGACGCGACATGCCAAGGCGTTCCTCAAGGCGCAGGTGAACAAGAGCGACCGCAATGATGCGCGTGGCATTGCGCAGATGATGCGCGTCGGCTTGTTCCGGCCTGTCCACGTCAAGACCCTGATCAGCCAAAAGCGACGGGTCCTGCTTGCCGGTCGCAAGCTGCTTCAGGAGAAGGCCATTGCCATCGAGAATGACATTCGTGGGCTGTTACGCAACTTCGGCTTGAAGGTCGGAATTGTGGGGGTGATCGGCTTTGAACAACGTATCCACGAACTCGTCGGCGGTCAGCCGGAGCTGGCCGAACTCATGGAACCGCTTCTCGTCGCCCGACGCGTTTTACGCGAACAGTTCACACAACTGCATCGCAAAGTGCTTCTACTTGCCCGGGAAAGCGAGGTCTGTCGTCGGTTGATGACGATCCCTGGTGTCGGCCCCGTCACGTCGCTGGCCTTTATCAGCACGATCGACGTTCCCGCCCGCTTCAAGAGTTCGAAAGCCGTCGGGCCGTCCCTTGGATTGACGCCAGTTCTCAACCAGTCCGGCGAAAGCCACCGCATCGGCCGGATTTCGCTGTGCGGTGATGAAGCCATGCGAGCGCTACTCTATGAGGCCGCACAGGTCATGCTGACGCGGGTGCAGAAATGGTCCTGGCTCAAGGCGTGGGCCATGCAGATCGCCAAACGACGCGGGCAGCAGAAGGCGATCGTCGCTTTGGCGCGGCGGCTCGCCGTCATCATGCACCGCATGTGGAGCGACGGAACGGAATTCCGCTGGACACGGGAGGCCACGCCCGCGGCACAATAGTGCGACGCGCGGTCCACGCACCCGTTGTTTAGCGGGAGGAGGTCCCTCGCGGGACGATGGACGAGATGAGTTCGCTTTGGGCTCTTGTACGGTCGCGTCCTTGCGATCAGCACGCGAGTCAGATTGTTCCGTCTCGTTCTACTGATCCCATGCTGGGAGAGCCATACGGCTGATCCCGAAGAGAAGCACGGCCCCGCGAGCGGTACCGAACCCAAGGAGGCACCCAATCAAGCCCTTGACTAAATCCGGCCGAATAGAGAAGACCCGACAACCTGTTTCGCGCGGGGCTTTGGGATGATAGCTTGCGGATGTGCCGCCGTCCCCCTTTGATCCCGCCCGTCTTGCAGCGCTGCCCGCCGATTTGCGCGCGCTCTTCCGCGCGCAGGAAGCGATGATTGAAGCCGAGCGTCGTCGCGCAGACGATGAATGCTCGGCGCGCCTTCATGTCGAGAGTGAACTGGCTGCGTCCAAAGAGAGCGTCGAACGCCTCGAACTGCTCGTGAAGGAGTACGAGCGCGCACGTTTCGGTAAACGCTCGGAGAAGTTCAATCCCGATCAGATGCAACTGGTTCTCGAGGACATCGAGATTGCCATCGCCGAAGTCCAGGAACGCCAGGACGATCGTGCGCGCCGCGCCGGCACGGCGCCGTCCAGCCGCCGGACCAGGCGCGCTGCCCGTGCCTTTCCCGCGCACCTGCCGCGCATCGAGCAGGTGATCGAACCCGAGAACCTCGAGTGTCCCTGCGGCTGCGGCCGGATGGTCCAGATCGGCGAGGATCGCTCCCGCCGTCTCGATGTCATGGCCGCCCAGTATCGTGTGATCGAGACGGTGCGACCGCGCTACGCCTGCGCAAAGGGCTGCACCGGTGTTGCTCAGGCGCCGGCGCCCGCCCATCTCGTGGAGGGTGGCATCCCCACCGAGGCGCTGCTGGCGCAGGTGGCGGTCGCCAAGTTCAGCGAGCACATGCCACTCTATCGTCAGTCGCAGGTTCTGGCTCGGCATGGCATCTTCATCGATCGCGCCGTTCTGGCAGACTGGATGGGAACGGTCGCCTTCCACCTCGCGCCGCTGGTCGAGCGCATGAGCGTCGTGATGAAGCAATCGGGCCGCTTGTTCATAGACGAGACCAGGGCGCCTGTGCTCGATCCGGGCCGGGGCCGAACGAAGACCGGCTATCTGTGGGCTGTCCTGCGCGACGATCGCGGCCACGGCGGCGCTGATCCACCAATCGTGGTCTACCACTACGCGCCAGGACGCGGTGGTGACCATGCTGAGCGCATCCTCGAGGGCTTCGACGGCATCCTTCAGGTCGACGGATACCAGGGCTATCATCGGCTCGCACGGCCCAAGCGCAAAGGCGGCGTGCCGCTGCGGCTGGCCGCATGTTGGTCCCACTCAAGGCGCAAGATCATCGCAGCGACTCCGAAAGCCGGCTCACCCATCGCCGAAGCCGTTCTCGCGCGCATCGCCGCACTCTATGCGATCGAGAAGGAGATCCGTGGCGCCGACGCCCCGGCTCGGCAAACGACCCGTAACGAGCGATCACGGCCGCTCGTCGCTGAACTCGAGAGGTTTCTGCGCGAGCAAGCCGCTCGCCTGTCGCCGGGCAGCGAGATGGGCAAGGCGATCGCCTATCTCCTGAACCATTGGGATGGCTTCACCTTGTTTCTCGACGATGGTTGCGTTGAGATGGACACCAATCCCGTCGAAAATCGTCGTGACCAGCAAATAAACTATTTTTACGCGTCAGAGTCAGCGGCCTGATTTGAAGGTGGTCGTTCATGGGCGCGCATAGCTTCGCTCATCGCCACCTGCAAAATCAACAGCGTGGAGCCCTACGTCTGGATGAAAGCGACGCTCAAAGCGATCGCAACCGGTCACCCGCAGTCCCGGATCGACGAGCTCCTGCCCTGGTCGTTCGGCCGCACCTCGTAATTCTCCGTCGTTGCCGCCTCCATACCCCCCGCCAACGATTTGCAAACACGTTGATCAACAGACTGCAATCCCCACGCCAAACCTTTGCGAATGGGACGCGAACGTCGCTTACCGAGGTCCGGATCGTCGATGCGACGCGACAGATCCTCCAGACCCGTAAAGACAACCGCGCGCCCTTCGGATTCGAAAAGAGAGGGGGTGGCGGCCGCGCGTTTGAAGATTGCACCGTCCGGCGCCAGGCTGCCTGTCAGCGTGACCAGGCCGCCGAGCGGGGAAACGGGATCGTCGAATGCCCGGATCACCTTGCGGTCGATCCAGCCGACCGGCTCGTCGAGGCGCTCGGCCAGAGTGCGCCTTCGATATCGATGGTGTCGAGATGGAGCAGCGGCCGCAGTTCGCGCAGCAGCGCGCCCATGCCTCCGGCGGCATGGAAGTCTTCCATATAGCCCTCGCCCACAGGCTTGAGGTCGACGAGCACCGGTGTCTCGTCCGAAATTTGGTTGAAGCGCTCGTAGGGAATGCGGATGCCGAGCCGGCCGGCGATGGCGGTGAGATGCACGATGGCGTTGGTGGACCCGCTGATCGCCATCAGAACCCGGACCGCGTTCTCAACCGATTTCTGCGTGATCACATCGCGGGGCGTGATCTTGGTCTCGATCAGGCGCACGGCAGCCTTGCCGGTCTCCTCAGCCGCCACGAGGCGGTCGGAATGGACGGCTGGGATCGCGGCGGTGCCCGGCAGAGACATGCCAAGCGCCTCGGCGATGCAGGCCATGGTCGAGGCCGTCCCCATCACCGCGCAGGTGCCGGCCGTCACCGAAAGCCGTCCCTCCACTGTATTGATCTCCTCAGAATCGACCGAGCCGGCTCGGTACTTCGCCCGAAAGCCGCGGCAATCCGTGCAGGCGCCAAGCCGCTGCCCCTTGTGGCGGCCGGTGGACATCGGACCGGTCACAACTTGGATGGCCGGCAGCCCCGCCGAGGCTGCACCCATCAGTTGCGCTGGCACCGTCTTATCGCAGCCGCCGGTCAGCACAACTGCGTCCATCGGCTGGGCACCGATCATCTCCTCGGTGTCCATGGCCATCAGGTTCCGGTACATCATCGAGGTCGGGTTGAGGAACACTTCCCCGAGCGATACCGTCGGGAAAGGCCGCGGCAGCGCGCCCGCCGCGAGCACGCCGCGAGACACCGCCTCCACCAGGTCAGGCATGTAGCGGTGACAATTGTTGAAGCCCGATGGCGTCATGGCGATGCCGACGATCGGCTTGTTGAGCAGATCGCGCGAGATGCCCATCGAGCGCGCGAAGGAGCGGCGCAGGAAACCTGCGAAATCCTTATCGCCGTAATTCGTGAGACCGCGGTTGAGTCCATGTGGCTCGCTCGTCATTCAATACTCCGAGGTTTTCAAGTAGACTTGGCCAAACATGATTGAACGCGAGGCCGGCCAAACGCTTTCGCGCCGACCCAATCGAATGTCGGCGACGAAATCGATTAGTGCGCTGTCAGTTTAGCTGGATGCTGCTCTTCTTGTGCACCCAGCGTTCGACCTGCCGAAGACCTGTGTATGGCAGTTGCTGCGCCAAGAACCACTGATACTCCTTGCTCCGAGTAGTCTGGCCGTGAAAGCCCCTCTTGTGACCGCGCTCGCACGAGCCCTTCATCCGCTATGACCGCAATGTGGTCGCAGGAAAGATGGCAGATGAATATCTGCGTCTACACGGGGTGCGTCCGAAAGTACATTTCGAGTTGGATGGTATCGAACAGATCGCGAAACTGGTGGCGGAAGGATTAGGCGTTTCCGTGCTTCCGGACTGGCCCGTCATCGGATCGCCGGATCCAAAGCTCAGACGTTGGCGGCTCCCATCGCCGTGCCCAGCGCGACGCGTCGGAATGACGTGGCTGCGCGCCTCGGTTCGCTCTCAATTGGCCGAGGAATTTGCAAAGGTCGCCTCTAGCGAGCGGTCGAACGACCGGAAAAAGAACGAAAATAGATCGCGAACACGATGAGGCGCGAGCCTCGAATCCCACCAGGCTTGACGGCAGCTTGTGGAAAAAAGCAACGGCCCGCTGGCGCGTTAACTGACGGCGGATGACTAGCCGGCTGCATCAACGCCATGCACTTGAAAGGCCCACTTCGCGATATCCAGACGAATTGTCGAAATTGACTGAGTTGGCTACCCCTCCGGATTGTGGGAGCCTCAAGCGGCGCCATGGCGTCCTCGCGCCAGCGCAGGAGCCGTCCACAGCCTCAACAGCCGATGGTCTGAGCACGCCGCGAAACTTCGCTTGGCAACAAATCCCCCCTGCGCGGCAGATCCGTGCGCCGTAACGCGAGATGCCACGCGGTCGGTCGCCCGCCTCCGTCGACGAGTTCGCGATATTCTACGGCAGGATAGATCATGCCGGTACGCCCGCGTGAAGGAGAGCGATCTGCGGCGACGACGACCACCGCGAATATATGAGCGGCAACGTCTGCCGCGGCGCGCCGCCTACGCGAGCGAACGCTCGCTGGCGAACTATCTGGCTGCTTGCAGATCGGCACGGCGAAGGATCTCGAGACTGCAAAGGCTGAATGCAAAACGGCCTTACAAGGCGATGAACCTGCGCGAGGACAACGATTGATGACGCCGGTCTACTACTGCCGCTTTGACGAATTTGAAGATGCCGTCGTTTCAATCGAGCTGGCCGCCGAGAAACTAGAGACGGTACAGGCGACACCAACATCGACGGCATGTAAGTGGGTGATCCTCGCGCTGAAGAACGCGGTCCAGGCAGCCATGGTGCTCGCTCTCTCCGGAACCGACGGCTGCGGCGCGCTTTATCCGGAATCGCAAAAGCAAAACCGGGCCTGGCTGGCAAATCCGACGCCAGAGCGCCGCCGGCAAAGAATGGCCGATTTCAACAATTTGCTGCAGCGGATCCAGCGTGCAGAACTGCTCGATGCCCCGGTTCCAAAATTTGTTGGATAGGATCTCCGCAATCTTGAAAGACTGAATGAGCTTCGACGCCAGTTTGCCCATTACCCCCTATGCTGGTAGCTCAAGTTGCAGTACATGCAGGATATCGTTCCTGCTTCGATAAACCTGTTCGAGCATTTGGCGTCGACGCAGAAGGCACCGAGAATCCACTTTTCCGACTGCAACGGCAGCGAGAGACGACAGCGCTCGCGGCGATGCGCGTGAGGACCGGAACAACCCCGAAAGGTCCCCCGATCAATGACGCGCAAACGACCTGATCGCGAGCTCGAGGCTATCGCAGCCGACCTCGCCGAGGCATGCAAAGGCCTCTGTCCGCTCGAGAGCGCACTGTTGATCGCCCAAGGGATGCGCGAGGTTTACGGCGGCGAGTGGGCAATCGAGGCGCACAGCGACGGCACCTTTTTGATACTGCGGAAAACCTGAAAGGATCCCGCCATGAGCGTTTGGGGGCTTTGCCTTGCGATCGAATGTCGCTGCGTCGGCCGACCGCCCTGCTGCTGCGGCTGATGACCGCCGCCTCCGAACACGCGACCGCATGAAGAACAGCACGACGGCGTTCGCAAGGCTGGGCTTTTGGGATTCGCAGATAACCGGTCATCTATTTGGGCGCCATCGGCGACTCTCGAGGTGACCGAGGCGCGCGCGATCGCATGGCAGATGTTCCGAGCGGAAGAGAAATTGCCCTCCGGAAGGGGGCCAATAGGACGTCTAAGATATGTTGCACTCTACGGCTTGAAGAAATGAGCAATAATGACCTTCCCGGCCTTACGCCGGCTTGGCTAATATCGCTTGGCCTCGCTTTGGGCTGCACAATCGTTGTGATGATCCCCGCGTCTATCGCAACCGGTGACCAAATAAAATCCTCCGATTGGATAGGATTTTCGGGAAACGTTGTCGCGGGAGCAATGACCCTAATTGCGGCCATCCTCGCATGGTTCGCTGTTAAGAGACAAATTGATGCCCAAGACCAAGCGCAGAGGGCTGCCCGACAACAACAGACGACCGATCTCGCGCGCATTCTGTACGCGGAATTAGCTCACCTCGTAGCGAGATGCTGTTTCGATTTTGAGGCCCCTTGGCGGGAATATTGGCAAGGGCCGAGCCTCGACAAAATGCAGACGGTGAAATTGCGCAAGTGTGTTCCCGTCGATCCGGTGATTTATCGTGCGGTCGCTGGACAGCTCGCTTTACTGGGACCTGCTGCCCAGCATTTAATGGAGTTTCACTATCGCCTGTCGGCCTTACGGCGCGAGATAGATAACCTTACTAGCAACGCGGATTTAAATAATGAGCAGATAGAAAACGAAAATCTGCAACTCGTCGCCCGACGTTTCCGCGAAACTCTCCGACCCGGCTCAAAGGCTCTCGAAGCGCTCGCAGAGCTCGTGAAAGACACGGGTGAAATTGAGGCGCTTGCGAGGGAGCTATATTACGAATCACGACCGCATGAGGATATCGGCAAGACACTCAAGGCGCGCGTCGAAGCAATTTTGCGTACAACCTGATTTGGTTCCGGTGCGCTTGTTTGCAGCTAAGAGCCCTCAGCCTGCCTTTAGGAGCCCGCCCATGCGTTCCAAGACCCCAACCTCTTCCACGGACACATCCGGGACCCAAAGAACGCACCGTAGCCCGCCTGTGCCCGATTTGAGCAAGGGCCTGGAGGGCACCTTGGCCGACCTTCGCCTTATTGCGATGCGCTGCCGGCTGGGCGCAGGCCTCGGCTCAGACGTGAGCTTCGCGTCAGACGACGCCCGCAAGCTGGCGTCGCATCTCGAGACACTTGCCGACATTTACGAAGCCAGCAAAACCCCGGAGCCCCCCCCCGTAGCGCGGCGGCGGCGGCTAAGTCTTTGCGTCGTCGCGGATAATCGATCCGCGAGCGGAATGTTTCTACTCCGCGGGTCGTGCGATCGCGGCACCGGAGCTCTCTGGGAGGTCGAGCGCAGCAAACGCCTTCGGTTTGCGCAAGCGGACGTAAACCTGCGCCGCCAGAAGCACCACGCACAGGAGTAAAAAGAACGCGCTGATCGGCCGCTCGACGAAGATCATGGCGTCGCCCCGCGAGACCAGCAGCGAACGGCGGAAGTTCTCTTCCAGGCGTGGCCCCAGGACGAAGCCGAGCAGGATCGAGGCCGGGTGGAAATCGAGCAGCAGCAGCAGATAGCCGACCAACCCGACCACGACGGTCTCGCCGACCTGGAACATATCGTTGTTGGTCGAGTAGACGCCGATCGCAACGAAGAACAGCGCACTCGGATACAGGTACTTGTAGGGAATCATCAGGAGCTTCACCCACACCCCGATTGGCGGGACGTTGAGCAGCACCAGCATGACGTTGCCGATCCAGAAGCTCGCGATTAGACCCAGAAGATGTCCGGATGCTCCTTGATCAACTGGGGGCCGGGTACGATGCCTTGGATCATCAGCGCGCCAAGGATCAGGGCCATGACAGCGTCGCCGGGAATGCCGAGGCTCATGGTCGGGATGAAGTCGCCCTGTACCGACGAGTGCGTGGACGCCTCTGGACAGGCGACGCCTTCGATCATCCCCGTACCGAACTTCTCTGGCGTCATCGAGACCTTCTTCTCGGCCGCGTAGGAGATGAAGGAGGCGATCGTCGGTCCCGTTCCTGGAATGAGCGAGCAGAGGCTTCCGATGATGGTTCCACGCAACATCGCGGGGATCGAGCGGCGGAGTTCGTCACGCGATGGACGCAGATCGCGTAGTCCGACGTTCGAATAGCGTGTGTTCACCTCTGAATATTGGTTCACGCTCTTCATGAACTCGGCGATGCCAAATAGACCAAGTGCGAGTCCGACGAGTTCGATGTCGTCGAGGAGATTCGGGATGCCGAGCGTGAACCGTTCCGTGCCGGTCTCGACATCCGTTCCCACGTTCCCAGGAAAAGGCCGAGCAATGTCATCGCGATGCCCTTGAGCGGTGAGCCTTTCGCCAGTGTCGAGCCGGCGAGAAGACCAAGAAGCATCAGCGAACAGATTTCGGTTGGACCGAACTCAAGCGCGACCTTCACAAGCAACGGTGCCAGAGAGATCATCTCCATGATGCCCCAAGAGGCGCCGACGAACGACGACAGTACCGTGATGCCGAGTGCCGCGCCGCCTCGACCCTGCTTCGTCAGCGGAAATCCGTCGAGGCACGTCACCGCGTGCGGTGGATGGCACGGTAGGTTGAGCAGGATGGAACAAATCGCGCCGCCGTATTGCGCTCCATAGAAGACGCCTGACAGCATCAAGATCGCGCCGACCGGGGGAATGCCGAACGTTAGCGGGAGCAGCACGGATATCGTGGCGAGAGGTCCCATTCCCCGCAGGACCCCAACCATGTTGCCGACCAGAACGCCGACGAAGTCGTTCTTGCCGAGGATGTCGCGCTCGATCCTCACTTCAACATCAGCTCCCGACTCACGCTCCCCTCTGACCGTCGGTTGGCGGATATTCCGGAGGCGAGAACGCAGGGTTACCAGCTTACGGTCGCGCACGTCACGGAAACTTATTCCCGAATTGAGGAATGACCACGCATAAGACAGGCCAATTTGCATCGGCACCCGCGTCAAAGGATAGCGGTACGACGACCCCACCTCGTTTAGGTGGACGGGATGAGCGAGACTCGCGCGTGGATTTGACAACGCGAGGGACGCTCGTTCCATGCATCAAGACAGACATCAAGACGGGCATGATGCCGCCTCCTATCAGCGGATCGAGGTGATCACAGGGGAGAGGCGACGGCGCAGTTGGAGCGATGCGGAGAAGGCGCGGATCGTGGCCGAGAGTGCCGATCCGGAGACGAGCATTTCCGAGGTGGCTCGACGCAACGGGGTGAACCGGGGACTGCTCAGTGTGTGGCGGCGCCAGGCGCGGCTCGCGTCGAGCGAAGCGCCGCAGTTCGTGCAAGTCAGGCTCGAGGCCGCCGTCGAGGCGCAGCCGAACGCGATCGATAAGGCGCATGTTCTGACGGATCCGGCCGAGCGGATCGAGGTGATGATCGCGGGCGCGACGGTGCGCGTGCCCGTCGGCGTCGACGCCGCGACGCTGGAGCGCGTGCTGGCGGCGGTGAGATCGACGCGATGATCTCTTTCGGTCCAATGGTCCGTGTGTTCGTCGCGACGCAGCCGATTGACTTTCGTAAAGGCGTTCATGGCCTTGTCGCGCTGGTAGCGGAGGGATTAGGCGGCAAGCCCTACAGCGGTGACGTTTATGTCTTCCGATCGAAGCGATCGGATCGTTTGAAGCTACTGGTTTTTGACGGCTCGGGAATGGTTCTAGCGACGAAGTGGCTGGAGAATGGGGGCTTTGCCTGGCCACCTGTTCGCGAGGGTACGATGCCGGTGACGGGGGCGCAACTGGCGATGCTGATTGAAGGTCTTGCGGAGTGGTCGCGTGTGGTCCCGAAGGTGACGAAGCGGCCGACGAAGGTTGCCTGAAGCGTCTTGTTTTGCTGGCGATTGCGAGTGCGTTCGTGTAGCTCTGCGATATGGCGCTTCGCCCCGAAGATCTCCCCTCTGACCCTGCGGCTCTTGCCGAGATGGTGCTGGCTTTCGAAGGCGAGAACGATGATCTGCGCGCAGAGATCGCCACGTTGAAGAGCCTGATCTTCGGCGCACGATCGGAGCGCGCGGCGATCGTCTGCGCCGAACAGATCGCGTTTGATCTGGAACGGACCGCCGGCTCACAGCTCCCGGCCAATGACGACAAACCGGACGCGCCGCGGCCGGAGCGGCGCAAAGCGAAGCGCAACATCGGCGCGCTGCCGGCGCATCTGCCTCGGGTCGAGCGGGTGATCGAGCCGGCGTCCACGCTGTGCCCGTGCTGCACGGGTCAGATGCATCGGATCGGCGAGGAGAGCAGCGAAGCGCTCGATCGGGTTCCCGCGTGGCTGCGTGTGCTCCGCACGATCCGTCCAAAATACGCCTGCCGCTCCTGTGAGGGCCCGATTGTCCAGGCCCCGGCACCGGCGCGGCTCGTCGAGGGCGGCATGGCAACGACGGCGCTGATCGCGCATATCGCCGCGGCCAAATATGCCTGGCAATCGACGCTCTATCGCCAGACGCAGATCCTGGCGGGTCAGGGTGTCGTCGTCGACCGTCAGACGCTGGCGCGCTGGATGGGGAGCGCGGCGTGGCTGGTCAGGGGCCTCTACGATCTGCAACTGAAGACTATGCACGGCTTCGAGCGGCTGTTCTGCGACGAGACGCCGATGCCAGTGCTCGATCCGGGACGCGGCCGCACGAGGATCTGCCAGTTCTGGGCGCACGCGACGGACGATCGGGCGTGGAAGGGGCCGGCGCCGCCGGCGGTCGCCTACGTGTTCGCAGGTGGTCGCGGCAAAAAGGAGATCGTGGCGCAGTTAGCCGGCTTCGAAGGCGTGCTGCAAGTCGACGGCTATGCCGCCTACGCCTCGCTGGCGGGCGATGCGATGATGTCGGGCCAGATCCAGCTGGCGTATTGTCTCGTTCACGCGCGCCGCAACTTCGTGAGGGTGCACAAGACGACGAACTCACCCTTCGCCGCGGAGGTCATCGAGCGCATTGCGGCCGTCTACGCGATCGAGGAGAGGATCCGCGGTCTCGATGCTGGGGAACGCCGCGCGACGCGACAGGCCGAGACGAAGCCGCTGATGGAGGCGTTGAGGGCCCGTCTGATCGCGGTGAAGGACGGGATCTCCCGCCGCTCGACGCTCATCAAGGCGATCGACTACATGCTCGAACGCTGGCAGGGCCTGACGACGTTCCTGGATGACGGGCGGCTCGAGCCGGACACCAACACGGTCGAACGATCGATCAGGCCAATTGCGATCGGAAAAAAGAACTCGTTGTTCAGTGGTGACGAAGGCGGGGGCGAGACCTGGGCGATACTCGCTTCGCTTCTTAACACAGCGAAATTGAATGGCCTCGACCCCGAGGCGTATCTCGTCGACGTTCTCGATCGCATGGTGAGCGGCGCCACGAAGACCAACCAGCTTCACGAACTTCTGGCCTGGAACTGGAAGGCCGCACGCGAAGCCGAAAAGCGGGCCGTGGCATGACGAAGCCGAAGCAAGGGCGGGGAACGCGAAAAGCACGCAAGACGACGATGGCGGACTATGCCATGTCGTTCGAACGGCTCGGGCAATGGATCAGCAAGCGCGCCAGGTCGCCGACGCTTCGGCATCCGCGGGCGACGTCGCTCTCCATGCTCGATGGCGCGGTGGCCGCGGTCGTCGCCGGGCCGGTCTCGATGGCGTCCGAGGAATGGGTGTGCCCGCTCCTCGGCGTAGATCCCGACGCCTTCAATCACGACACCGAGGAGTTCTCGGCAATCGCCGCCACGCTGATGCGCCACAACGCTATCAGCGAGACGCTGTCGACGAGACCGGAGAGCTTCGAGCCGCTGTTCGTGCGATCACCGGACGGCGAAGTCGACCCGCAGCCCTGGTGCATGGGCTTCTACGCCGTCATGAAGCTTCGGCTTCTCGTCTGGTCGCGGCTTCTCCCCCCGAATGGAACCGAACACCTTATGCTGCGGCCGATCTTGGTCCATTGCATCGACGACGCCGGTCGACCCTTGCTACCCCCGGCCCGGCGCACGCTGGGAACGCAGCCCATCATCCAAAACGCCTGGCGCAACATTCCAGCAACCGTCGAGGCCCTCCGGCAGTTCTGGATGCCTATACGCTTCAAGCGCGGTGCGTAGGCCGTCCGCACCAAGTCCGTGGCTCCGTGGGCCTCTCGTACCGTTTACCGTCAAAGCGGCCGAAAGGAAAAAGCGCTAGGCTGCGGAGGGCACGGTCTTAGCTGCGGATGCCTTCGCTACAGGGAGAATACGGGCGGGCACTCAGCGAGTGAAAGAAGGCTGTCTGGCTGAATGCCGTCTGCCGTCGTCTTGATGTACTTGTGCCCTTCGTGTTTGGCCACGATCAAACCAGCAGTGAGCCCGTCTTCCTGAACATAGAATTCCCACGCGCCGCTTTCGATGTCTCTGATCGTCTGAACGACAGATTGCTTCCAGTGACTTCCGTTCGAATATACCCCGCCGATGCTGCTAATTCTCTCGTGGGGCTTCGTCCTGTCGGTCTTATCGATGCAACGAACGCGAGCGAGTCTAGCCACGTGGCTCTCTCCTTCCGCATGCAAAGTAGCAACCAGCTTAGCGTTCAGTGGCGGACCATGCCGCCGCCAATTCAGGTAGGTGCCCCGGATACTTGTCTGCGCTATAATCTGGTGGCGCTTTCGAGAAGTGGCGCTTTCGAGAAGTGGCGCTTTCGAGAAGTGGCGCTTTCGAGAAGTGGCGCTTTCGAGAAGTGGCGCTTTCGAGAAGTGGCGCTTTCGAGAAGTGGCGCTTTCGAGAAGTGGCGCTTTCGAGAAGTGGCGCTTTCGAGAAGTGGCGCTTTCGAGAAGTGGCGCTTTCGAGAAGTGGCGCTTTCGAGAAGTGGCGCTTTCGAGAAGTGGCGCTTTCGAGAAGTGGCGCTTTCGAGAAGTGGCGCTTTCGAGAAGTGGCGCTTTCGAGAAGTGGCGCTTTCGAGAAGTGGCGCTTTCGAGAAGTGGCGCTTTCGAGAAGTGGCGCTTTCGAGAAGTGGCGCTTTCGAGAAGTGGCGCTTTCGAGAAGTGGCGCTTTCGAGAAGTGGCGCTTTCGAGAAGTGGCGCTTTCGAGAAGTGGCGCTTTCGAGAAGTGGCGCTTTCGAGAAGTGGCGCTTTCGAGAAGTGGCGCTTTCGAGAAGTGGCGCTTTCGAGAAGTGGCGCTTTCGAGAAGTGGCGCTTTCGAGAAGTGGCGCTTTCGAGAAGTGGCGCTTTCGAGAAGTGGCGCTTTCGAGAAGTGGCGCTTTCGAGAAGTGGCGCTTTCGAGAAGTGGCGCTTTCGAGAAGTGGCGCTTTCGAGAAGTGGCGCTTTCGAGAAGTGGCGCTTTCGAGAAGTGGCGCTTTCGAGAAGTGGCGCTTTCGAGAAGTGGCGCTTTCGAGAAGTGGCGCTTTCGAGAAGTGGCGCTTTCGAGAAGTGGCGCTTTCGAGAAGTGGCGCTTTCGAGAAGTGGCGCTTTCGAGAAGTGGCGCTTTCGAGAAGTGGCGCTTTCGAGAATATGTCTCACGAGAATATGTCTCAGGAGCAAAGGTGGACAGTCTTGCCAATCCAAGGGGGAAGGCTGGCCACCTAAGTTAGCGGTGCGTTGCAGGGACAGCGCTTCGTTGTCCGTCACGAATCGCCGAGTCACGTGCCGCTAACTTCACCGGCAGCGCGGGTGTGGCAGGGACAGCGTCGCTCGCATTTCCGGCGCCGAGTCGCGCCTGCGCTGCTTACGGTCACTGAGACGAGATCATCACGCGGATGGCGTGATGCAGCGCGTCGTGCGCGTATGGCCGGAAGATCAACCTGGAAAGAAGATTGAGCCGGCATCGATGATTGGTCAGCATGGCGGGCGGAGCGCGCCCGGCGTCAACGTTGCCCCCCGCAAATCGGTAGGCTGCGTGGAGCAGTGGGGCGAGGAGGGCGGCGGAGCACCAAAGCATCGACTATTCGGCGGGAACTATGGTATGGGGGTGCAGTGTGGTTTGAAGGTAAGCCATGGATGCACTTCTCGCAGAGACCGACAAGCAAGAAGCGTACTCACTCGCGTACGTTTGTGCGGTAGCGGCTAGCGCCGGTTATGTCGTAGCCACCCGTCATTTTGATCGTGATAGTATCGACCTCACGATTGAGGCCGGCGAATCGATGCGCCCCAAGATTGATATCCAAGTAAAGGCGACCATCAACTTGGACGGGGACGGAAGTGTTTTCAGGTATAAGCTAAAACAGAAGAACTATGACGACCTCCGGATTGAAAGGTACTGTCCAGAATCTTTCGCACTTTTGATCAGGCGACGGCTCCGGTTTCAGAGAGTTGTGGCTGATAGAGCGGTCGCATGTTCATGTAGCATTTGGTCGACCACGCCGTTCCGGCAATGTGCCGCAGCCGGGCCGCCGCCAAGTTGAGACAGGATTGACCGTCGGGGAAGGCGCCGATGACACGGGGTCGTCGCCGGATCTCCTTCATGATGCGCTCGAGCGGATTGTTCGTTCGAATCTTCCGCCAATGGATATCTGGAAAGGCATAGTAGGCGAGCGTCTCGTGAACTGCCTGCTCGACGAGATCAGCAGCTTTGGCCATACGGCTTGCCCGCAGATCCGCGATGACGGTCCTGGCTTTGTCGTCGGCCGCGGCGCGGCTCTCCTGGGCATGAATGGCCTTGAGCATGTGGCTCACCTCGCGGACCCGGGTCGACGGCACGTGGCTGAAGACATTGCGATAAAAATGCACCATGCAGCGTTCATAGCGTGCCTCGGGCAGATAATCCGCAACGCTTTCGACAAGACCTCGGCACGCGTCGGAAACCACCAACTGCACGCCCTTGAGACCGCGATCGACGAGATGCCGCAGAAACGATGACCAGCCGGATTTGTCCTCCTTGGCGCCCTCACAGATGCCGAGGATCTCCCGGACCCCCTCGGCATTGACTGCCGAGGCCACCAGCAGCGAGACGTTGCGAACCTCAGCGTGCCGCGCGTCCAATCCGCTTTGATTCCCTCGCTCAAGCCGCGTTCAGCGCCTGCGCGAGGTCCGCGATCAGATCCGACGGGTTCTCGATGCCGATCGACAGCCGGATGGTGGAATCGAGCACGCCGATCTTTTGGCGGATGTCGGCGGGAACGCCGGAATGGGTCATGGTCGCGGGCAGGCTCGCGAGCGATTCTGTGCCGCCAAGGCTCACCGCCAGCTTGAGGATCTGTAGCGCGTTGAGGAATTTCACCGCCGCGTCCTTGCCGCCGACGATGTCGAACGAGAAGGTCGATCCCGCGCCCAGGCATTGCCGCGCGAATACACGGCCCGAGGGCGAGGCCTCCTCGTGATGACCGAGATAGTGAACCCTGGCGACCTTGGGGTGGTCGCGCAGATAGCTCGCCACCAGCCGCGCATTCGCATCGGCCTTTTCCATGCGCAGGTTCAGCGTCTCCAATGAGCGGTTGATCATCCAGCACGAATGCGGATCGAGCTGGGTGCCGATGGCGCCGCGCAGCGCCTTGATGCCCTTCATGATCGCCTTCGATCCGAGCGCGGCGCCCGCGATCAGGTCGGAGTGGCCGCCGACATACTTGGTCAGCGAATACAGCGACAGGTCCGCGCCGTGCTCGATCGGGCGCTGAAACACCGGGCCGAGCAGCGTGTTGTCGCAGGCGATGATCGGCGTGTGTCCCTGGGTCTTGCCGACGGAATCGGCGATGCGGCGGATCATCGCGATGTCGACGAGGCCGTTGGTCGGATTGGCCGGGGTCTCGATCAGGATCATTGAAACCCGCCCCCGACCCATCGCTTCCTCCGCGGCCTGCCTGACCAAGGCTTCATCGATTCCGTCGGCAAAGCCGGCCGCGCCGATCGACAGCCGCGCAAGCGTGTTCGTCAGCAGCGTTTCCGTGCCGCCATAGAGCGGCTGGGAATGCAGGATGACATCGCCGGGGCGGACGAAGGCGAGAATCGTGGTCGCGATGGCCGCCATGCCCGACGAGAACAGCGCGCAGCTTTCGGTGCGCTCATAGACCGCGAGCCTGTCCTCGACGATCTCGCTGTTGGGATGGTTGAAGCGCGAATAGACCAGGCCCGCGCCCATGCCTTCCGGCGGCTCGCGCCGGCCGGCGACGTAATCGAAGAAGTCCTGGCCGTCTTCGGCCGTCTTGAACACGAAAGTGGAGGTCAGGAACACCGGCGGCTTGATGGCGCCCTCCGACAATTGCGGATCATAGCCATAGGTCAGCATCAGGGTTTCCGGATGCAGCATATGGTTGCCGATATGGGTCTTCGACGGGAACGGTTTTACCATGGCTGCCTCGCTGTTCTGATGCTTGCCCCGCGTTGCGGGCCGAATCGGTGGTACACGGCGGTGGTCACAAAATCGAGCCCCGCCTTTTTGGACTCCTTGTTTTCCGGCGGTTTTCGTGCAGTTGCGGCATCGGGGAAGGGAGTCCGACTCTCACCGCTACTTGCACGAATTTTAGCCGCTCACCTGAGCATGCGCCGGCTTTTAGGTCGGCGCTCCGCAGTCTGACGGACAGCGCTACGCCTCATGCGAATTAACAGCCTCCTGCAGTCAAAGGCTGCTTCACAGCCTGAGGCCGTGATCATTGAGCACCCTATCCCTTAGAGCGCCCTTGATCTCGCGGGCAATTTCCTTACGGACCTCGGCACCTAATTCTCGCTTGGCATCCTCGACGAGATCAGAATCAGTTCCACTCAAGCCTCTGTCGGCGAGCTGTTGCTCCAGTCTGTTGTCGAACTCTTCGCCCATTGCATCAATGAGCTGGTCCTGCATCGCAGCATGGTCGTCAGGGGCGATGCGAGAAACCACATCGTCCCAAGGTTGCCAGTCCGTCGCCAAATAGTCAGCAATTTCCGCCGCTTCCTTATTCCGCACGGTTATCTCTGCATTGTCAACGTGAGCGTCGGTGACGCCGGAAACTTCAAAGAAGCGCATATTCGGCGCGACGTGCTGCAGTCCCAGCCGCTCGCGTAGCTTGTTCTGATAAGCAAGATAGACCTCGATGGGATCGATGTTTTCGGCGCTGTCGACGGAGCCGAGCGAGTCAGCCTTCTCGCGCGCGATCCCCTCCAGAGCGTCCAAGCCGAACATGACGCGCCCCAGTTCGATGAGATCGGGAAGGCGTGCCCCATCGTCATAGACGCCGTTCTCCACGTCTGCGATGAGACGTGCGGTTTGCATACCGTTCCAAGTCAACGTTCTGCGATCCTCGCAGGTCTGGTTAGCATCGGCGGCCAGCTGAAAGTACTGCGCACGCAATTGCGGGTTCTTCGCCGCCTCTCGTAGATCATTCGCCACCGACTGTTGGAATTCCTGATTGTCAGAGTTGACGGACTCGAACAGCTTGCCGAGGAAAAGCGCGTACTCTTCAGCACCCGGCTCTTCTGCAGAGGTCCGCCAAGCGTCCAGCACCTCCCGATCGCCGTCTTTTGGATTGCCCCTGAGCCAGCCTGCGACGGCTTCAGTGAGAGAGGCGTCCTGTTCATCGTCTGTCGATGATAGTTCACTCGCGTCGTTGTCCGGAAGCATGACGGATGGACCGGCATAACCCGCGGCGCTGACGGCTGTATGCAGGTTCGTCAGCACCTGCTCCGGCAGCGGATTTCCATACAGATCTACGTTGGCATCAGCCCCCAACTGCGTCAGTAGGTTCTCGGGTAGGCTGGTTAGCTGGTTATAGTTAGCAAAGAGGTGCTCGAGCCCGGGCGGGAGCGCCTCGGGTAACCTGGTTAGCTCGTTGCGGTTAACTGCGAGAGTAGTTAGCGTAGCAGGGAGGTTCTCCGGCAGACTGCTCAATTGATTGTGGCTGACGTCGAGCCACTCAAGCCCAGCAGGGAGGACCTCCGGCAGATTCGGCAACTGATTGTGGCTGACATCGAGAAACTGAAGCGCGGGAGGAAGATGCTATGGGGCGGTGGCGAGGATATTGCATCTATCGTTGCTAATGTGAACCGATGGAGCGCCCCATGCAAAAGTTGAACGATCTGAGCCGATCCCCGAGCCCACTCGATCCGGACGGCACGCTGATCGCCGTTATCGAACTGAGCCTGTCGAGCTGGCTCGTCGCCGGCATTGTGCCTGGTGTCGAGCGCCAGCCATTGAAGAAGCTCGCGGTCGATGAGAGCGCATTGCTGAAATTGCTGCATCGATGGCGAGATGAAGCGGCGAAGGCTGGGCATCACATCAAACGCATCGCTGTCGCTTTCGAGGCCGGCCGTGACGGCTTCTGGCTGGCGCGCTGGCTCAGGGCACATGATATTGAGGTCCACGTCATTCACGCATCGAGCGTCGCGGTATCGCGCGAGCACCGGCGCGCCAAGACCGATCGGCTCGACACCAGCTTGCTCAAACGCTCTTTTCTCGGCTGGCTGCGCGGCGAGCGTGATCACTGCAAGATGGTGGCGATCCCGACAATCGAGGACGAAGACGCCAAGCGGCCCAACCGCGAGCACGAGAGCCTCGTGGGAGAGCGGAGTCGGATCGTCAACCGAATGAAAGCAGCGTTAATTCGGCTGGGCATCCGCGGCTTCAATCCCAAGCTAAAGAAGGCAGCCGGACGCCTTGAAGATTTGCGCACTCCTGAGGGAGAGCCAATACAGCCCAACATGTTGGCTGAGCTGCGTCGCGACATGGAGCGCCGCCAGCTGATCAATGATCAGATCCGCCAAATCGAGGATGCTCGCCTGGAACGCATCGAGCAAGCGCCCGGTGATGGACCAAACGCCATGGTGCTCCTACTGGCGCGGGTGATCGGGGTTGGCATCGAGACGGCCGCCATGCTGGTGCAGGAGGTGCTGGCGCGAAACATGCGCGATCGACGGGCCGTCGCACGTTATGCCGGCCTCACGGGTTCGCCCGACGAGAGTGGATAAAACGGCGAGAGAAAGGGCTGGCCCGTTCCGGCAACGCTCGGGTTCGACGCGGCATGATCCAATTGGCGTGGCGATTTCTCATGCTCCAGAAGGACAGCACCTTGGCGCAGTGGTTTCGAGGCCGCACTGAGAGCACCCGCGGCACTCGCAAGACCATGATCGTGGCCTTGGCGCGCAAGCTTCTGATCGCCCTGTGGCGGCTGGTGCGCGAGGGCGTGGTACCGGACGGCGTCGTTCTGCGCCCGGCGCAATGAACGGAGGTCACTGAAGGCACCCGACAGTTTCGGCCCACTCCGTCCGCTTGTGACGGGCCGCCGATGACGGTTCGAGGTGGCGGGGTCCCGAGTTGCCCCATGGCTGTCATGCCGAGAGGAAGAATGGGTCCGCCGCCTCGGAGCTTCGCTGCCGATGCGCATGACTGCATCATGGTTCGGGTCCCTGGACCCACCGGATACAAGGTTGTGGCGCGACTGATCCGCGCCCGAAAGCGGGCTCCCCTCTGATCGTCATCCCGACCGCACCCACCGTGCCGGCGTGCTCGAAGCTGTCAAGGTGTGGCCTCGCAAGAGCGAAGCATCTCGAAAGGTTGGTCCGCCGGCCAACCTTGACAGCCCCTGCGCGCGACGGCCTGGCGCTGCCGCGGGTCGGGACGAAGAAACGGGCTTTCAGATCGAACAAAGAAACTGACGAAGGACAAGACATGCGTTGCACTGCCGAACTTCTTGACAAAAGAAGCCCCATACAAGGGCCTCAGGCAGGCTAGCTAGTCGGTTATCACTCGCGTTGAGATAATCGAGACGGGCCGGAAGGGCGGGCAAGTTGGTCAGCTGGCTGTGACTGACGTTGAGCGACTCGAGGGTGGCGGGCAGGCTATCGGGCAGCCTGGTTAGGCGGTTGAAGGGAACGTCGATCCGCCTGAGGTCGGTCGAAAATCTGGGCAAACTGGTCAGGGACAACGATTCGAGATCGAGATGTTGATTGAACAAAGATTTAATCGCGTTAGGGCTTCTTCTCGATCCTCGAGCGGGCCCACGTCCCGTTCGGCAGCCCAATTTTCAACCGTCCGGTCTTGGTCGTCCTCCACATGAGCTGAATCTGCCACGTCATAGCCTGTCAGCACTCCGTCCCACTGCGTTTTCCTGCCCCTCTTGTCCGTTCGAAGAGATCCCATCGCCGCGCTGAATACGTCCTGCCTCAAAAGGATCCATTCCATACTCCCTTGCCAAGACTGAGCAGACTCAGTCCACTACGACACGTTGTAACCTCTGAAGCACTTACCTGTCGGTAAGCTGA
The DNA here is from genome assembly GCF_017565645.3 of Bradyrhizobium barranii subsp. barranii. NCBI lineage: Bacteria > Pseudomonadati > Pseudomonadota > Alphaproteobacteria > Hyphomicrobiales > Nitrobacteraceae > Bradyrhizobium > Bradyrhizobium barranii. Next base: position 177,883 of record NZ_CP086138.1, read on the forward strand.
CGAAGAAGCTATCGCCAGGTGGCGGCTATCGGATTGGAAAGGCGGTGATGTTGCTCCTGAGGGGTAAGCGCGATTTTCCCCGCACGTTGACGCCGGCGGTTTTGATGGATTACCGCAGTATCGGGCGATGCCGGCCGTTCAGGCAGTGGCGGCTTTGTGGAAGTTGAAGGGCAGCAGATCGGTAATATCGGCGTCGCCGGCGCGCTGAGGCAATTCAGTGAGGACGTGGCGCAACCACGCTAACGGCTCGACACGTGAGGCGCGGCAGGTCAGCATCAGGCTGTAGACGACGGCACTGGCCTTGGCTCCGTCCACGGTATCGCTGAACAACCAACTCTTCCTGCCAGTTGCAAAAACCCTGATGTCGCGCTCCAGAAGATTGTTGTCGATCGGCATGCTGCCGTCCCCGGTGTAACAAGATCGACAGGGCTGCTCTGCGCAAAACCGTTCTGGAATGGCCTTGCCCGTCAGGTCAATTGATTCTCGACCTCGGCCAGGGCACCTTCCCTACTCGACCTTGACGTGGCGCTCCTCGATCACCTTGCGCCACGCGGGTATCCCTGCCGCAATCAGGTGGTGCAGTTCGGCAGGCGTGCTGACGCCGTACGCAGAAAGCGATCGCGCGCCGACTGATAAGCTTTGTGTAATTTCCTTATCAGTTCGCCGACTGACCCCATTTCTGCAATTTGCTTGTAAGTAGGCGAGTTTACTCAATTTTGTCTGAAACCTTATCGCAGCAGACCAACTGTACGACTCGCCGATCAACTTCCATATGTAGAGCCTTTGTATCCGGTCGAGTCGAAAAGACGGAGCGCGAGCTCAGCGCATGCGTCCTATCTGCCCAAGCCGGGAATTGCCGGCCGGAACACGTTCATGATATCTTGAGTCCGCTCTTTCCTAGCTTCAAGGCCGGGTAGATATGGTGCAACCCATAGCTCGATATGCAAGTGGGTCGGAATGCTGATACCTGCCCTTGATCTGTGGATGTAGTTCAGCCGCAACTTCCACGTCTGACCTCGCAATGTATCTGCCACCCCACATCTCGATGATGTTCTTTAAGAGGTAAGTTGGCTTTGCGAGCCTCTTTGTCGTGGTTTGCGCATCAAACCACTCAAACGCGATCCTGATGCAGTCATCGTGTTCATGCACATTGGTCGGCTGTTGGTATCGGACGCGTTTTTTGGCCTCGGAGATTTGTTCAGTGGTGAGCATACGAGATCATCCTCGTCGCGTCCGCCGCATTGCTAGCCTTGCTACAGACCGTCGATAAATGTCGGGCCCGTTTCCGCAGCACTACGGACGCCTTTGCTCGCGAACAAGCGCGCAGCGGCTTCCCGCCCCCGCTCGTATCCTCTACCATAGCCCAAGCGCCAAGCAAGAAAACCGCTGACGCAAGCTATCAATACGAACGCACACCCAATTACAAAAAGAGAGGGGGCTGCTTGCGGCACAATGCATTCAGGGGTCATTGCGCCTGATCCATCGTCGGGCGCGAGTTGTCCTTCCCGCATTTCACCTCGATTAGATCAAACAGATCTGAACCTCCAACATTCATAAAATTCCGGCCCACTGAAAGTGCCGCCAAACTTACGGAGGTTGTATTGCCGACGTCGAAGGTTGTGGGTGACCCCACATACCATCGGCCGTCCGATCGCTTTGAAAATGCAGAACAGTCGATCGTATTGGACTGTGCGTCCTGCGCGAAAGCCGCGCTCATGAGAGCAATCGGAGGCAATAGGATGCAAGCAATATTCTTCAGCATGGCATGGACCACCAATGAAGGGAGACACCATATGCTGAGGCACTCGCTCCGAGCTAACAAGCTACCAAAAGTTGGAGGGAAGCCATTCTGGAGCATCGCGACGTACAGTGACAATCTCTTGGCTCTATCTGAGTGCAGATGACCAAGACTCTCGGTGCGGTGGGGTCAAACCCCGCCCCACCCGGTTAGCCAAACGGCTCAGTCGACGGCGTGGGCCGACGAACCTCTGCAACAACGTCGTCCTCCGGGCCACGAATGATGACGACGAATCGATGGTTAAACGAATCCTCCACTGAGCCGCCGACCACGGTGCAGGGGCGCCAGGCTTTGCGTCCGGCACCGTTGCGGCGGGCTGACCTCGGCCTCGGACTGCGGCGACAGGAGTTCGCCCACAAGGTCGACCGCGCCAGCGTGCCGGACGATTGGTTTCGGTTTGGGTTTTGGCTGCTGAGTGACCCAGCCCAACAGCGCGCGACGCTCCTCCTGGCCCAAGGGATTGGCCTCTGCTTGCGCGGCAGCTTGGCGGTCGAGAAGCTCGCGCTGTTTTTCCAGTAGCGCCGCGTATTTCGGGTGCACTTCGCGGATGCGATCGATCAGGGCGGGTTCGGAGTTTTTAGCCAATTGATTGACTCTCGATAGGTACGCACACGTGGCGCGATGGTGGGGTGGAAGGTTAGTCGGCAGGGGTTAGTGGTTGGCGTGAACGTTGTGCTCGATTGCCACAACGACCGGCCTGCCATCGCGTTCGCCGATTTCAAAAAGAACGCGCGTCCCGATTGCGGCGGCCACGCCAGCGCGCTGCAGGTCATTGAGCCTGCAAAAAACGCGAACGCCGCGCCGGTCATCGCGCGCAACGAAAGCGTAGCGCTTCGACTCGTTGATGTGGACGATCCGACCAGCGATCGGCCTGTTGCTGAGCCCCGCGTCGGCAGGGTGCTGCGCTTCAGGTTGATGATAAACGTGGTCTTTGTCGAGCAGCCACAAGCATCAGACGGAGAAGCGCAGCATGAAACATTACGCTGGACTGGACGTGTCGGTCAAAGAGACGTCCCTGTGCATTGTCGACGAAACGGGCCGCATTTGCCGGGAAGCGAAGTTGGTGAGTCACCCGGACGATGATCTTCTTGCTGCACTCAACGATCCGATTTGGCGGTTTGATCGGATTGGGCTCGAGGCTGGACCGCTGTCGCAATGGCTGTTCAGCGGGCTGGCGGAGGCTGGCCTGCTGGTAATCTGCATCGAGACGCGACATGCCAAGGCGTTCCTCAAGGCGCAGGTGAACAAGAGCGACCGCAATGATGCGCGTGGCATTGCGCAGATGATGCGCGTCGGCTTGTTCCGGCCTGTCCACGTCAAGACCCTGACCAGCCAAAAGCGACGGGTCCTGCTTGCCGGTCGCAAGCTGCTTCAGGAGAAGGCCATTGCCATCGAGAATGACATTCGTGGGCTGTTACGCAACTTCGGCTTGAAGGTCGGAATTGTGGGGGTGATCGGCTTTGAACAACGTATCCACGAACTCGTCGGCGGTCAGCCGGAGCTGGCCGAACTCATGGAACCGCTTCTCATCGCCCGACGCGTTTTACGCGAACCGGCGACGCCGCGGTTCCTCAGATCGTTCATGACCTTGAGCCAGAATTTGGCGCCTTCGGTTTGCTCGATCCAAAGCCCGAGCACGTCTTTCTCGCCCGATGCAGTGATGCCCAGCACGACGTAGACTGCCTTGTTCTTGACCATCCCCTCATCGCGAATCTTGACCCTGAGCGCGTCGAAGAAGACCACCGGATAGATCGCTTCCAGCGGCCGGCTCTGCCATTCGCGGACCTCGTCGAGAATCGCGTCGGTGACCTTGCTGATCAGATCGGGGGACACCTCGGTGCCGTAGAGCTCGGCCAGATGGCCCTGGATCTCCCGTACCGTCATGCCCCGCCCGTAGAGACTGATGATCTTCTCGTCGAAGCCGTCGAAGCGGGTCTGGCCCTTCGCGACGATCACCGGTTCGAACGTGCCGGCGCGGTCGCGCGGCACCTCGATCTCGATCTCGCCGTCGTCCGTCAACAGCGCTTTGCTGCTTGTGCCGTTGCGGCTGTTGCCCGACCCGCGGCCCGCCGGGTCGCCCTTCTCATAGCCAAGGTGGTGGGTCAGCTCCGCACCCAGTGCGCGCTCCAGAAGCGCCTTCTTCAGTCGTCTGAAAAGCCCGTCTTCGCCGGCTAAGTCTTCTGGCTTGAGGCTGCCCCCGGCAAGAAGCTGGTCCAAAATCTCAGGTGAAAAATTCGTAGCCATGTGAGTCTCCTGTCAAAGGTAAACTCACAGAAACCATCTTACACCGAGTTACTGACACCCTCTCAGCACGCGAGTCAGATTGTTCCGTCTCGTTCTACTGATCCCATGCTGGGAGAGCCATACGGCTGATCCCGAAGAGAAGCACGGCCCCGCGAGCGGTACCGAACCCAAGGAGGCACCCAATCAAGCCCTTGACTAATTCCGGCTCGAGTGATTTCCAGCTTCTGTCTGATCTTCGGATGCTAGCCGGGGAAGTCGCGGAACTCCTTGACGAGATTGAACGGTTTCACACAACTGCATCGCAAAGTGCTTCTACTTGCCCGGGAAAGCGAGGTCTGTCATCGGTTGATGACGATCCCTGGTGTCGGCCCCGTCACGTCGCTGGCCTTTATCAGCACGATCGACGTTCCCGCCCGCTTCAAGAGTTCGAAAGCCGTCGGGCCGTCCCTTGGATTGACGCCAGTTCTCAACCAGTCCGGCGAAAGCCACCGCATCGGCCGGATTTCGCTGTGCGGTGATGAAGCCATGCGAGCGCTACTCTATGAGGCCGCACAGGTCATGCTGACGCGGGTGCAGAAATGGTCCTGGCTCAAGGCGTGGGCCATGCAGATCGCCAAACGAACATCCTGATCGCCGTCGTCGACGGTCTGAAGGGCTTTCCCGAGGCGATCAACAGCGTCTTTCCCAAGGCGATGGTCCAGACCTGCATCGTGCATTTGATCCGCAACAGCCTATCCTTCGTGTCCTGGAAGGATCGCAAGGCGATCCTTCCCTCGATCAAGGCGATCTATCATGCCGAGAATGCCGACGCCGCTCTGCTCAGGCTCGAGGACTTCGAAGCCGAGTGGGGCAAGCGCTATCCCGCGATCGGGGCGGCCTGGCGCCGGGCGTGGGAGCACGTCATTCCGTTCTTCGCCTTCGCGCCGGAGATACGCAAAATGATCTATACCACCAACGCGGTCGAGGCGCTGAACCGTTCGCTGCGCAAGATCATCAAAACACGCGGCAGCTTCCCCAACGACGAGGCGGCGATGAAGCTGCTTTACCTCGCCATCAGAAATGCCGGCATCCATTGGCGACGACCGGTTGCATGGACGGCCGCAATGGGCCAGTTTGCCATCCAGTTCGGCGAGCGCTTTGCAGGCTCAGCGGACTGACCCCATGGGGTCAGTCCGCTGACCCCGCAAACCCCTCACAGAGACGCTCTTACACAAAACTTCTGACACTCCCCGTGCTGATCGCAAGGACGCGACCGTACAAGAGCCCAAAGCGAACTCATCTCGTCCATCGTCCCGCGAGGGACCTCCTCCCGCTAAACAACGGGTGCGTGGACCGCGCGTCGCACTATTGTGCCGCGGGCGTGGCCTCCCGTGTCCAGCGGAATTCCGTTCCGTCGCTCCACATGCGGTGCATGATGACGGCGAGCCGCCGCGCCAAAGCGACGATCTGGACACTCGAGGTTCTCGGGTTCGATCACCTGCTCGATGCGCGGCAGGTGCGCGGGAAAGGCACGGGCAGCGCGCCTGGTCCGGCGGCTGGACGGCGCCGTGCCGGCGCGGCGCGCACGATCGTCCTGGCGTTCCTGGACTTCGGCGATGGCAATCTCGATGTCCTCGAGAACCAGTTGCATCTGATCGGGATTGAACTTCTCCGAGCGTTTACCGAAACGTGCGCGCTCGTACTCCTTCACGAGCAGTTCGAGGCGTTCGACGCTCTCTTTGGACGCAGCCAGTTCACTCTCGACATGAAGGCGCGCCGAGCATTCATCGTCTGCGCGACGACGCTCGGCTTCAATCATCGCTTCCTGCGCGCGGAAGAGCGCGCGCACATCGGCGGGCAGCGCTGCAAGACGGGCGGGATCAATGGGGGACGGCGGCACATCCGCAAGCTATCATCCCAAAGCCCCGCGCGAAACAGGTTGTCGGGTCTGAGTCAGTTCGCCGCAGCTGGCGTCGTCGCGACAATCCGTTCGCCCACTCGCTTCCAGTTCAGCCCTTCAAACGAGGGGATTGAGGAATGTCCCTGATAGTGAGTCTGACGAATCATTTCCGGAGGTGGTCGAGGTTGGGGACCCCCACCATCCTTTGTGGGGGCGCTCATATCGAGTGATTAGGAAGATCGGTCAGCGAGGCCGAGGCATTCCCGCTTCGTATGAAGTTGAGTATCGCGCAGGAAGCAGTCTTCTGATTCAAGCAACCGCAATCGAATATTATGAGCAAGAGGCAAATCAGATTAAGCTGAGTATGGAGGCTCTACTCGAGCTTTTATCGACAGCGGATTGTCCCGACGCACATGAGCATGGATCCAGCCGATCTTTGGTCGACGCTGACGCCCGCGCTCCGACGCCAGATCGTCGAAGACGTCGCCGCAATTTTGGCGGAGATCCCTCATGAAGTCCGAGCTGGTCACACCAAGCCACTTGGCGCGCAAAGCCGTAGTCTACATCCGGCAGTCGACGCCCCATCAGGTCGTAAGCAATCAGGAGAGCCTGCGCCTTCAATACGCGCTTCGCCAGCGCGCCCGCGAACTCGGATGGCGTGAGGCGGCCATCGACGTGATTGATGCCGATCTCGGGTTGAGCGGCGCGTCTATAGCACAGCGTAACGGCTTCAAGGAACTCGTTGGCCGTGTTGGCCTGAGTGAAGTGGGACTCATCCTGTCGATCGACGTGACCCGCTTGGCGCGTAATTGTACCGACTGGTATCCGCTCCTGGATATCTGTGGTCTACGTGGCTGCCTGATCGCCGACCGCGATGGTGTCTATGATCCGGGCACTCCCAACGGACGGTTGCTTCTCGGGCTGAAGGGTTCGATCTCCGAGCTTGAGCTACATACGATCCGCAGCCGGCTGACCGCCGGCCTGCTGGCCAAAGCCGAACGCGGCGAACTTGCGGTTATGCTGCCAATCGGGCTGATGCGGGACCCGAGCGGTGTGGTCGTTAAGGATCCCGACATGGCCGTGCAAGGGCGGCTCGGTCTCGTCTTCCAGTTATTCCTGCAGCTGCGCAGCGTTGCCAAGGTCATGCGAGCGTTGAACGAGCGTGACCTGGAACTGCCGCGTCGTGATCGATATGGCGATTTGTGCTGGACGCGCGCGACGCTGGCTGCCGTCGCGGCGATCTTGAAGAACCCCGCATACGCGGGCGCCTTTGTCTATGGACGAACCCGCTTCCGGCCGCCGAAGCGGGAGGGGGCCCTGCCACAAAAGGCTCCGCGGCCGATGGAGGAGTGGCGGATCGTCGTTAAAGATCGATATCCAGCCTATATCGACTGGCCAATTTATGAAAAAATCCGATCCGTCATCAGAGATAACCGAGCCGAATACATGCGCATCAAAACCCGCGGCGCGCCTCGCAATGGCGAGCTCCTGCTCCACGGCATTGCCTGGTGCGCACGATGTGGCCATAAGATGTACGTCCGCTACAAGGGCGGCGGCGAATATGTATGCAATCACCTGCGTACCCAGGAAGGTCAGCCAACCTGCCAACACATCCGCGCCGCCCATATCGATGCAGCCGTTGGCGACGCATTCCTAACCGCACTAGCGCCGGCCGAACTCGATGCCTTGTCGCGCTCCCGCCGGGTGCAGCAGCAGACGAACAATGCGCTACGCTCCAGTGCAGAACGAGAGCTCGAGCGCAAGCGATACACGGCGGCGCTCGCCGAACGGCAGTTCAACCGAGCTGATCCAGATAATCGGTTGGTCGCCTCGGAACTCGAGCGTCGATGGGAAGCGGCGCTAAACGACGTGCGCGCCGCCGAAGAGGCGCTTGCCCGACAGACGCCGCCCAAAGCCATCACACAAGTGGCCATAAGCAAGGAGCTCAACGACAAGGTCATCAGCCTCACCGGCCGCCTCCCGCAGATATGGGGTGACGAGACTATCTCGGATGCGCATCGCAAGGCGTTGTTGCGATGTCTCATCGAAAAGGTCGTTCTCGACCGCGGTGAGCGCGACTTGGCCCTGGCTAGGATCGTCTGGCGGGGAGGCGCCGTGACGGAGCTCGAAGTGAAGATGAGCGTCAACTCCGTCACCAGATTGACGCGAGGCACAGAGATGCGGGAACGCCTTCTGACGCTCGCTCGCGACGGCGTCCCAGACGACAAGATCGCCACAATCCTTACTCGGGAAGGTCACCGCTCTCCCCGTTGCGCCGATAAGGTGCTGCCTATCACCGTTGGGCGGCTCCGTCGTGCCGCCGCCATCAAGGTAACTGCCCAGCGCAGCCGATGGGAGCATGACGACTCATACCTCAGCCCGCCCGAACTGGCCCGAAGGCTCGAGATTCCAGTAAACTGGCTCTATGTTCAGATCCGAACCAAGCGTTTGCTAATTGATCGCCAGCCCAGCGGCGCCTATCTCTTCCCGAATACACCATCCGTTCTTCACGCCATCGGAGACCTTCGAAACCACGTCATCGCGCAACTTGATCTAAGAATCTGTCAGCCTAACAAGGAGGGGCATCAACATGGGTGATCGAACAGCGCTTCGAACTGCACGCGCGTCAGATGCATGACGCCGTCGCTGATCTGCGGCCACTCGAAACGACCATCGCGGCCAAGGCGCTTGTAGACCAAAACGAGGCCCGTGCCGTCCCATAGCAAAATCTTCAGCCGGTCGGCGCGCTTCGAACGAAAAACCACGATCAGGCCCGAATGCGGATCGAGCCCAAGCGTGTTTTGCACAAGACCGGCCAGCGCGTCGTGCCCACACCGGAAGTCAACAGGACGCACAGCAAGCACAATCCGCAGTCCCTGCGCCGGAATGATCATGCGCCGCGCTCGATCGCAGTCACGATCTCCGCGATCCGCACCGCCGACACGTCCGCATCCAGGCGGACCGAAACCTTGCCAATCGTAATCTCGACGGGCCCCTCGCTCTTGCCTGACGCCGCTGGATCGCTCAGCTCGATCGACACGAAATCCGCCGCGTCGTCCGTGACCAATGCGAGCCGGCCAGCACGCGCCAATCTGCGCCACGTCGTCAACTGCTGGGCCTTCACACCATAACGCCGTGCGACATCACATACCCGGGCGTCGGGCTTCATGCTCTCGAAAACAGCGCGCCCCTTGATCTCCGCAGACCATAACCGGCCTCCAGAACGCGTCCGGCGCGTAAGCTTCCCTACAAAGCCATCAGCTTCGGCTCAAGCCGCGCCGAACTGTTTGCCGAACTCGACAAACCCAAGCTAACCCCGCTGCCAGATCAGCCTTATGCCTTCGCACGCTGGAAGCGCTGCCGCCTCGCTCCCGATTATCATGTCGAGGTCGACGGCCATTGGTACTCCGCGCCGTATCGTCTGATTGGCGAGCTGGTCGATGCCCGTATCGACGATCGGACGGTCGAGATCTTCCACAAGGGCCAGCGGATCGCCAGCCATGCCCGCGCGCCCAACCGACGCGGACACACCACCATCGCCGACCACATGCCCAGCGCCCATCGCCGCTACGGCAAATGGACCCCCGCCGCGGTGATCGCCGCCGGCGAGCGGATCGGTCCTTCGACAGCAGCGTTTTTCCAGGCCGTGATCGACGCCCGGCCCCATCCAGAACAAGGCTTTCGAACCTGCCTTGGTATTCTGGCGCTCGTCAAAAGCTACGGCGCCGAACGCCTCGACGCAGCCTGCCGGAGGGGCATCCTCATCAAGGCGCGCTCCGTCGCCTCGATTAGATCGATCCTCCAGAACGGCCTCGATCGCACGTTCTTCGACGAATCTTTCGAGCACCAGCCCCTGCGCCACGGCAACATCCGCGGACGCGACTACTTCCACTGAAGCAAGGAGAGACCCGGCATGCTTAACCACCCAACCCACGAACGGCTGATCGAGCTTGGCCTGACCGGAATGGCCAAGGCCTTCGAGGAGCAGCGCCGATCGCCCGATCTCGAAGCCCTGCCGTTCGAAGATCGCATCGGCCTGTTGGTCGACCGCGAAGCCGCCGAACGCGACACCAGGCGGCTCACCACGCGCCTCAAGATCGCCGCACTGCGCCAGACTGCTTGCGTCGAGGACGTCGATCTGCGCACCCCGCGGGGCATCGACCGCGCCGTTTTCGCCAAACTGGTCGAAGGTCGCTGGATCGATCGCCACGAGAATTTGCTCGTCACCGGGGCAACCGGCCTGGGCAAAAGTTGGTTAGCCTGCGCGCTCGGCCACAAGGCCTGCCGCGACAACCGATCAGTCCTCTATCATCGCGTTCCAAGGCTGTTCGAGGCGCTCGCGCGCGGAGACGGACGTTACGCCCGGCTCCTCAAAAGCCTCGGCCGCGCTCAGCTTCTGATTTTGGATGATTGGGGACTATCGGTGCTCACCGCCGCGGAACGCCGCGATCTGCTCGAAATCCTCGAGGACCGCCATGGCCGCGCATCCACCATCGTCACAAGTCAGCTCCCCGTGGACACCTGGCATGGAGCCATTGGGGACCCCACGGTCGCCGACGCCATTCTCGATCGCCTCGTCCACAACGCCCACCGCCTCCAGCTCACCGGAGAAAGCATGCGAAAACGCAGCGCCAAAACCATCACCCTTGACGGCCAACCAGAACACTGACTCTATCTCCCATCGGCCGTAGCGGGCTGCTCACGATCGTCTGAATTCAGTGCTCACGATCGCGCGAAATCGATGCTCACGATCCGTGAAATCCGCAGCCTTGCCCAGCAGGGCCGTCAACGCCTCCTGGAAATCGCCGGTCGAGATGCCGCGCAGATACAGCACCGGCAACAGCGCATCCAGGCTCCGGGTGCGCCGCGCCCACAGCGGCAGGATCGCCGAGCTGAACCGGATCCGCTCGCCGTCACCGGCCGCTCCGCGGTCCCGAATCTTCGCCCGCGCGACCTCGACCGGTCCGATGCCGGTCGCAATCGTTCGGGCGGGCCGTAACCATGCCGCACGACACGGGCGCGCCCGTCGGCAAGCTTCAAATCTTCACCGTGGCAAGAAACGTCTCGACTTCGATCTCCACGGCCTGCGCCAGAAGCTGCCGCGCTCCGGCTCGCAGGATATTGGTCAGTGGATCGTCGATCTCGTCGGGCTGACAAAGGGCAACAATATTGCTAGTCTCGTTCATGGCGTATCGCTCTCCTTGAGAGGTTCTGGCAGGCTCGACACCCGCCTCGATACGCCGGCCTATCTCAGGCCGTCATCACCCAGCTTCCCCTCCGTCAAAGGCGGCTAAGCTTCGAACGGCCCACGCGGGCCGCTTTCCGTTTTTTGGATACCGCGCGGTCTCGTCAGCTTTCAGTAAGCTAGGCCCGATACATGATTGTTGGGTTTAGCGGGGGTGGGACGGACATTGCTGTGGCTTCCAGAGCAGTGGGGTGGAGTGTCACCTTTCCGCTAAACCCACCAGCAGTGCGGATGCGGCAGGGACCGTGCCTTCAACTCAGCCCCCCAGCCGTCAGGCGCCGAGTCGCGCCCGCACTGCTTCCAAATCCCGTTCCAGTAGATATACGCTCGCTCTGCGGGCGATGTCCTGCCGGTCAGCTTGAGGCTGGCCGTGCGAGGGTTAGCGGCGCGTGGCAGGGACAGCGCTTCCCCTGTGTATGCGTGGGGCCTTTCAAGCGCCGAGTCACGTAGCCGCTAACTTAATCGGCAGTGCGGGCGGGGCAGGGACAGCGTCCGCCCCAGCGCAACTGAACGGCGCCGAGTCGCGCCCGCGCTGCCTGCGATCTGAGGCCGATCGTCAAGCCCAGTGAGGGGCAAGCGGTTCTGGTAGTTGTGGCACGGCTTTTTGCGGTGGATGTATCCTACCGTCAGCCTCTTTCGCCGCGAGGCTGGCGGTGGAGTTAGCGACGCGTGGTAGGGCCAAAGGATGCATATATTAGAGCGGCACATCACAGCCCTACGGTCGCAAGCGCTTGAGGTGCTTGCGGCCAATCAGGCCCGCGCGGCCGATCAGTCTTTGAGCCTGGCAGATCGCCAAGTCGCGACGTTTGATGCAGAGGAGGCTCAGGCAGTGTTAGGCATACTCGATAGCGTGAAGCTCAACTCCGGGCCGAAGGAGGCGGGGAAGATCGCTGCACGTATACGCGCGCTTCTAGAGGGGGAGGGGTGAGTGCCACCCGACTCTCTCGGGGCTAGTCGTCCGTTCTTTAATCGCGGGCACGATGTCAACCCCGATAGATAAAAGTGATCCACTGCCGGGTTCATGGTTCTTTCCGCGGTCGTCTCTACAGCCGCCGCATGATGGCGTTCAACAGGTGTGCATCTCGATGTGAAGAGCGCGGTGCGTAACGCCCGCAGGGACGACTTCGAAATTGCCAGCACCCTCGTCCCGGCAGGGACGCTTGTTACGCCGAAGGCGGATCTGGGTCGGTTTAAGGCAGCTTCATGCGGCGCGCATCTCTGCCTGGAACTCAGTGCCGTCGGTCCAGATGGTGTGGAGGATGACAGCCATTTTGCGAGCAACGGCAACCTTCGCCTTTTTGGCGCCGATCCGTTTGGTCAGCTTGCTGCCCCAGCGCTTGAGGGCAGAACCTCGCCTGACAACGGTCAGCAGGACGTTCGCGGCTTCGAACAGATAAGTCCGAACCTGATGGTTGCCGCGTTTGGAGATGCGGCGAGTTCGGTCGACCTCGCCGGATTGATAATGTCTTGGTGTCAGGCCGAGATAGGCACCGACGTCGGCGGAATGTCTGAAGCGAGCGGGGTTGTCGATGGTAACGACGAAGGCCAGAGCGGTCAGGGGACCGATACCGGGAACGGTGTAAAAGTATGCACTTGACCTGACAACTGGCTCTTCGTCGTGGCGGGGTGTCCGACGAAGATTTGTGTCCGGCGCCTACGCGGCCGGCAGCAATTTCTCCCTCGCAACGGGCAGCGCGTCAAGGAAGGTTTGCATGGGTGTTTTTCCATAGCACCATCGTCCCTGATGCGGGCGCGTTTCGTTGTACGCCGTCACCCAACCATCGAGATCATTCTGCAACTCGTCGATGGGCGGCTTGACCGCCGCGGTCCGGACCCGCTTCCAGTCCATCCCATCGAACGAGGGGATTGAGGAATGTCCCTGATAGTGAGTCTGACGAATCATTTCCGGAGGTGGTCGAGGTTGGGGACCCCCACCATCCTTTGTGGGGGCGCTCATATCGAGTGATTAGGAAGATCGGTCAGCGAGGCCGAGGCATTCCCGCTTCGTATGAAGTTGAGTATCGCGCAGGAAGCAGTCTTCTGATTCAAGCAACCGCAATCGAATATTATGAGCAAGAGGCAAATCAGATTAAGCTGAGTATGGAGGCTCTACTCGAGCTTTTATCGACAGCGGATTGTCCCGACGCACATGAGCATGGATCCAGCCGATCTTTGGTCGACGCTGACGCCCGCGCTCCGACGCCAGATCGTCGAAGACGTCGCCGCAATTTTGGCGGAGATCCCTCATGAAGTCCGAGCTGGTCACACCAAGCCACTTGGCGCGCAAAGCCGTAGTCTACATCCGGCAGTCGACGCCCCATCAGGTCGTAAGCAATCAGGAGAGCCTGCGCCTTCAATACGCGCTTCGCCAGCGCGCCCGCGAACTCGGATGGCGTGAGGCGGCCATCGACGTGATTGATGCCGATCTCGGGTTGAGCGGCGCGTCTATAGCACAGCGTAACGGCTTCAAGGAACTCGTTGGCCGTGTTGGCCTGAGTGAAGTGGGACTCATCCTGTCGATCGACGTGACCCGCTTGGCGCGTAATTGTACCGACTGGTATCCGCTCCTGGATATCTGTGGTCTACGTGGCTGCCTGATCGCCGACCGCGATGGTGTCTATGATCCGGGCACTCCCAACGGACGGTTGCTTCTCGGGCTGAAGGGTTCGATCTCCGAGCTTGAGCTACATACGATCCGCAGCCGGCTGACCGCCGGCCTGCTGGCCAAAGCCGAACGCGGCGAACTTGCGGTTATGCTGCCAATCGGGCTGATGCGGGACCCGAGCGGTGTGGTCGTTAAGGATCCCGACATGGCCGTGCAAGGGCGGCTCGGTCTCGTCTTCCAGTTATTCCTGCAGCTGCGCAGCGTTGCCAAGGTCATGCGAGCGTTGAACGAGCGTGACCTGGAACTGCCGCGTCGTGATCGATATGGCGATTTGTGCTGGACGCGCGCGACGCTGGCTGCCGTCGCGGCGATCTTGAAGAACCCCGCATACGCGGGCGCCTTTGTCTATGGACGAACCCGCTTCCGGCCGCCGAAGCGGGAGGGGGCCCTGCCACAAAAGGCTCCGCGGCCGATGGAGGAGTGGCGGATCGTCGTTAAAGATCGATATCCAGCCTATATCGACTGGCCAATTTATGAAAAAATCCGATCCGTCATCAGAGATAACCGAGCCGAATACATGCGCATCAAAACCCGCGGCGCGCCTCGCAATGGCGAGCTCCTGCTCCACGGCATTGCCTGGTGCGCACGATGTGGCCATAAGATGTACGTCCGCTACAAGGGCGGCGGCGAATATGTATGCAATCACCTGCGTACCCAGGAAGGTCAGCCAACCTGCCAACACATCCGCGCCGCCCATATCGATGCAGCCGTTGGCGACGCATTCCTAACCGCACTAGCGCCGGCCGAACTCGATGCCTTGTCGCGCTCCCGCCGGGTGCAGCAGCAGACGAACAATGCGCTACGCTCCAGTGCAGAACGAGAGCTCGAGCGCAAGCGATACACGGCGGCGCTCGCCGAACGGCAGTTCAACCGAGCTGATCCAGATAATCGGTTGGTCGCCTCGGAACTCGAGCGTCGATGGGAAGCGGCGCTAAACGACGTGCGCGCCGCCGAAGAGGCGCTTGCCCGACAGACGCCGCCCAAAGCCATCACACAAGTGGCCATAAGCAAGGAGCTCAACGACAAGGTCATCAGCCTCACCGGCCGCCTCCCGCAGATATGGGGTGACGAGACTATCTCGGATGCGCATCGCAAGGCGTTGTTGCGATGTCTCATCGAAAAGGTCGTTCTCGACCGCGGTGAGCGCGACTTGGCCCTGGCTAGGATCGTCTGGCGGGGAGGCGCCGTGACGGAGCTCGAAGTGAAGATGAGCGTCAACTCCGTCACCAGATTGACGCGAGGCACAGAGATGCGGGAACGCCTTCTGACGCTCGCTCGCGACGGCGTCCCAGACGACAAGATCGCCACAATCCTTACTCGGGAAGGTCACCGCTCTCCCCGTTGCGCCGATAAGGTGCTGCCTATCACCGTTGGGCGGCTCCGTCGTGCCGCCGCCATCAAGGTAACTGCCCAGCGCAGCCGATGGGAGCATGACGACTCATACCTCAGCCCGCCCGAACTGGCCCGAAGGCTCGAGATTCCAGTAAACTGGCTCTATGTTCAGATCCGAACCAAGCGTTTGCTAATTGATCGCCAGCCCAGCGGCGCCTATCTCTTCCCGAATACACCATCCGTTCTTCACGCCATCGGAGACCTTCGAAACCACGTCATCGCGCAACTTGATCTAAGAATCTGTCAGCCTAACAAGGAGGGGCATCAACATGGGTGATCGACCAGGGCCATCAACTGCGCAGCATTCAGCTGCACCCGATGATGTCCGATTCGTGGCCAGCAGAACCTCGCTTTCTCCAGCCGTTTTAAATAGAGGCACACGCCGGAGCCATCCCACCATACGATCTTTATTCTGTCGGCTCTTTGGCTCGGAACACATAGAGTGAACCGTCGAACGGATCTGAGCCCGCATCGCGCACCAGCGCAACAAGGCCATCGATACCCTTACGATTATGTGGTGCACCACATAATCGTAATTATGCGGAGCCCACGATTATGCGGAGTGTGCGGCCGTTCAATCCGAGACCCGCTTCGTTATCAACAGTTTAGTTCCTGCTGCCCTCTTTCTCACTCAGCATAATCTGAGGCCTTTCTTCCTGCCTTGATGGCAACGAAAGGGAGACAAGGAATGGCCAAGTCGAGTGAGGATCACTGCCACGGGCTGCGCTGCATGGACGCAGGCGATCTCGACCCGCTGGTGACGGAGTTCACACGACACCTGACGGTGTTGGGGCATAAGAGCTTGACGGTGAGCGGCTATGACGCTGCAGCCCGTCACCTCGCGCAATGGCTGACGCTGGCCAAGATCGCAGTCGCTGATATCGATGATGGCGTCGCCGATCGGTTCGCTCGGCATCGCTGTCGATGCCACGGCATCCGTCGCGAGAGGAGCGTGTCCGCGAAGTACGTGAGGCGGGTACGCCGGTTCATCGAGTTTCTCGGCGAGCGCGGAATCGTCCAGCGCAAGCCGAAGCCCGCATTACCGACGCCCCACCGCCGGGTGGTCGAGTTCCAGGACTGGCTGCGACAGCATCGCGGCGTCACAGAGCTGACAATAGATCGGCACGGTCGCATGGTCATGCGGCTGCTCCCGGCGCTTGGCATCAGGCCGCGAAGTTGGAATGCTCAGCTCATTCGCGACGTGATCATTGCAGAGACGAAGCGGGTCTCGCTGGCCTATGTGAAGACGATGACGATGGCGCTGAGAGGATATTTGCGGTTCCTCAGCGCACGGGGGTTGTGCCGAGCTGGACTCGATCAGGCTGTGCCAATCATTCCGCAGTGGCGACTGTCGTCGCTGCCGCGATACATCCGCTCGTCGGATGTCGAGACGTTGATTGCAACGTGCGATCAGACCACGGCGACTGGCGTGCGTGATCGGGCGATCCTGCTGCTGTTGGCACGACTGGGCTTGCGGGCCGGCGACATTCTCTCTCTTCGTCTCACCGATGTTGATTGGCAACAGGCGACACTGTCGGTTCGTGGCAAGGGGCGGCGGGAGACGAGATTACCATTGCCGCAAGACGCCGGGGATGCCTTGCTCGCTTATCTGGATCAGGCCCGGCCGCACGTCGCCGATGTTCGAATCTTCTTCATGTCGAATGCACCAATCCGGCCGCTGACAGGTTCGAGCGCAGTCTCTGATGTTGTGCGTAGTGCAATACGAAAGGCCGGTATCCCCGTTCCGTCGAATGGGGCCAACCTGCTTCGGCATTCGGCCGCGACGGCCATGCTCCGGGGCGGCGCGACGCTCGACACGGTTGGCGCCGTACTGCGCCACCGCTCACCGGACATGACCGCACACTACGCCAAAGTCGACGTGACGATGCTGCTGCAGATCGCGCAGCCCTGGCCGGGAGATGCGTGATGCTGAGTCGATATCTTGCCAAATATGTGGACCAGCAGCAGTCGCTGGGGTTCAAGTTCCGTGTCCAGCAAATCCTGCTGAGGGGCTACGTCAGCTTCGCCGAGGAGTGCGGCGACCGGCACATCAGAAGTGCCCGGGTCCTGGCATGGGCCGCACGTGCGCCGTCACCGGAGCAGCGCCGCAACCGGTTGCTTACCGTGCGGCGGTTCGCGCTGGCGATGCACGCCGAGAATCCGCGCCATCAGGTTCCGGCGGCGGATGCACTCGGCCACGCTGTCGTCAAGAGGCGACCGCCGTATATCTATAGTGCGGACGAGATCGCACGATTGCTTCGTGCTGCGGCGGCACTCCGGCCAGCGGGCTCGATCAGACCGACCATGTATGCAACGCTCTTCGGCCTGCTCACCGCTACTGGCATGCGGATCGCAGAAGCATTGGCGCTGCAGATCGACGATGTAACTGCCGATGGGCTCGTCGTCCGACAGACCAAGTTCCAGAAGAGCCGGCTGTTGCCACTTCACGCAACAGCTCGGCTGGCGCTCGACAGATATCTGGTCACCCGGCGGTCGCTAACCACCACAGATCGTGCTCTCTTCGTATCGGTTGCCGGGCAGTCGCTGCCCTACAACACCGTGCGACGCATCTTCCTGCAACTCCTCGACAGTACCAATCTCAGGGGCGCCTACGCGGGGCGAGATCCGCGCATCCACGATCTGCGCCACACCTTCGCGGTCCGCTCGCTGGAGCAGTGCCGCCACGATCGTGCTGCGATCGCCCGCCATATCGTGGCGCTCAGCACCTACCTCGGCCACGCCCACGTGACCGACACCTATTGGTACTTGCAGGCGACGCCGACCCTAATGGGCCAGATCGCCGAGGCCGGCGAGGCATTGCTCACTGGAGGCGTCGCATGACTGCGCTCACCCCCTACCTGAGCAGCTTCCTGCGCGAGCACCTGCCCAAAGAACGCAGGGCGAGCCAGCATACCTGCGAGGCGTATGCCCAGAGCTTCCAGCTGTTGCTCCAATTTGCCGCCGGCCGACTCAAGCTCAAGCCATCGAAGATCGAGATCGAACGGCTCGACGCGCCGCTGATCTTGGCATTCCTGGAGCATCTAGAGAAGCAGCGCGGCAACTCGGCGCGAACCCGCAATGCCCGGTTCGCTGCGATCAACTCGTTCTTCCGTTACCTGGAATACAGAGTGCCATCCTGCCTCGACCAATCACGTCGGATCCATGCGATCCCGATGAAGAAGACCGATCAGGCGCTCGTCGGCTATCTCACCCGTGACGAGCTACAGGCTCTGTTAGACGCGCCAGACGTCAGCACCGTGTCCGGCATCCGTGATCGAGCGATGCTGCATCTGGCCTTCGCCGCAGGCATGCGCGTGTCGGAGCTGGTCGGCCTCCGGCTCGATCAGATCGACCGCCAGACCATGTCCAGCGTGCACATCATGGGTAAGGGCCGTCGTGAACGTGTCTTGCCGCTCTGGAAACAAACGGCTGCAGCTGTGAAGGCTTGGCTCAAAGTGCGCCCAGTCACCGACGCTCCTGAGCTGTTCTTCAACGCCCGTGCTCAGGCGATGACCCGCTCGGGCTTTGAATACATCCTGACCAAGCATGTCGCCGCGGCCGCTCGCAAGGCGCCGTCGATCGCCGGCAAAGGCGTCAGTCCGCACGTACTGCGCCATACCTGCGCCATGCATACGCTTCAGGCGACTCGCGACGTCCGGAAAGTCTCGCTATGGCTCGGACACGCCAGCCTGCAAAGCACCGAGGTCTACCTTCGCGCCGATCCGACAGAGAAGCTCGAAGCGCTCGCCGCCATGTCGCCGCCGATGCTGACGCCCGGTCGATTCCGGGCGCCCGACAAGCTCCTGGCCATGCTGAATGTGGCCGGACGCAAGCCGAATTATGCGGAGTGAAATAGGCGAGAAGACCGCGGCGGGAACCAACTTCCCGCCGCACACTCCGCATAATCGTGGGCTCCGCATAATTGCGGAAGTCGACTGGATGGCTGGCCAGGAACACCTTCACGCCGGAGGGGATCATGCCGAACGGACCGCCCGGATCACCCGCTGCAACTGCGCCTCGTCGACGTCCACGTCGGCGCGCACGATCACCTCGCCAATGGCAATTTCGATCACCGCGCCTGACACAGACGCCACCACAACCTCGCGACTTGACGGCCGCGAGGGACAATGCAACTCGGCCCGAGCATCACGGCGCCAGGCGAACAGCTGCGACGGGTGAATGCCGATCCGGCGGGCGATCGCCGATACGCTCGCGCCAGGCTCCAGCGCCTCTACCACAATTTGTGCCTTGAACTCGTCCGACCAGCGTCGGCGAAGCTGCCGCGGTGCTCCATCGAGACGGTCGGCGACCGCCTCGATCATATGGAAGGTTCTAGTTCCAGAACTAGCCCGTCCTATTCGTGAGAGTGCGGCTTTTGGGCCCGATTGATGCGGCCGCACATCTTGTCTGACGAGGCGCACAGGATTGCCTTCGGCTTTTCGCCGCCTGACGACCGGTACTTTGCAACGCGCTTGAGGGATGGGTTGGGCGAACGGGGGCGGACGCCCCGCCGGTCAAGGACCGAGCGGCAGCAGCGCGCCGGGCAAGCCGCAGATCAGGTCGGCTTCGGGACATGCCGCGGCAAACGCAAGGCGAATGCGGCTCGTGGTCTCGACGACACGGGCGGCGATTTTCAAGAGCCGAAGACGCAGCGTCGCGAACTCGGCAGCGGCCAATTCCCGGGCTTTGGGAATGGCGTCGCGCACGGTCAGCATCAGCCAATAAGCGGCCGTATGGAGCACGAGACGGACCTGGTTGGCGAGCGCCGAACGGCAGCTGGTGCGATCGGAGGCGAGCTGCGTCTTATGCAGCTTGATCAGATTCTCGGCTTGGCCGCGCGCGCAATACAGGCTGTCGTAGATCCACTCGGCCGAGCCGACATCGAGGCTGGTGACGACGAAACGGATGTCGAGGCCGAGCATCGTCGCCTCAATACGGGCGACAGTGCGCCGTTCGCGATCCCAGGACTTTGCCTTGTGGCGGGTCTCGGTATAGCCACGCAGAACCGGCAGGTTCTCGATGGCGCGTCGGGTGCGGATGTCGTCGGCGACCTCGTCGACTTTTCTGGCGAGAGGCTTGGTGCCGGACAGACCGAAGATGTAGTCGATGCCGTTGGTCTCGCACCACGCCATGGCCTCCGGCCGGGCATAGTGCCCGTCGCCACGGAACGTAATTTGCGTGTTGTGCCATCGCGTGCGGATATGCCGTACCAGGCGGCGCAGATGGGCACGCACCTCGACGCCGCCCGGCGTCTTGCCGGGCCGCAGCACGACCGCCACGGGCCGGCTCTTCTCCGTGTCGTAGACGTGGATCGGCAGAAAGCAGCGTTCATCATAATGAGCGTTGAACAGCGAGAGCTGCTGATGGCCGTGGACGACGTCGCAGGTATCATCGATGTCGAGCGTGACGGATGCCGGCTCGCGCGGGTAGCTATCCATCCATGCGTCGACCAAAATGTAGGTCAGCCGGATCACGTCGCGCAGGCGCGGCGCATTCTCCAGGCGTGACAGCGTCGGTTGGGAACACAAATCCCGGCCCGTGTCCGGTAGGCGACCGCAGGCCAGCTTGAATGCGGGATCGGACCGCAGATGATCGAGGTCGTCGGCGTCCTCGTAGCCGCAGCAGATCGCGAACATGCGCGCGCGGAACATATCGACCAGGCTGTGCACGACCCGCGTCGGATCGCGCCGATCCGGGAACACCCGGGCCAGATTGTCGGCCAAACCGAGACGCCGCTCGGCCATCGCCAGAAGCATCACGCCCCCATTCGAGGTTAGGCGTCCACCATCGAAGGCAGCTGTGACTTTCTTGGCGTGAATGGCTGGAAACGAGAAGGGCGGAATCGTATCGTCGGTCATGGCGGGCGTGGCGTTCGCGGTTGGAGGTGATGGGGTTGGCTTCACAACCGAATCCTACGCCGTATCAGCGCTTTACACCACGCTCGCCAGCCTCTCGGGCGCCTCTTACGAATAAGACGGGCTAGGCTCAGACATAGAAGCTCACATCGGCTCACAAACTCAACAGCCGATAGCCGATCGCTCACCCACTCCGCTAGACGGGGTCTCTTTGCTTTCAATTACCCATAGTTGTAGCTTCGATCGCGGCTCCCAGTTCGATGTCGGTCAGCCGCGATAATCCGCGCCAGATCACGGTGTTTCCTGGAGGCGGATCGTTGGCTCGGGCCAAGTATCCTCCGAGCCGCGCGATCTTGACGACATAGTGCGAGAGCGTGCTTCGTCGAGAGCAATCACCACCCCTGTGTTTCACCAAATGATCAAGAAGCCTGATTTCGGGATCTGTCAGCGCCATTTGCGGTACGGCATTCGGCGAGGAGCGATTGAGCATCGTCATCCAGAAGACGCGCCAACTCACAATGCAGAAGACCGCGATCAGATTGACCAGACGCTCAGCAGTTCGCAATTTTGAGTCCTCTGCTTTGCAGCCCGATTTGAGGATCTTATGGAAGACTTCGATCTTCCATCTCAAGGCGTACCATTCGATTTTATTGATGGCGTCCTTGCGCGATTGGACCGGGAGATCGGTGAGGAGCTTCCACTCGATTTTCTTCCGCCGTTTCGGCCTTCCCCGCTCTTGAGCATGGATCACGGTCAGAGTGAGTGCGGGATATTTCGTCTGTTTGCCAATCGGCGGCAGGACTCGTATCTTGCGGTACCTGATCTCAAGAACGGCGTCGTCGGGGTCGCCTTTGTCGTCCTTGACCTTGATCCGATGTAGACCCTTGATCGTAACCTCGTCCATTTCGTCGGCAATTGTATGATTGCCGTCCCCGGCAAGCCGATCAACACAGGTTCGCACCAGGAAATGCGTTCCAGCCTCCTGGGCCAGGCAAAATAGCTCATAGATGTCGCTCTCGCGATCACCAATATGAACGCATCGTCCAGGGGCAGCGAGAAGGTCGGTCGATTGCCGTAAGTTCTCGAGCCAGCGGATGCTCTCCTTCTGCTCGATCGGCACCCGCGTCGGATTGATCTTTCGCTTCAGCGCCGTCGTCCCCTTGAACTTCTTGCGGGTCCAGAACTTGATTGCCGACAGTCCGAGCGGAAGCCCCTCGGTCGTCACGGCGAGACTTGAATGCATCAGGATGCCGCACTGCGTGCGTCCTGCCGTCTTGCCCGTAAAGCCGATCAGATCCGGCTTCTCGCGCTTGAAGCTGAATTCCGTCGTGTCATGGAGGACGAAAATCGGTCCCTCCGTCGCCGCTACGCGCCCGCGCGTCGCCTCGAAATGACCGCAAAGAATATCCGCCTCGTCGACCCGCTCGTTGGAGAAGAAGCGATAGGCGGCCTTCGTGTTGGCCCAATCCTGACAAACCAGCGGGATGCTTTGACCCATGTCGCTCCCGATTTGTGCGAGCAATTTGCCGAACCGGCGACCAAGCCGCTCATCCTTAAACTCGCATCCCGCAACTTCCCGATCAACCCACGTCTCGATACCGGTCGTCAATCGCTGAGCACGCGCCCCCGCGCGTTCCTTCACCAAGCCCATCGAACACCCCGCGCTTCCGAATCAGGTGCTCAACACCGAATCACAACGGATTCTACCGATTCAAGATTTCGCCCGCGGCGCCTCGCTCAAATCCGACGTCAAATGTGGGTAATTGAAAGGTCTCTTTGCCGCTTACAGCTTTGCGGCGAGCCCGCCGCTTACGGACGGTGAGCCCTTGTATGGGGCTTGTTTTGTCAAGAAGTTCGGCAGTGCAACGCATGTCTTGTCCTTCGTCAGTTTCTTTGTTCGATCTGAAAGCCCGTTTCTTCGTCCCGACCCGCGGCAGCGCCAGGCCGTCGCGCGCAGGGGCTGTCAAGGTTGGCCGGCGGACCAACCTTTCGAGATGCTTCGCTCTTGCGAGGCCATACCTTGACAGCTTCGAGCACGCCGGCACGGTGGGTGCGGTCGGGATGACGATCAGAGGGGAGCCCGCTTTCGGGCGCGGATCAGTCGCGCCACAACCTTGTATCCGGTGGGTCCAGGGACCCGAACCATGATGCAGTCATGCGCATCGGCAGCGAAGCTCCGAGGCGGCGGACCCATTCTTCCTCTCGGCATGACAGCCATGGGGCAACTCGGGACCCCGCCACCTCGAACCGTCATCGGCGGCCCGTCACAAGCGGACGGACTGGGCCGAAACTGTCGGTGCCTTCAGTGACCTCCGTTCATTGCGCCGGGCGCAGAACGACGCCGTCCGGTACCACGCCCTCGCGCACCAGCCGCCACAGGGCGATCAGAAGCTTGCGCGCCAAGGCCACGATCATGATCTTGCGAGTGCCGCGGGTGCTCTCAGTGCGGCCTCGAAACCACTGCGCCAAGGTGCTGTCCTTCTGGAACATGAGAAATCGCCACGCCAATTGGATCATGCCGCGTCGAACCCGAGCGTTGCCGGAACGGGCGAGCCCTTTCTCTCGCCGTTTTATGCCACTCTCGTCGGGCGAACCCGTGAGGCCGGCATAACGTGCGACGGCCCGTCGATCGCGCATGTTTCGCGCCAGCACCTCCTGCACCAGCATGGCGGCCGTCTCGATGCCAACCCCGATCACCCGCGCCAGTAGGAGCACCATGGCGTTTGGTCCATCACCGGGCGCTTGCTCGATGCGTTCCAGGCGAGCATCCTCGATTTGGCGGATCTGATCATTGATCAGCTGGCGGCGCTCCATGTCGCGACGCAGCTCAGCCAACATGTTGGGCAGTATTGGCTCTCCCTCAGGAGTGCGCAAATCTTCAAGGCGTCCGGCTGCCTTCTTTAGCTTGGGATTGAAGCCGCGGATGCCCAGCCGAATTAACGCTGCTTTCATTCGGTTGACGATCCGACTCCGCTCTCCGACGAGGCTCTCGTGCTCGCGGTTAGGCCGCTTGGCGTCTTCGTCCTTGATTGTCGGGATCGCCACCATCTTGCAGTGATCACGCTCGCCGCGCAGCCAGCCGAGAAAAGAGCGCTTGAGCAAGCTGGTGTCGAGCCGATCGGTCTTGGCGCGCCGGTGCTCGCGCGATACCGCGACGCTCGATGCGTGAATGACGTGGACCTCAATATCATGTGCCCTGAGCCAGCGCGCCAGCCAGAAGCCGTCACGGCCGGCCTCGAAAGCGACAGCGATGCGTTTGATGTGATGCCCAGCCTTCGCCGCTTCATCTCGCCATCGATGCAGCAATTTCAGCAATGCGCTCTCATCGACCGCGAGCTTCTTCAATGGCTGGCGCTCGACACCAGGCACAATGCCGGCGACGAGCCAGCTCGACAGGCTCAGTTCGATAACGGCGATCAGCGTGCCGTCCGGATCGAGTGGGCTCGGGGATCGGCTCAGATCGTTCAACTTTTGCATGGGGCGCTCCATCGGTTCACATTAGCAACGATAGATGCAATATCCTCGCCACCGCCCCATAGCATCTTCCTCGCGATAAAGCCGGTAGATCCGGTTGATCCCCGATGGCTCGCCCTCCCGCCGCAGCAGGACGAACAGCCGGCGGTAGCCGAAACGCCGCCGCTCGTTGGCAAGATCGCGCAACCGGCCGCGCAGAGCCGCGTCCGCAGGGCGGCCGGAGCGATAGCGGATCATCTTCCGATCCGCGCCCACGATCGAACAGGCCCGCCGTTCCGACAGGCTCATGACGGCCTGCAGATGCGCGACCGCAGCGCGCTTGGCGGCGGGCCCTACCATTTTTTTGAAAGGAGCTCGCGAAGGGCGGCCGCATCGAGCATCTGCTCGGCCAGAAGCTTCTTCAGCTTCGCGTTCTCCTCCTCCAGGGCCCTCAGCCGCTTCGCCTCGGAAACGTCCATGCCGCCGAATTTGGCCTTCCAATTGTAGATCGTCGCTTCGGAGACCCCGTGCTTGCGAGCTAGGTCGGCCGTCTTCGCTCCGGCCTCATGCTCCTTCAACACCGCGATAATCTGCTCTTCTGTGAACCTTGCTCGCTTCATCTGTCCGTCCTTCTTCGGGCCGGACTCTAACTCCTTCTGGAGGAAATACTCAGTGGCAGGTCAGGCCCTTCAAACTCACGACGATAGCATGACGATCAAGCCCGTTGCCCACGTCACGAGGGCCGCGTAACATTCATTCCGGCAACGCCGGCCCGACCTAGTTCGACAGCGATCGGGAGATCCCAAAACTTGTACGGGCCAGCGCGACATCACCGCCTTCATCGAGGGCTTCTGCAACCGAACCCCGGCTCCATTCCGCACCGGATATATCACCGCGGTGTCGAGATGGAGGAAGATCAGTTCGGCGCGTCAGTGTGCGCACAGAGGTCGGATATTGAAGGATCCGATGCTGCGCGGCGGCACACATTCGCGACCGATCTGCTGGAGACCGGAGCCGAAGTGCGCATCAACTTTTGGAGCGAGAGATGAACAAGCTCGGGTTAGCGATCGTGTACTCGGCCAGACGCAAAGCTGGGTGCCGAAGCCTCTTCGAGTGTCATCTTCTCAAGCATCAGATCCGTGACAAGTTTGCGGAGGCGCCGGTTCTCGACCGTGAGCTCTTCCAACGCACGACGCATTTCATCCATGCTAGCACGAGGAGGAGGATCCCTGCCCGCGTTAGGCCCCTCCGAAGATTGCCCCACGTCCTTGCTGAGCGGCAGTTTCCGCCAACGATGGAGCGTCATAACGCTCACGCCAAGCGCCTCACAGATCGAGACCTGGGAGCTGCCTGCTCGAGCCAATTCATCCGCCTGAGCGAGTTTCAGTTTAATCTCTTGATGAGAATGTTTTTTCATTCGGACTAGGCCGGGTTCCGACAAAGTAACTCGCCGCCGGCTTGAACTGAGTGGCGGGTGCTGTCAAATAACATACAACGACGTCTGCTAACCTACAAAGGTATCATACAGCCCCGTTGTTAGCGCTACCAATGAAAGCGTTCAAGATGAATATCGAGTTTCGATCGGCATTTTCATCTTTCACAAAGCAGTCATCCGGCCTGAACGGCAACAAAGCAGGTGGAGCATGATGCGAGCCTCCAAGTTTTGAACTCCCAGCAGGCGCTTCATCCTGGAGCTAGGCAGGAACGGGGTTGCCGGCCGAGACCTCCCGAATGGCGGGATTGCCCAAGTTGCCCATCTGAGACGGAGAAGACCGAGGGGCTGCTGACCATCGATATGATCAGCTGAAGCGGACGGCAGAAGGGCGCCAATCGCAATGTGTGTTTGGGCAGCAAATGGAGGAAATCGTCCTTGCATTACGTTTTGACATCTTCATCTCAATGATCTGGATAGCCGGCAAGTGGTTGTTGCGCAAGGACCTTCAATGGGAATCAGTGACTCCGTCACGTGCCATGATTGTTCAGCATCGATGACTCTTTCGGGCAAGCACGTCGCAAAGAGCTGGCCCCGCAAATTCGGACAGTAGCTTGAGTGGATTTTCTGCCTGACAGCGGCGAGGATTCTTGCTGCGAATCAGGAGCGAAGATGACGAAGAAGAGCCGCCGGACGCATTCTCCGGCATTCAAGGCGAAGGTTGCTTTGGCTGCGGTCAAAGGCGACAAGACACTGGCGGAGCTGGCGCAGCTGTTTGATGTTCATCCGAACCAGATCACGATCTGGAAAAACCAGCTCCTGGAAGGCGCCGCCGGCGTGTTTGGGCATGACAAGACATCGGCCGAGACGCCGGTCGATTTGAAGGCGTTACATGCCAAGATCGGCGAGCTGGCGTTGGAAAACGATTTTTTGTCCGGCGCGCTCACCAAGGCGGGCCTGCTGAGCGCAAAGCGATGATCGACCGCGATCATGATCTTTCTATCGTGCGCCAGGCGAAGGTCCTGAAGCTGGCTCGCAGCACGGTCTACTATGAACCTCGGCCAGTTTCGGCCGAGGACCTTGCCTTGATGCGTCGGCTCGATGAGCTGCATCTCGATTATCCCTTCGCGGGAGCGCGTATGCTGCGATCGTTGCTGCGGCGGGAGGGCGTATACGCCGGTCGCCGCCACATCGCGACGCTGATGAAGCGCATGCGGATCGAGGCGGTCTATCGTCGCCCGAACACGAGCAAGCCGGCTCCGGGTCACAAGATCTACCCGTACCTGTTGCGCGGATTGAAGATCGAGCGGCCCGACCATGCGTGGGCAATGGACATCACCTACATTCCGATGCGGCGTGGCTTCGTCTATCTCGCGGCGGTCGTCGATGTGTTCAGCCGACGGGTCCTGGCCCATCGCGTCTCGATCACAATGGAGGCGGCCTTCTGCGTCGAAGCGGTCCAGGAGGCGTTGGCGAAGCACGGCAGGCCCGAGATTTTCAACACGGATCAGGGCAGCCAGTTCACCAGCCTCGAGTTCACCGATGTGCTGCTGGACGCGAAGATCGCCATCAGCATGGACGGCAAGGGCGCCTGGCGCGACAACGTGTTTGTCGAGCGGCTCTGGCGCACGGTCAAATACGAAGAAGTTTATCTCCGCGCCTACGACAGCGTGTCCGAGGCGCGAGCGTCAATTGCCAAGTATCTGGCCTTCTACAATCAGGGACGCCCTCACTCGAGCCTTGACGGGCGCACGCCCGACGAGGCTTACTTCGGCACGCAAGCTATGGTGATGGCCGCATGACCGTCGCCGACGGTTTTGTCGTCGCTCTGGTCGGGCTACGCCCTCCCGACGCAACGACAAAACCGTACAGCCCCGCGTTCAGCATAACCCGGCAGGAATCCACTTAAATCCAGCGGGGCGCTGTCCAAACAACCGGGGCCAGCTCTCAACCTGGTCGCGCTTGGTCACGTGCCGTGCTGACATCGGTGTAGTTTGTGGGCCATTCTTGCACAGGAAAAGCGACTATTTGCCGCGGGTCAACCACTGCAGAAGCTATCCAACCTTCAGCGAGGGGTCGTGTTGGTGGGGATCAGGCGCAGAACAGGACTGATCCAGCCTTTCCTGGGGGATAGCAATATCCCTCCCCGACCCGCAGTGTTGGCTCAGAAACCTCCGGAGTCGCCAAGCAGATCGCCGAACTTGCGAGGCTAAGCTCGGTGAAATGAGTGCGGCCAGTTGGATCTTTTCATCCTTGACACGCACTACTCACAATCTTAACATTGAACATAACATATGCTGCGGGTTTCTAATCTTCGCAATCCCGCGCGGCGACTGGATGGTCACAGCGTGAAGCGCCTTGACGTGACCGGAGCATCGCGTCGTCCTCAATAAAAACCGAAAGGGCCTCCAATGGCTATATCTTACCTGACGAAAACTGAGTTGGACCAGTTTCTCCACCATAACGGAAATCACATTGAGGCGAGCGTCAGGTCGGCACTGATCGACTCGTTAGAACGTAGCGGAGTGTACAGCGATCATCCTGGGGATACTTCGAAGGCTGCGTTTCAGTCTGGACCGTTCGGAGGGGCTGTTCCAGCAGGCGTTCAGATCCTCGACATTACGCAGTCGACCACCGTCGAGACCACGCCAAACCTGAAGGCGATTATTTTCGACGACGCTGGCGGCAAGACGCTCGATGTGATTGGCGGGCATAATGATGTGTTCATCGCCATGGGAAAAGGTTCCGATAGCGTGAACCTATATGATTATGGGAACGACACGGTCTATGGCGGTAGCGGCAACGACGCGATCCGCGGCGGACACGGTAACAGCTCACTGTTCGGCGGCGCAGGCAACGACAGTATCTATGGTGGCAGCGGCAACGACACTTTGGATGGCGGCAGCGGTAACGACTATCTTGAGGCGGGCACCGGCGCTCAGGTGCTCGAAGGCGGCAGCGGCAACGACATTCTGCGAGATCTATCGTCGGGACACAGCACGCTTATCGGTGGCGATGGCAACGATACGCTAATTGGCGTTCAGGGCGATGTCTTTGCGGGCGGTGACGGCAATGACGTCTTCTGGGTCTATGGTGAGTCAGGAGCGAACTCGACGCTGCAGGGAGGAAATGGCAACGATACATTCCATCTTCAGACCCACACCGGAAATGATACGATTATAGGCGGCGCAGGCTCGGACACCGTGGATTTCGCCGATCGCTCCTCCTTTGATGTCACCAAGGTCGATGTCGACGAGAAGACGAACTCCTACACGCTGCACTTCGGAGACAGCCAGACGGTGGTGGTCAGTGGCGTCGAATATCTCCACTTCACCGATGGAGACGTGCACTTGCCGAAGCTCTGAATCGGCACCTGCAAGCTGCGCTGAGAAAGCCCCGCTCATGGCGGGGCTTTGCCTTTGAGCTCAGCGCTTTCGCATCTTATGTAGGATGTCCTTTCGTTGGTGGCTGTGTTGTGGTTTGCTAATGTTATCATCTGGCCCTTTCACCGCGCGGTGCGGGCACGGATTGGTCTCTCACGATGAAGCGATTGCTCAACGCGGGCTCAGGATCCGGTACGGCACAGCGCATCGCCCGGATGATGCTCAACCATGATTGGGAAGAAACCCGATTCGACATCGACCCCGGCGTCAAACCAGATGTGATCGGCTCGATCCTTGAGTTGACTGGCGCGTTCAAGCCTCAGTCCTTCAACGCGGTGTGGACATCGCATGTGCTCGAGCACCTGTATGCCCACGAGGTCTACCCTACATTGCGGCAATTCCACCAGATCCTCAAGCCCGATGGTTTCGCCTTGATCGTGAGCCCGGATCTGCAATCGGTCGCTCACTTCATAGCCCAGCATGGGATCGGCGCAATAGCCTATCATTCGCCGGCGGGGCCGATCAGGCCGCTGGACATGCTCTATGGCCATTCGCGCGCCATCGAGGAGGGACGCGTCCACATGGCCCACCGCACCGGATTTACGGCCGAGCGACTCGGTAATCTCCTGCTGATGGCCGGGTTTGCGACCGTTTCGGTCAGCAGCCAAAATTTCGAGGTCTGTGCGCTCGCGCTGATGCCTGAGGCCGACGACGAGGCCATCCGAAGGTCTTTGTTAGAGTACGGCTTCAATTTCCAGGAAGCCAAGGCCTGAGGTATTTGTGAGTGCGGCCAGCCGTTCCTCACAATTTAACGATGAGTGAGGCTGGTTTTTTTCGCCGCTCAATGTTATGTTGGTGTTGAATGTGACGTCATAACACAACGGCGGATCGCTTGACCCCAATGACCGTCCACTGCGCCGATGACCGAAACCTGGCCGATGCGGCGCCCGCATCGGCACTAGGGTGCCTGATTATCGTCGCACGACAGCACGGGCTGCACCTCACGTCCTCACAGCTCATTCAAGACAACCTTCTGCGGGAAGAGAACGTCACACTCCATCAGCTTGTCCGCTGTGCGGAGAAAGCAGGCATGCGCGCGAAGTGCGTCAAGCTCGATTGGAGCGGGCTGTCTCATCTGAAGAAGGCGCTCCCGGTCATCATTCGGCTTCGCAATGGGAGCCACATGGTACTCCAGCGTGTCGAGGGAGACGCCCACAATACCCGCATCGTGCTGAGGGACCCGAATGCCGCGGAAGACGCGCTGCTCGTGATCGACCAACCACGCTTTGAAGGTATCTGGTCCGGCGATCTGGTCCTGATCAAGCGCAGCTACGAGATATCGGACGAAGCGCAGCCGTTCAGTTTCGGCCTGGTAGCCGCGCTGTTGTTCCGCGAACGCCGCATGGTCCGCGACGTCGCGATTGCCGCCGTGATCCTCGGGCTTCTCAGCTTGGCGCCGATCATGTTCTGGCGCCTGTTGTCGGACAAGGTGATCTTCTACAAGGCGTACAACACGTTCTATGTGCTCTGCGTCGCGATGCTGGTGGTCATAGCCTTCGAGGCAGCCTTCTCGTTCTTGAGACAATTCCTTGTCCATCGCTTGACCACCAGGCTGGACGTCAAATTGTCGACCTACGTCTTCGAAAAGGTCCTCAATCTTCCCATCGACTATTTCGAGCAGACGCCCGTCGGCCTCGTCGCGCGCGACATTCGCGAAGTCTTTCGCATCCGCTCGTTCCTAATGGGGCAATTGTTCGGCACCATTCTCGACTCTACGACGCTGATGTTCTTCCTGCCCGTCATGTTCTTCTTCAGCCCCGTCATGACGTTCGTGGTTCTCGCCTTGTCGGCATTCATCGTCGCGTGGCTCGTCCTAATGTTGCCGAATTACCGCAAGGCGTCGACTGCCGTGCTGGCCGCGGAGGGCGCGCAGGGCGCGTTTTTGGTTCAAACTTTGAATGGGATCCGGACGATCAAGTCCCTCGCGCTCGATACGCGGCAGCGCCACATGTGGGATGTTCTGGTCGCACGCGTTGCCAAGGCGCGGCTTGTGGAAGGCATGACTGGAAACGCCATCCAGTCGGTGGTGCGTCCCCTGGAGCGGCTGGCCGTCAGCGGCTCCTATGCGCTCGGCGTCTATCTCGCGCTCGAAAGCAATGACCCGGTCTATATCGGGGCGCTGTTCTCATTCCTGCTGTTGTCACAGCGCGTCTCGGGTCCGCTGATGCAGATGGCGCAGCTCATCAATCAATACGACGAGGCACGAAGTGCGGTTGCAACCGTCGGCAATCTCGTCAACCTTCCTCCCGAAGAGGGACGTTCCGGCCATGGCGTGCGTTCGCCACTCGAGGGCAAGGTGGAGTTTTCCGGCGTCACCTTCAAATACAAGGGAGCGCTATCGCCAACGCTAAACAACATCTCCTTCGAGATTCCGCTAGGGACTACTTTAGGCGTGATGGGCAAGAGCGGATCTGGCAAGACCACGATTGCGCGGCTGCTGCAGCGGCTGCATTGCGACTATGACGGATTGATCAAGATCGATGGCATTGACGTTCGCGAGTACGACATCGACCATCTCCGTCGTAACGTGGGTGTGGTGCTCCAGGAGAATTTTCTTTTCAGTGGGACCATCCGCGAAAACATCACAGCGGCCACGCCGGACGCGTCGTTCGATGATGTGGTCAGGGCGGCGAGGCTGGCGGGTGCGGAAGAATTCATCGACAAGCTGCCGCGTGGCTACGAGACGCATATCTATGAAGGCTCGCCGAACCTCTCGGGAGGGCAGCGGCAGCGGCTTGCGATCGCGCGTGCGTTGATCGTCAACCCGCCCATTCTGATTCTCGATGAGGCGACAAGCGCGCTAGACGCCGACAGCGAGACGATCGTGAACGCCAACATAACGCGCCTCGCGCATGGCCGGACGCTGATTATCATCTCGCATCGCCTGTCGTCCCTGGCAAAGGCGGACGCAATTCTCGTCCTTAATCGTGGTGTGGTCGACGATATCGGGCGGCATGAGGAGCTCCTGGCGTGCAACGATATCTACAGCTCGCTGTGGTATCAGCAGAACGCGCATTTGGTGCCGGCAGCCCGCAACGATCGGTCAACATTCGGGAGTCCAACGCTTGTCTCGTGATGGTGCGCTTGCGACTGTTCGCCAATTTCAATCGGAAACGGATGCGATCCGAGAGGAGGCTGAGCCTCTGGTCGCGCGAGCAACGCTGTTTGTCCTCTCGGCCTTCCTGGTCACGATCGTTGCCATTCTGGCTCTGACGCGGATAGATCGCGTCATCACCAGCGTTGGCGGGCGGATCGTGCCGGTGGGACAGATCCGCGTCCTTCAGGCCCTGGATCAATCGATTATTAAGACGATCGACGTGCGGGAAGGCGAGCAGGTGCAACCGGGACAGCTTATTGCGACCCTGGACGCGACCTTTACGTCGGCGGACCTGACCCAGGCGAAGTTGCAGATCGCTAGCCTCGAGACTCAGGTGGCACGCGATGAAGCCGAGCTGAACCAGCATCCGCTGGTTTTTGCGAGCAAGCCAGACCCCAACGACCAAAAATACGCAGCCTTGCAGAAGGCGCTCTATGATCAGAGGATGGCGCAATATACCGCGCAGATCAATAGTTTCGATTCGAGGATCAAGCAGACCCAGGCGACGATGGAGAAGCTTCGCGGGGACGATGCGAGATATCGGCAGCGTGACGAGATCTTGCAGAAGATCGAGACCATGCGCACGACGCTGGCCGAGCACGGCACGGGCTCGCAGCTCAATATGTTCATTTCCCAGGACTCAAGGCTTGAATTGCTGCGGACCCTGGAGAACACCCACAACAGCCTAATCGAAGCCCAGAATACGCTCGCGGTGTCAACCGCAGACCGTGACGCCTTCAAGCAGCAGTGGTTTGCGCAACTGAGTCAGGATCTCGTGGCGACCCGCAACAAGCTGGACGAGGCGAGAGCGTCTTATGAGAAGGCGCTCAGGCACCAGGATCTGGTCCGATTGACCGCTGCCGAAGACTCGGTCGTGTTGACGATGGCAAGGCTCTCGGTCGGATCGGTGCTAAAGCCCGGCGATCCTTTCATTACGCTGATGCCGACCGACACCAAGCTCGAGGCTGAAATTCGCATCGCCTCGCGCGATGTCGGTTTCATCCGGCCCGGAGACCCCTGCACGATGCGGATCGATGCGTTCAATGCCGCGGAGCATGGTACAGCCGATGGCAAAGTGCGCTGGATCAGCGAGGGCGCGTTCACCACCGACGATGATGGAAAGCCTATCGAAGCCTACTACAAGGCGCGGTGCTCGGTGGACTCAGCCAACTTCAAGGATGTCCCAAAAAACTTTCGCCTGATTCCTGGCATGACGCTTGCGGGGGACGTCCATGTCGGCACGCGGGCGGTCGGAATGTATCTGCTTGGCGGAATGCTGAAGGGTATCCGGGAGGCCATGCGTGAGCCATGACGGTATTGACCCGATCGCTCCTCCAATGGCTTCGTCCCGCGTCTCGCGGATCAGATGAAAAGCGGCTCGGTCCGGCGGAGGCAGCGTTCGAGCGCGGTCACTATCTGGAGGCACTTAAGCTCTGGAAGCGTGCCTCGCAAAACGGCGACGCGGAAGCGGACTATCGGATCGGCATGCTCTATGCCGAGAACCGGGGAGTGGCAGGCAGCATTCCGGATGCCGCGGTGTGGTACGACCGCGCGGCGCAGCGAGGTCACGTCGAGGCGCAATATCAACTCGGCCTGATCTATCTTTACGGAGTCAACGCCAGCCTCGGACCGAGTAGGCCGGAGACCTGGCGTCAATCCTCAGCCGCGCGATTGGGCGATAGCGCGTCGGATGTGCATCACCTGATATTCCCGCACGGGATCAGTTTCGCGAAGGATATTTGCGCCGCGTTTCGCTGGATATCGGCCGCCGCCGGGTCCGGCAAAGCGGATGCTCAGACCATCCTGGGCAATCTCTACAGTGAAGGGCAGGGGTGCACGAAGGACTTCGCTGCTGCATTGCGTTGGTATCTGGCGGCGGCCGATCAGAACTTTGCGCCGGCCGAGTTCGCGCTAGGCGATGTCTATTACCAGGGACGCGGAGTACTCGTCGATTTCGCGCAGGCTACGATCTGGTATGGCAAGGCCGCCGCGCAGGGGCACGTGAGGGCGCAGATTGGGCTCGCATTTATGACGTTGAAAGGTATGGGCTTGCCCGAGAACCCCACTGAGGGTGCTCGCCTGTTCCAGAGTGCAGCCACGCATGATGATCCGATCGCACTCTACAACATCGGCCTGTTACGGCTGAGCGGCAAGGGCGTCGCCAAAGACCTCGACCGCGCCGAGACCGCGCTGCGCAAGGCGGCGCGGAAGGATTATCTTCCCGCAATTCAGGCACTCGCGGAATTCTATTCGAGCGGAGCCGATGCCGAGCCCGATTTGCGTGAGGCGGCGATTTGGTATGAGAAGGCGGCCGAGCGGGGCGATGTGCAGGCGCAATTCTTCGTCGGCCGGTTTTATGCGACTGGTGTCGGTGTTTCGCCTAACACTCGACAGGCCGCGAAGTGGTTCGAGCGCGCAGCCGAAAATGGCCATGCCACTGCGGCATTCAACGTTGCGATCTTCTATCTCAACGGCTCCGGCGTTCAGCGCAACGTGGAGGCCGCGATCAAATGGTTCGAACGTGCCGCAGATGGCGGCATGAGCGCCGCACAGGTGCAACTCGGAAAGCTCTATTCGACCGGTGCGGGCGTTCCCAAAGATCAGGAAATGGCTTCGGAATGGTTGAGCAGGGCCGCCGGTAGCGGAGATCCTGACGCCAAGACCGCCTATGCACTCTTTATGATTCATCAGAATGCGTCCGATGATAACGTCGCACGCGCGCACTCTTTGCTGGCAGAGGCGGCCGAGGCAGGTCATCCTCCGGCGGCGTTCCAACTGGGCGCGCTGAAGATGGGTAAGTTCGGCGGGATCGCCGATAAGCTAGGCGCGACCCCATGGTTCACGCGGGCGGCGGATGCCGGCCATGTCGAGGCTCAGTACATGCTGGCACTTCTCCATCTGGATTCGACGAGCGGCGTGGGGAATGCGCGGGCAGCATCATCGTGGATGACCAAGGCGGCGCGCGCGGGGCATGCACCAGCGCAATTCCAACTGGCCGTCATGTACTGCACGGGCTACGGAGTGGGCCTGGATCTTGCAGAGGGTGTGAACTGGTACGAGGCCGCTGCAGAGCAGGGACATAAGATTGCGCAGTACAACTTTGCCGTGATGCTCCGGAGTGGGCAGGGGCGCGCGGCTGACGTGACGAAGGCGACGGAATGGTTTCAGAGGGCCGCCGAGCGAGGAATGGCGGAAGCGCAGGTTGCGCTGGGCGACGCGTTGATGTCGGGCCGAGGCACGGCGCAAGATCGCGAAGCAGCGGTCAATTGGTATCGATACGCGGCGCGGCAACGCAATGAAGGCGCCGTGCGGCGCCTCCAGTCGATCGGCGGCGACGGGGCTGTCACACCGTACACAGAAACTTTGTGCGGAACGATGCCTCTAATGCACGAGTGAGTAACAATGGCTGATTTTCTTTCGAACCTCGCGCGCGACGCCGGTCGAAGAGGACCTCGGGCGAGGCGCAGCGCTGCTGCAAGGCTGCAATCCAAGTCAGAGCCGGTCGCCGCAAAACTGAACGGTTCTGCGAAGCTGCTCGCCGCCGAGGGATCGGCGAGCAGTCCTGCCGGCGACCTTGCAGATGCCGCGCGCACCCTCAAGGGCCTCGGGCTTTTTGACCAGGATTTCTACGCGGCCAGCTATCCGGACGTGATCGCGGTCGGCGCCGATCCGTTTGAGCATTTCTTCCTCTATGGCTACAGGGAAGGTCGAAAGCCAAATCTGATCTTCGACCCGATCTGGTACGTCACAACCTATCCCGATGTGAAGGAGGCGGATGAGCATCCGTTCCTGCACTATGCGACGGTCGGCGAGCGCGATGGGCGGCGGCCAAGTCCCTATTTTCAACCGGCCTGGTATCGGGAGAAGTACGGCATCCCGGAAGGCGAGAGCCCGCTCGCGCACTATCTGAAGAACCGCCTGGGCCCGTTCAGCCCGATCCCGGAATTCGACGCGCAGTATTATCGTCAGATCTATCCGGACGTCGCAGCGGCCGGCGTCGATCCGTTCGAGCACTTCATCTTTCATGGCTATAAGGAAGGGCGCAACCCGTCGGCGGAGTTCGACACCAAGTTTTACATTCAGCGCTACTTCAAGGGTAAGACGGATCAGAATCCGCTTTTGCACTATCTTGCGCATCGCCACGAGGATGGCATCTATCCGTCACCTCCGGAGAACGAGGCCACCATCCCGGCCGAGATCAAGCGGTTCACCCGTCCGAGCCGGCTATTCGAGGAACTGCGTCCATTGCCCGACGGCGCAAAGCCGCGCGCCAAGGTGCTGGCCTACTATATGACGCAGTTTCACGCTTTCCCTGAGAACGACAAATGGTGGGGCACCGGCTTCACCGAATGGACGAACATCGCGCGCGGCATACCTCGGTTTAAGGATCACTATCAACCGCGGATTCCGCGCGACCTGGGTTTTTACTCTCTCGCCGACATCGAAACCATGCGCAAGCAGGCGAAGCTAGCCAAGGCGGCGGGCATCCACGGCTTCGTCTTTTACTACTACTGGTTCAACGGCAAGCGCCTATTGGAAAAACCGCTGGAGAAATTCCTGAAAGCGCGCGATATCAACATGCCGTTCTGCCTGATGTGGACCAACGAGAACTGGACGCGGCGGTGGGACGGCATGGAGGGCGAGGTCCTGATTTCGCAGGACTACCTGTCTGACGATGACGAGCGCCTGTTGTCGGATTTCAATCGTCACTTCACGGACAAACGCTACATCCGTGTCCAGGGCCGTCCCCTCTTGATGATCTATCGGCCGCGCCTCATTCCGGACACGGCAAACGTCATCGCGCGCTGGCGCGCGATCTTCGCGAAACGGTTCAACGAAGATCCAATCATCATCATGAGCCAGAGTTTTGATGATTACGATCCAACTCCGAACGGCATGGACGGCGCGATCGAATTTCCGCCGCACAAGCTTACCAAATACGTGCCGCTGGTGAACTCTGACGCCAAACTCCTGGACGATACCTATGCGGGGCAAATCTACAGTTACGACGACGTCGCCAAATATTCAGTTGATGAGCCGCGTCCGAATTTTCCGCTGATCAAGACGGTGGTGCCGAGCTGGGACAACGATGCGCGCCGGCAAGGCTCGGGCCTCGTGGTCCAGGGCTCGACCCCCCAGAAATACGAGGCGTGGTTGTCAGCGCTGGTCGAACAGGCGCAGACGCACACCTTTTTCGGCGAATCGTTCGTCTGTATCAACGCCTGGAATGAATGGTGCGAGGGCGCGTATCTCGAGCCCGATCTCCATTTCGGTTCGGCCTACCTGAATGCTACCGCGCGCGCGGCCACTGGTCTGACCTCCGATCGGTCAGTGTCCAAGATTCTGCTGGTCGGACATGATGCGTTTCCCGCCGGCGCGCAGCATCTCTTGCTGAACATCGGCAAGACGCTGCGCAGCGCCTTCAATATCGAGATCGACTTTCTCCTGCTTCAGGGCGGAGCGCTGGAAGCCGAATACGCCTCGGTCGCGCCGCTCACCGTACTCAAGCAGGCTTCCGATATCCCTGCGACCTTACAACACTTCCGGGAGAAGGGCTTTACAGCGGCCATCGCCAACACGGCCGCGAGCGGGCGCGCCACAAAATTCCTCGTCGAAATGGGCTTTCGGACCGTTTCCCTGGTCCACGAATTGCCGCGGATCCTGCACGAGAAGCAGCTGGAAGAGGCCGCTGCCGCGGCGATTGGGAGTGCGCATCGTGTGGTGTTCGCCTCGGATTTCGTGCGCGACAAGCTCGTCGAAGCGCTTGGGCTTGACGGGACGGATGAGCGTTTCCTCATTCGCGCGCAGGGCAGTTACAAGCAGATTGAGCCGGTGCCGACGGAAGCCGTGCTGTTTCGCAAGGAATTTGGCATCGCCGCTGGCGACAAGATGGTGCTCGGCGTCGGATATGCTGATCTGCGCAAGGGCTTTGACCTGTTTTTGCAAGTCTGTAACTTGGTTCGACGACGCAATGCAAATGTCCATTTTTGCTGGGCCGGCGGCATCGATCCAAGCCTCCAGGAATGGCTGGGGCCGGAGATCAAGCGTGCCGAGGCCACGGGCCACTTCCATCTCGCCGGCTATCGCTCGGACATGCAGGCGCTCTATTCCGCATCCGACGTCTACGCGCTGACGTCGCGCGAGGACCCGTTTCCGACGGTGACACTGGAGGCGCTCAGCGTCGGCGTGCCCGTCGTTGCGTTCCAGGACTCTGGCGGTATCCCCGGCTTGCTGCACAAGGAGAACGTGGGGTGCGTCGTGCCCTATTGCGATGCGCCGGCGATGGCACAGGCAGTGGAGACTTTTCTACGCTGGACACCGCCCGAGTCCGAGCGGGACCGCATGGCCGAGATTATCCGGAGCAAATTTGACTTCGCGGACTATGTCCGCGATCTGCTGCGGTTAGCCGTTCCATCATTGCCCAGCGTCTCGGTCGCCGTACCAAACTACAACTATGCGCGCTGCCTTCCTGAGCGGCTGTACACCATCTTCGATCAGACCCATCCGGTCGAGGAGATTATCGTGCTGGACGACTGCTCGTGCGACGATAGCACTTCCATCATCATGAAGCTTGCCGATCAGCGCCAGCGCGATCTGACGCTCGTCATTAACGAGCAGAATTCCGGCTCGGTGTTCGCGCAATGGGCCAAGGCTGCAGAGATGGCGAAGGGAGAGTTCCTTTGGATCGCCGAAGCCGACGATCTCTCGGAGCCGATCTTCATCTCGAGCCTGCTGGCGCTGATGCAGGGTGACCCCGACATCGCTATAGGCTTCACCGATTCGAAGTCGATCGACGCCGATGGCGCTCATCTTTACGCGAGCTACAAGCCGTATTTTGCCACGATCGAACCTGGCGCGCTGTCGCGCACGGAAGTGTTTGACGGTCGCGATTTCGTAACGCGCTATCTCGGTGTCAAGAATACGATCCTGAACGTCAGTTCAGTGCTGTGGCGTCGCGAGACGTTGCTGCGCGCGCTGAACGCCTGTCGCGATCGTCTGAAAGAGTTCCGGATGGCCGGCGACTGGGTGCTCTATCTGGAGGTTCTGGCTGGACCGGGCGCAAAGATCGCCTACGTTGCCGACCCCCTCAACGTCCATCGGCGCCATGCGGCGAGCGTCACCAATTCGTTGAAGGCCCAAAAGCACATCGAGGAGATCGACACTATGCATCGTCTCGCGCGGAGGCGTTTCGGCTTCGGGGAGCGGGAGCTTGGGGCACAGGCCGCTTATCGCAACGAGGTGTCGGCGCAACTGGCGAGCGCCGCTACCAAGCCTGATGCGCCCAGGCGGGCAGCGAAATCCGCAGTGCGTGCGACGGCGACGACGTGATCGGCTAGGGAAAACAACCAGAGCAAGTCGGGGCTGTCATGTTCGTGCCTTCCGCCGTTTCACTGTTGAGTGCACTCAACGTAGACAGTGCGGCCTTCGAGAACGGAGGCAAGATCGAAATACCAGGTGCGCTTCTGAAGCTGTTGTTGCAAATCGCATTGGCGGCCGCTGAGTTTGATGAGGACGGTTATCTCAGGGACAATCCGGACATAGCGAAGGCGCTCGTGAGCGGTGAAATCGAGAGCGCGCACGTGCACTATATCGGCTTCGGCTATTTCGAGGGACGACAGGGTGGAGGACCCGAAGTCGACGAAGCTTGGTACATGGGCAAATATCCGGATGTGGCGATTGCCGTTCGGGAGGGTCGGATCAAGTCGGCCAAGCATCATTTTCATTTGGTCGGGGCGGCGGAGGGACGCAGTCCTAACCTCGATCAGGAGGAGAATGCCGCTCAATGGAAAAACGCGCTTCGCTCCTGAAGCAAAGCGCATGATTACGGATCGAATTAGGTGGAGGACCACAATTTGCCGAATTGATATGTGAGGTATCTCGGAACAGGCGTTAATTCATACCGAAGCGAGTCCGATGATCGTTGGATCGGCAGCGCAGGCTGAGCATCGTCGAAGCGCTTTCCTGACAGGGGGGGAAAGCTCAAAATGTTAGAGAGATGTTTGAGATGTCGGTTCTTCAATGGGACACGGATCAGCCGGAGATTCTGAGGCGCCTGCAAAACCGGGCCAAGCTCAAGATTTGCTGCAAGACTCTCAGCGAGCCCGAATTTGTCCAGAGTTGGATTAATCATCATAGCGCCATCGTCGGTCCGCAAAATCTGATCATAGCGGACAATGGATCGTCAGATGCCGCGACGCTCGACGTCTATCGTCGGGCTGCCCCTGATATCACGATCTTCCGCTTCTCCGGGGTTCACAACGATATTCACTGGCATCCTAGGTTCCGGCCATTGTTCGATCGCTTGAGGGAGACCGTCGAGTTCTTCTCCTTCGTCGACGTCGACGAGCGGCTCGTCTGGATCGATACGAAGCGTTGGTTCGCGGATGAGCGGATCCTGGATTGCCTGAAAGAGCGTGGCGCAATCTATCCAGCAACGTGGCTAATCAACGCGATCGGACGCATGGATCAATTCACGTTGTTGGACACCGAGCGCCGGCGCAACTTCTCGAACAATCTGAAGTGGGGAAAGCCCATTCTTCCGCCCGAGCTGATTGCGGCTCAATCGGGCATTCACAACATCCAGTACGCCGGTAGCCGATTTTCGGCGAGTTGCAGCAGTAATCTGTTTCTGCTGCATTTGACACAATTTCCTGATCAGCGGATCGCGGCCAATGTGAGAAAATTGGCGAACCGGAGTCTTGTCGATCACGCCATCGATCCGGAGGCGGTTTCGAGGATGGACTTCAGCAGACATCCCGATCCAGCCGTGCTTCGGTTCCAGAAGGAGGTTGCGGAAATGATTGCTTATCTCAAGGGCGACAAATCGATTCCCGATAGCGAGACCGAGGTTATAGAACTAGGACGGGGAGGGACGGTGGTCTTCTCCAACGCGGACGCGCGCGGGATTTTCTCGAAGTTCATTGAGGATGGCCCCTCCATCATCGTGAAGAGTTTCAAGTGAAGGGTCGCGCCATCAGAGCCGCGACCGTGATTGGGACGTTCCTGCCGCTCGTGCTGGGCGGACACCGCGCGACTGAAGCGGATGATCTCCCTCACGTCGTGCCGGACGCGAAATGCGACGCCCTGGACATTTCTGATGCTCCGTTGCGGGCATTTCGCTCGCCGGATGGTTCGATTACGGCATTCGCGACGCATTATCGCAACCGGGCGCTGGTTGGCAGTAGCTTCGGTGCGATGGCGAAGAACTGCTCGGTCGCGTATGAGGGAACGTTGGATCCCGATCCCTCGCATTTCAACTACAAGACGTGGATCACGGCGACGTGGATCGGCGATGATGGATCGGTCATTGCGCTTGGGCACAACGAGTATCAGGCCCACGAGTTGGTGGGGCATTGCCGTTTCGCGGACTATTCGTCGTGCTGGTACAACAGCATCGTGCTCCTCAGGAGCAATGACCGTGGTCGGACGTTTCACCGGGCTGACGATTTGGACAAAGCAGTCGTAGCCCCCGACTTTGCAGACACGCTCGGCCAGGGCCATCCCAGAGGCTATACGAGTCCGACAAACCTAGTGAAATGGGGGGACTATCTGTACACGCTGGTTGGCTATTCCGGCGTGGATAAGGGCGATTCTGGGAGATGCGTGCTCCGCAGTCGGCTGCCGGTGACGACGAGCTCTTGGGAGATTTTCACGCGCGACGGCTTTGTGCGGCCAAACCAGAGCGCTTATGAAGATCAGGCGCGCGTTCGCTGCGAGTATGTGACGGGCATGCGAGGCTTTGTCGGATCAATTGCCAAGCTAGCAAATTCGAATCTCTTCGTCGCAACCGTCGCGGAGGACATCAATGGTGGAAGCATCGTCGCATATTTCTCGGACGACCTGGTTCATTGGCACGATCGACAGGTCCTGGAGCAGGTCCCCCTGTTCTGGTCGAAGGATTGCTCGATCGGAAAGCGGTTCAGCTATCCAAGCCTGATCGACGAAAACTCCCCTGGGCCAAATTTTGATCAGGTCGGCCGAACGCCGACGCTCTATCTAGTGCAGGGGGGATGTGAGATCGGATCGGACCTAGCGTTGGTCAAGACCAAGGTCAAGATCAAGCCGCCGTCGGAAGCTCATTGAGCTTGAGCGGGAACTGGGGTGCGGTGCTAGGACGGCTCCGTGTAATGGGAGCGAAGGATAGCTTCCGCGGCGTCCCGTCTGGGCAGCGGAAGGAAAAACGATAGGTCGCCGGCCGTTGCGATCTCCTGGGCTATCTTTCTCACGCAATGATAGGGACGCCGGGAGCTGAAGTCGTGAAAGCCGATGATGGCTGTCGGCTTGCAATGCAAGACGGTCTGCGCAAAGCACGCAATCCTGAAGCGGCCATCGACAAGGTAGAGATCAGCGTCTGCACTCTGCTCATACCTCCAGATGGCCGAATGGTAATCAGGCCAGCGCGACTTGGTGGCACCATCGGTTGGAAAACCCCAATCGCCGGTGGGACCGATGTCGACAAGCATCAGCTCGGGTTGGGTCTGGCATTCGGCGCATGCGCTGCCCACGCGCTTCAACCATTCCTGAGAGGAGTCAACGGACCGTATCGAACGTTTGACGTACTTCGAAGCGAGAACGGTGCTGCCACCCGTGCCGAATTCCACGTAGTCGCGGCTGTTTCTGACAAACGACAGGAACAGAGCCGTTTCTTCCTCTGACATTCTTGGCAGCATGAGCGCCTCGCGTTCAGGTGGACGCGGCAAGAGAGGCCTCACCGCCGTACGACGCGATCCTTGAAACCGAGTGACGGTTAATCATGAATTCAGTGAGACGACGCGGTTCGGCGACGACTCATTGACTCTATTGACTCAGTCCGACCCGCTTGGTCTGATATCCGCGCTCCAGGATCGCC
The DNA here is from genome assembly GCF_017565645.3 of Bradyrhizobium barranii subsp. barranii. Taxonomy (NCBI): domain Bacteria; kingdom Pseudomonadati; phylum Pseudomonadota; class Alphaproteobacteria; order Hyphomicrobiales; family Nitrobacteraceae; genus Bradyrhizobium; species Bradyrhizobium barranii. The sequence goes on from NZ_CP086138.1 coordinate 221,235, forward strand.
TGCCACCACGGCTTCTGCTCGATATACCAGCGCACCGTCTTGTCGAGCCACTCTCGAAATTCTCCACCGCGCTCCAGCCGAGATCGCGTTCGAGCTTGGAGGCGTCGATGGCGTAGCGGCGGTCGTGGCCGGGGCGGTCGGTGACAAAGGAGATCAGGCGGCGGCGCGGGCCGTCCGTGCTCGGGGCGAGGTCGTCGAGCAAGTCGCAGATCGTCTCCACCACATGCAGATTGGTCCGCTCGTTCCGGCCACCGATATTATAGGTCTCGCCGACGGCTCCGTGCTCGAGCACGAGTGTGAGGGCCTTGGCGTGATCCTCGACATAGAGCCAATCGCGAACGTTTTTTCCATCGCCGTAGACGGGAAGCTGCACTCCGGCCAGACCCTTAATGATCATGTGCGGGATCAGCTTTTCCGGGAAGTGATAGGGGCCGTAATTGTTCGAGCAGTTGGTCAGGAGCGTCGGCAGCTCGTAAGTCTTATGCCAGGCGCGCACCAAGTGGTCGGATGAAGCTTTGCTTGCGGAGTAGGGTGAATTGGGCGAGTAGGGCGTGTTTTCCGTGAAGAAGCCGTCCTCGCCGAGCGAGCCGAATACTTCATCCGTGGAGATATGCTGGAAGCGGAACCGCGCCCGCTTGTCCGGACACAGCGCCCTCCAGTAGCGTAGGGCTTCCTGGAGCAGTGTGAACGTTCCTACAATATTGGTTTGGATGAATTCGCCGGGGCCGTCGATCGAGCGGTCGACGTGGCTCTCTGCGGCAAGGTTCAACACAGCGTCGGGCTGATAGCGCTCGAACAGTCGGCGTACACCGGGCGCGTCGCAGATGCATTGCTTCTCGAAGGCGTAGTTCGTTTTCGTCGCGCCGGTCAGGGGAGAAAGGACCGCGGCGTAGGTGAGCTTGTCGAGGTTGACGACGCGTGCGTGGCTATTACGCAGGAGATGTCGTACGACCGCGGAGCCGATGAACCCGGCCCCACCCGTCACGAAGATGGTGATCCCCTTCAAACGCATGATCAATCTACTCCGTCTGCCGAATCAGTCTGCTCGGTGCGCGCGTGCGACAGATTGTAGATATTCGCCGTAGCTGCTCTTGGCGGTTTTCGCAGCCACCCGCTCGAACGATTGAATCGTAATGTAGCCCTGTCGCAAAGCGATTTCTTCTGGGCAGGCGATGCGCAGGCCCTGGCGTTGCTCGAGGATCTGGACGAAATGGCTGGCTTCGACGAGCGAGGAATGCGTACCGGTGTCGAGCCAGGCAAAGCCGCGACCGAGCACGTCCACGTAGAGATCGCCCCGTTCCATATAGACCTCGTTGACGTCCGTAATCTCGATCTCGCCACGAGCCGACGGCTTGATGCATGCGGCAATGTCGAGCACGTCGTTGTCGTAGAAGTAGAGGCCGGTCACTGCGACGTTGGACTTCGGCTGTTTCGGCTTCTCCTCTATCGAAAGCGCGCGGCCGGCCTGATCGAGCTCGACCACGCCATATTGCTCGGGTGTGTTGACGACATAACCGAATATGGTAGCGCCTTTATTGCGCAGGGATGCCTTAGTTAACATTCCCGGCAGGTTGTGCCCGTAGAAAATGTTATCACCTAACACAAGGGCGACCGGATCGTCGCCGATGAAATGCCGTCCGACTTTGAACGCGTCGGCAATTCCGCGCGGCGTCGCTTGCGTCGCGTAGGAGAAACGCAAACCGATTTCGCTGCCATCGCCGAGCAGGCGCTCGAAAAGCGCCTTGTCGTGCGGCGTGGAGATGATCAAGATTTCCCTAATTCCGCCCAGCATTAGCGTGGAGAGCGGATAGTAGATCATAGGTTTATCGAAGACCGGCAGAAGTTGCTTCGAAACGACGGTCGTCACGGGATAGAGGCGAGAGCCGGTGCCGCCTGCGAGAATGATGCCTTTCATTGCTCCTCACAGTTTACTTATCACAAGCATACCATATAATGTGAAGAGTGCAAGTTAGTGCGGACGCCGAGAGAATCGGGTCGGTCGGCAAATTCAAAGTGCTGCGGAATGAATGTGATCCGGACCGAGCTCCCCGAAGTTCTCATCATCGAGCCCAAGTTCTTCGGCGACGACCGTGGCTTCTTCGTCGAGAGCTATCAATTGACTCGTTACAACACATGCGGTATCATGCGACGCTTCGTGCAGGACAAGCTTCGTGCAGGACAACATGTCCCGTTCGCGTTACGGCGTGCTGCGGGGTCTGCATCTGCAAAATCCCATTACCCAGGGCAAACTAGCCGCCGTGCTGCGGGGCAAGGTGCTCGACGTCGCTGTCGACACCCGCGTCGGCAGCCCTAATTTCGGACGTCACGTTGCCGTCGAGTTGAGCGAGCAGAACCGGCGCCAGCTATGGGTTCCGCGCGGCTTCGCGCATGGTTTCCTGGTGCTCTCACAGGTCGCGGACTTTTTCTACAAATGCGATGATTTCTATAATCCGGAGCACGAGGTTTCGATCCGCTGGGACGACCCGGCGATCGGTATCAACTGGGGTATCGAAAAGCCGTCGCTCTCGGCCAAGGACGCGGACGCGCCGCTGCTTGCCGACATCAAAAACCTTCCATTGTATGGGCAAGTCTGATGCGGATACTGTTGACGGGAACCGGCGGGCAGGTCGGAGGTGCATTGCAATCACTCCTGGCTCGACGGGGCACAATCATCGCGCCTGACCTCAATAAGTTCGATCTGTCGAAGCCTGACAGACTCGTCAGGGCGCTCGACACGTTCCAGCCGGATCTCATCATCAACCCCGCGGCCTATACCGCCGTGGATCGCGCCGAGGACGAACGCGAGCTCGCATTCCGCATCAATGCCGGGGGACCCGAGGTGATCGCCAAATGGGCTGCAAAACGTTGCGTGCCGCTGGTGCATTTTTCCACAGACTACGTCTTCGATGGCTCTGGGAATGCGCCATGGCGCGAGGATAGCCCAACGGGGCCGTTGTCGGTCTACGGCGCGAGCAAGCTTGCCGGTGACACTGCCATTTGCGCAGCAGGCGGTCCGCATCTAATTGCACGTACCTCTTGGGTCTACGCCGCCAAGGGCGCCAACTTCCTACGCACCATCGCGCGGCTTGCGGCGGAGCGCAAAGAGCTACGCATCGTTGGTGACCAGATCGGCGCGCCGACCACTGCGAGAACGGTCGCCAACGCCATTGCGGATATCGCGCTGCCAAATCTGTCGAACCTGAATGAGCTCTTTGCGCGCAAAGGCGGCGTCGTCAATCTCGTCTGCGCCGGCGAGACAAGTTGGCATGGCTTTGCCAGCGCGATCGTCGCCGGCCTTAGGTCGCGCGGCCTAAGGCTCGAGGTGGAACGCGTCATTCCGATCGCCACGGCCGATTTCCCGACCAAGGCGATACGGCCCGGCAATTCGCGGCTCGACCTGTCGCGCCTGAAGAGACAGTTTGGAGTGACCACGCCGAATTGGCATGAGGCGTTACCGGTCGAGCTCGACGATTTCGTTGCCTTGCAAGAAAACGCAGCACGCGCCGAGCCGGCGCGCAGCTCCCGCACCGAGCCTATTCGTGATTGAACGGCGGATCAGCGAAGGGAGCGCGCAGCGGCTGAATGACGAAGAGGCGCCGCATCAGAACCCCAACGGCACGTCACGCGCCGATTCGAGATGATTGTAGCGAGGGGCGCGCGGCCCGGGCGGCCAGGCGAGGCCGCTGTAGGGAATCCCATCGCGTGAGAGCTGCGGATTGTAGGCAGGGTCCTCGTTGAGCCATTCACCCCAGCGCGCCCGAAGCAGATTAAGTTCATGCTCGAACCGGCCGCGCCGGTCGGCGCGATCATCCCGCCCGCGGCTGGCTGATTCGGCGTGAACCAACTTCGCATGCGGCGTGAAAACGATTCGCTTGCCCGCTTGGCGCAACCGCAAGCAATAGTCGACGTCATTGAAGGCGATCGCGAAGCGCGACTCGTCCATCCCGCCAACGGCAAGATAGTCTCTGCGTCTGGTGGCGAGGCAGGCCGCAGTCACGGCGCTGCATTCGTGCGCCACAAGGAGCTGATCGAGAAACCCGGGATCATCACCGAATCTATCGGTAAAAGCGTGAGTCGCCGCGAAATTCATTCCCAGGACGACACCGCCATGCTGAACGACGCCACCAGGCCAAGTCAGGAGCGCGCCGACCGCACCGACATCAGGCTCGGCAAGCCGCGTGAGCATCTCCTCGAGCCAGTCTTTGGAACTCGCCTCGATGTCGTTGTTGAGGAGACAGAGCACGTCACTGTCGAGTGTTGCTGCGGCGTGATTGTTCAGCCTCGCGAAATTGAAGGGACCTTCGACCCGCAAAGTCCGTACGCCGCGTCTCGCCAAGCCCGCAAGATAGGCGATCGTCTTGGGGTCGACACTGTCATTGTCGACAACGAGAATATCTGCGCGGCAGAACTCGACCGCCGGCGCGATGCTGTCGATACAGGTCCGCAAGAGCGGGAGACCGTCTCGGGTCGGGATGACCACTGTCACGCGCTGGTGCGGAATCGCTCGACCAATTCGAACCGCAGGAAACAGGTTAACTTGTTGCGGGGTTACATCGGCACTGACGGCACGTGCGTCGAGGTGCATTTGGCTCGCCGCGGCGAGCAGACGGCTGGCGTACGTTCGATCGAGGTTAGGAAGCGTCGCCAGAGCTCCCGGCAGATGAAGGATGTTGTCCTCACGTGGACCAGCGTGATCGAGCAAGCAGTTGAAGAGGCGGTAAAGATTGTCGGGACGGGTCTCAAGGCCGGCGAGCAGGGCGTCTCGTCGTACAGCAAACAGATGCGCACAATAGCCTTGCTCTAGCATCCTTTCGTAATCGAATGCAGGAAAGGCCAGCGGCCAGAGCCGGCCATCCTCGGCGAGAAAATCGAGGTCGCCGTACAAGGCGATCGCCTCCGGATAGGCGTCGAATGCTGCGGCAATGCGGGCCAGGGCATTCGGCTCGAGCACCACACCCGCCATCGCGATGACGACGTGATGTGAATCGGATGCGGCGCTGTCCAGAAACTCCAACAGAGCGTCGCTGTCGACGGACAGTAGCTCGCCGTCAATCACGCCTGCCGTCCAGCTTTCGTGGGTCTGAATCGAGAGCGCGGCGAGCGTCTGCTCCGCGCCGGGCGCGCCGGCGACGACGACCGCGAGCGAAAGGCCACTTGCTCGCGGCATCGGCAGCGGGAAGCGATCGCACCAATTCACGTAGTCGGAGAACGGAAGCGAGGCGGGAATCAGTTGATCATACAGCTGACCGCGCAGGCGCTCGGCACCGTAGCCGCCGAGCGCGTCGATCATTCCGGCAAGGCCGTCGGGAAAGGCGACAAAGACGGCCGTCGATGGAATTGGCTCACCGTCCTCTCTGCGCAACGAAACGCGGTGAACGCGGCCGTCGGCAAAGCGTCGCGGGGCGTGGAAATCAAAGGCGCGCGCATTCCGGTGTGCCGCAGCTTCCCCAACATGCGTCCAAGCGGTTGCATTAACCTGAGCGACGGCCTCTCCGTCGACGATTGCCTCCAGAAAGAGCGCGGAGTCGCTATCGATCCAGCCCTGGAAATGGAGGCCGCCGAGCCAGCGCAACTGGCACGTTTTGCGCAGATCGGCGCGATTTGCGCCCTCGCTCTCCAAATTGACCGATTGGCCGACAGGCGTGCCGAGATTGGCCAGGCGGGCCTCGAGCGTGCGTGCAGCGCGCAGCAGATCGGGCTCAATCGTGATCGCGAATCCGCAACTCGCCTGGTGCGCTTGTTCAGCAAGCTCGGGAACGAAGGCGTCGGCATAGGTTGTGCTGAACACCAGGCCGTCGAGCAAAATTTCTATGCTATAGCGGCGCTCCGGCTCCTGGGCGTCGTAGACGAAGCCGGACAACGTACCATCGCGCGCGAGCTCGAGCCGGCTGACGAGCTTTGGTCTGATCGTCCGTTCGGATGGCTGGCGGGACAGACGCGACATGCTCAGGACCGCGCGACCCAGTCGACCACGAGATCGGCAAGCGCTGCCGCGTTCGCAATGGCAGAAATGGCAAGGTCGCCTTTGCGAGGCTTCAGCGCGCCGCCGGACCAGTCGCGGTAGGCGACTGGCCTCGTCGCCTGTCTGGCAGTCTCGACGAGAGGATGGCCGAAGACGGGCTGCTCAAAATCGGTGAGGATCCAGCCCGGATTGTGCGGTCTCAGGACATTGCCAAGTTCGTCCGCAGTAATCGCGCCCGTGACGAAGATATTGGGCCGTGACATCAGCCGATCATCGCCGCAGGTCGCCCCGGCGATAACGATCGGTAGCGATGGTTCGCGCCCCCACAGACAATCGGCCAATGTTTTTATCATGCGCATGGATGCGAGCGTTGGCGTCGAGGGAACGATTACAAGGGATTTATCATTGGCCGAGATCGGCGGCAGTGTCAGGAAACATGTGGGCCAGTCATGCAGCACGATCTTGCGATCGGGCCACCTGCTTTGGGCATAGGCCTCTGCCATTTTGCTGGGAACGAAAAGTGGAGTTGTGCAGGAGGGCAGGGAACCAATCTCGCCAATGCTCTCTGATACCAGCCAGCGATCGATCGGAACATCGAGGCACCGGATCAGCTCGATGAGCCGCGGCGGCGGGTTTGGCTCAAGGATCTCAATACGCATCGGGGATAGCCGCCTCAGGATGTCGCCAGAGCTGGCGAGATTTGCCTCTGCGTCGAACCTCAAACGCATGGTCTGCGGCAAACCTCCGTCGGCAGCTCGGAGATGAAGCACGTTGTTGTCCCGCGAGAGCAGGACCGTGCGCTCGCCATGCAGGCGGAGATGGCGTATTCGCGCGTCCGTTACGGCAGGGCAGGTCCGCTCGCCCGCGAGAACTAGTACCGATGGCTCAGCCGGCCATGGCAGCGCACGCTCAAGCGCGGCGCGCGCCGGCCGTAACGGATCGGCGATTTCAAAGGCGCGGCATTCCTCCCGGTAGTCTGGGAATCGCTGGTCTAAAAAGCTGAGATTGCGAAGCACGAGACCTCGCTTCTCCTCTTGAAAAGATTTCGAGCCGTGATGTCCGACATAGACCGACGGCGCGCAAACATTCCGGAAGCCGTTGGTCCGCGCGCGGAGGCAGAGATCGATGTCTTCGAGATAACCGCGATCGAATTTGTCCGAGAGCTCGCCCACACTGTCGAGGCAGGCGCGTGTAATATAGAGGCAAAATCCGATGCCGCTTGCGACATCGATCGCTTTCCCTGCATTCGTTGCGCTGGCGACGTGATCGATCGCGACAATCTCGTCATAGCGCTGCATCGGATTAACGTCGTTCGGCGTTGGAAAGGAAAAGATGTCGCCGTTGTTGGAAAGTGGTGTGACGGTTCCGATGTTTGGCGCCGAATACGCCACGTCGGCCAACCGATCGACGAAGCCGGGCGGAACGAGCGTATCGGAGTTGAGCAGTACTACGTCGCCCCTCTGGATCTCCTTCAGCGCCCGATTGATCGCGCCGACAAAGCCGAGATTGACCGGGTTTACGAGGAGACGAATCTTGCGTTTCGTCGCAAGCTCGCTCAGATGGCGCTGCAGCTCCACTTCCGGGCTGGCATCGTCGATGGCGAGAACCTGAAAGGCGTCCTTACCAGTTCCTTGTGGACGCCTTGCCTTGTCGAGGCTCTCGAAGCATTCGATCGTTGCCCGCGCATCTGCATAGACGGGGACGATAACGGTCGGCAGGTCGACGTTCGGGCCTATTCCAATGGAAGGATCGCGAGCGGCTCGGAGGTTCATCGTCGAAGTGAGGTTAGGCGCCACGCGTCGAACCTGGACGACGTCTTCGCCGCATCTCAGCGTCACGATTTGAGCTGTCGTGGACGGTGGCCGCCGAACCAAGAAGGTTGTTGCCTGCACATCTGCGCTCGCCAGCGCGTGAAACGGATTGGGTTCGAGAATGCTCGTCAGCGTGCCGTCTTCGGTTGCGAGGCTCACTTCGACGAAGAGGGCGTTGGTCCAGGCGACCCAGCCCGTCACGTGATTGTCGAACACAGAGCAGGCCGCCCAATGACGGCCCCCGGCACGCCGCAGCTCCGCGATGGCAGCTCGAAGGATGGCCAGATTGCCTTCGCGGCATATTAGTTGAGCGGCTGCGCCCAGTCGCCGTTCGTCGGCGGCCCACGCCAGCATCCGGCGGTTGGCGCCGACATCATAAGGATCGACAAGACGCGCCCGCGCAAGATCGGACAGCGCAGCTTCGGTAAGTCCGAGCCTCCAAGCAGCTTCGGCGCGGAGAACGAAGCAGTGAGCTGCTGGTGGAGGCGAAACTCGAATGCGTCGATCGGCGTATTTGTGCGCCGTCGCAAACTCCTGCGTAGTCAGCGCCTCGGCTGCGAGGCGTTCGAGCGCGATATGCGCGTGAGGCCCGACAAGCAAGGAAACATCGAGATTCTTGCGATGGTGGTCTAGCCCGGCCGAACGCTCACCCATGCTACGCGGCTCCATTTCGGATTGCCTCTAGCCGATGGAGCTCTCTTGGCGCGCCCGGCTGCGGAAGACGCGGACCCGGCTGGAGCCGACCGGCTTTGGTGACGGTTTTGCGGGAACGACGATATTGTCCGGGGCTGCTAACCGGTTGATGCCGATGCGAATGCCAACCAGAGGCTCGCGGCCGGTCGGCCCCGACAGCACGACGCGTTTGCCGAGGGCGCGCAAGGTCGGCGCGTTCAAGAACGTCGCTTCCGCCACGAACTCGAATCCCCCGGCGCCACTGATTTGCAGCACGACCCCTGTAATCGGTAAGGCTCGTCCACGCGTGCCCGCATAGGTCCCGAGCAACACCATTTTGCCGCTCCCCGCCTGGCCAATGGGGAATTGGACCGCATAGCGAATATCGAGACCCGCCGGCTTCTCCTGCCATTCAAGGGCAATTCCTTCGATGCGCGATGGCGCCGTTGGACCTGCAATCCATGCGTTAGACGCGACGACGACATCGCCGCGACCTGCGACGTGTCCGAGGATCTTGATACCGTCCACTGCAACATTTGCATGCACGGCCGCGCTCTCACCTTGCGCAGCGAGCGGCGCTCGGCCGGACTGAATCGGTTCGATACGAACCATCGCCGCGCGCGATCCCCCGGGTCGCATCGGCTCAACCTGAATCTGCAACATGCCGGGTGTGTTGACCCGAACCATCAGACCCGCATTCGGCTCCCAAAGTGTCGGCTCGGTTGCGTCGGGATGCATGATGAGCGCCATGCGCTCTTCATGTCCCCGCGTCGGTACAACCGTCACGCGCGGCGGCGAAGCGAGATCGTCCGCACTCTTGTAGCTCACGAAGAAGAGTCCCCGATCTAGGCTTACGACTTTCTGCTGCTCAACATCGGCCATCATTGCCCCCAATCAGATGAACGAGATATTTTTCTTCTCGCCTTAACGATCCTGCGTGATCGCCTGGGATTCGGAGCGTCGCTGCGACGAACCGGCCTCCTTAGGAAGGGCCCCTCAAGCGAATGGCGGGGACACCAATTCGGCAACAGAGATTGGCGCAGGTATTCAGTTTCTGCGCTGAGCAGCTCCGCTATCTGACGAAGCCTGTCATTCTCGCCCCTCAATAGCGCGATAACGCCAGCGATGTCATCGGCGTCGATCAAGTGGGAACGGCGGCATTGTGACTCAGAGTTGACGTGGGATTGCTTGGTACTCATCAGAATGCTCACAGTCCAACCGCATGTAAGCAGCTTATCAAACACAACACGGGAGGGAAACAACCAAAGCTGTCATGCGTTTGTCATGTTCACCTAATCTGTGACAGCAAAATACAATTCGAGCCCTGGAGAGCCGAAGGTGATACAGCAGTTTAGGATCGGGAACTACCGATTGCACCCATTTGCGTTGATCACGCCCAGACCTTGCCGATGAAAATTCTGTTCGTTCACAACAATTTTCCGGCTCAGTACCGCAACATAGTGGCTGCCTTAGCCAGGGAGCCTGGCTTTGAACTTGTTGCCGTCGGCGCGCCGACTTCAAGATCGCTTCCATCCGTCAAATTGATCCGATATGCACTTCCAAAAGCTGATATCTCGGGAACGCATCCGTTTGCGCGACGCTTCGATATAGAGTGTCGGCGCGCGGAGCAGGTGCTGTACAGTCTTTCGAGCTTACAGATGTCCGGGTTCTCGCCTGATCTGATCCTCGCACACCCCGGATGGGGCGAGACCCTGCCGTTGCGCTCCATCTTTCCAAAGGCACGATTGCTCGTTTATTGCGAATTCTTTTACGGGGCCGAGGGGCGGGACATCGGGTTTGACCCGGAATTTCCGGTGCCCGGACTTGATGGCCACATTGGGCTTCACGTGAAGAATGCGACGACTCTGCTCGCGCTCGAGGATTGCGAAATGGGGATCTCGCCAACGAGATGGCAGAAATCCACCTTTCCCCCACATTATCAAAGCAAGATCGACGTGATCCATGAGGGCATCGACACTTTGCGCATGCGGCCGAACCCCCACGCGCGCCTGACACTACCGAATGGCCAGTACCTTCGCCCTTCCGACGAGGTCGTGACGTTTGTCGCGCGAAATCTCGAGCCGCTGAGGGGCTACCATATCTTTATGCGGGCGCTGCCGGAGATCTTGAGATGCCGGCCGAACGCGCAAGTCATCATCATCGGCAGGAGTGGCGTGTCCTACGGTCTGCCGCCACCGACGGGTACGACCTGGAAGTCAACCTTCCTTGCTGAGGTGCGTGATCGCCTCGACTTATCCCGTGTACATTTCCTGGGCGGCGTGGCGTATGAAACCTTCATTGCAGCCCTTCAGGTATCATCCGCACACGTCTATTTTACCTACCCTTTCGTACTGTCCTGGTCGATGTTGGAAGCGATGAGTGCGGGATGCCTAGTGATCGGTTCTGACACGGCGCCGGTGCGCGAGATCATCCGCTCCGGCGACAACGGTTTGCTTGTCCCATTTTTCGCGGTGGACGAACTTGCTGAACGGATTATTGAAGCGCTGGCGCAGCCAACAAGGTTCTCCGAGCTGCGCGCGGCCGCCCGCCACCACGTGATTGATCATTATGATGCGGAGCAGGTCTGCGTGCCGCGGATGCGTCTTCTTCTGAATCAAAGACTGGGTGCGCCTCCTCCGGGCGGCACTTGCGTCTACGCACCGGCCGGTTGCAATGACGCATAAAGCCGCCGAATGAGCCGCACTTCTGACCAGACCTGCATGTGTGGATGGCTGCCGCGGTGCAAGGGTTTTGTTTGAGCAATGCGCGAAAAGTTGGCGGCTTGCATGTGTCCGGCCTACGTAAGAGGCGGCACGTTTGGCCGCCGGCCCAGATGAGGTCCGCGGATCGGATCCATAACAAACTGACGCGCTTAGGGCGCCTACAGGTCTACTGGGTGTCCCAATCTCGTCTATCACTGTCGCGTCATCTTCCCATTCAGCGCCGATGCACCACGACCGCCAGGACCCGGCTGGTCCGGCCGGCCGATACTTATGCCGTGCGGTAGGTCTCTCTCGCGTCATCACTGCCCAGATGACCCTCGCCATTTTGTTGGCCAGGGCGACTGCAGCGAGTTTGATCGGCTTGCGAGCGATAATGCGCCCCAGCCAACTTTGAGCGAAGTTCTGCTTACCCCGCGACCAGAGTGTCGTGGACATAGCGCCAATGACGAGGAGCCGGCGGATAGTGCGATCGCCCATTTTCGTGATGCTGCCCAGCCGCTCTTTGCCACCACTCGAGTTCTGACGTGGCACAAGTTCACGAGCCTCGCAGGCTGGAACAAACGGGATCAGCTAAAGGCCGGATCCCGCCGTTCGTAGCTTGCGCCGGGCTTAGTCATCACTACCCATGCGATCCGCGCAATCTTTGCCGCCAAGGCGACGGTGACCTTGTTAGTGTGTGAGCGTCATGCAGGGACCACGCGCTAAGGGCTGATCTGGTCGGCTAGAAGATCTCGCGGAATGGTTTGTCGCGAGGTCACAATGTCGAAGGATAGTCGTAAGAATAGCGATAAGGATAGGCATACGCCTATCCTCGAACACGGCGCCGACACGCTGCGGCGTGTCGAAATCATCACCGGGACGGGCCGGCGTCGGCGCTGGTCGACCGATGCGAAGGCGGCGATTGTCGCGGAGAGTTTCGCGCCGGGTGCAAGCGTGTCCGCGGTGGCACGAGGACACGACATCAGCCCAAGCCTGTTGTTTCTGTGGCGTCGTCAGACCACGCGGGTGAAGCTCGCGGAGCGCCGGGACGGAGATGTGCCACCTGGCTTTGTGCCGGTCGCGATCACTGTAAGCGGAGCTTTTCTCCCATTTGATTGACTGGTTTCGCTTCGGCTTTCGCTCTGCGATCCTTGGCTTGTCAGAGAGCCGAGAGGAGGCTGAAGGCGATGGAACAATCGGGGGAGGAAGCCGAAGCTGATGGCTTTGTGGGGAAGCTTACGCGCCGGACGCGTTCTGGAGGCCGGTTATGGTCTGCGGAGATCAAGGGGCGCGCTGTTTTCGAGAGCATGAAGCCCGACGCCCGGGTATGTGATGTCGCACGGCGTTATGGTGTGAAGGCCCAGCAGTTGACGACGTGGCGCAGATTGGCGCGTGCTGGCCGGCTCGCATTGGTCACGGACCACGCGGCGGATTTCGTGTCGATCGAGCTGAGCGATCCAGTGGCGTCAGGCAAGAGCGAGGGGCCCGTCGAGATTACGATTGGCAAGGTTTCGGTCCGCCTGGATGCGGACGTGTCGGCGGTGCGGATCGCGGAGATCGTGACTGCGATCGAGCGCGGCGCATGATCATTCCGGCGCAGGGACTGCGGATTGTGCTTGCTGTGCGTCCTGTTGACTTCCGGTGCGGGCACGACGCGCTGGCCGGTCTTGTGCAAAACACGCTTGGGCTCGATCCGCATTCGGGCCTGATCGTGGTTTTTCGTTCGAAGCGCGCCGACCGGCTGAAGATTTTGCTATGGGACGGCACGGGCCTCGTTTTGGTCTACAAGCGCCTTGGCCGCGATGGTCGTTTCGAGTGGCCGCAGATCAGCGACGGCGTCATGCATCTGACGCGCGTGCAGTTCGAAGCGCTGTTCGATCACCCATGTTGATGCCCCTCCTTGTTAGGCTGACAGATTCTTAGATCAAGTTGCGCGATGACGTGGTTTCGAAGGTCTCCGATGGCGTGAAGAACGGATGGTGTATTCGGGAAGAGATAGGCGCCGCTGGGCTGGCGATCAATTAGCAAACGCTTGGTTCGGATCTGAACATAGAGCCAGTTTACTGGAATCTCGAGCCTTCGGGCCAGTTCGGGCGGGCTGAGGTATGAGTCGTCATGCTCCCATCGGCTGCGCTGGGCAGTTACCTTGATGGCGGCGGCACGACGGAGCCGCCCAACGGTGATAGGCAGCACCTTATCGGCGCAACGGGGAGAGCGGTGACCTTCCCGAGTAAGGATTGTGGCGATCTTGTCGTCTGGGACGCCGTCGCGAGCGAGCGTCAGAAGGCGTTCCCGCATCTCTGTGCCTCGCGTCAATCTGGTGACGGAGTTGACGCTCATCTTCACTTCGAGCTCCGTCACGGCGCCTCCCCGCCAGACGATCCTAGCCAGGGCCAAGTCGCGCTCACCGCGGTCGAGAACGACCTTTTCGATGAGACATCGCAACAACGCCTTGCGATGCGCATCCGAGATAGTCTCGTCACCCCATATCTGCGGGAGGCGGCCGGTGAGGCTGATGACCTTGTCGTTGAGCTCCTTGCTTATGGCCACTTGTGTGATGGCTTTGGGCGGCGTCTGTCGGGCAAGCGCCTCTTCGGCGGCGCGCACGTCGTTTAGCGCCGCTTCCCATCGACGCTCGAGTTCCGAGGCGACCAACCGATTATCTGGATCAGCTCGGTTGAACTGCCGTTCGGCGAGCGCCGCCGTGTATCGCTTGCGCTCGAGCTCTCGTTCTGCACTGGAGCGTAGCGCATTGTTCGTCTGCTGCTGCACCCGGCGGGAGCGCGACAAGGCATCGAGTTCGGCCGGCGCTAGTGCGGTTAGGAATGCGTCGCCAACGGCTGCATCGATATGGGCGGCGCGGATGTGTTGGCAGGTTGGCTGACCTTCCTGGGTACGCAGGTGATTGCATACATATTCGCCGCCGCCCTTGTAGCGGACGTACATCTTATGGCCACATCGTGCGCACCAGGCAATGCCGTGGAGCAGGAGCTCGCCATTGCGAGGCGCGCCGCGGGTTTTGATGCGCATGTATTCGGCTCGGTTATCTCTGATGACGGATCGGATTTTTTCATAAATTGGCCAGTCGATATAGGCTGGATATCGATCTTTAACGACGATCCGCCACTCCTCCATCGGCCGCGGAGCCTTTTGTGGCAGGGCCCCCTCCCGCTTCGGCGGCCGGAAGCGGGTTCGTCCATAGACAAAGGCGCCCGCGTATGCGGGGTTCTTCAAGATCGCCGCGACGGCAGCCAGCGTCGCGCGCGTCCAGCACAAATCGCCATATCGATCACGACGCGGCAGTTCCAGGTCACGCTCGTTCAACGCTCGCATGACCTTGGCAACGCTGCGCAGCTGCAGGAATAACTGGAAGACGAGACCGAGCCGCCCTTGCACGGCCATGTCGGGATCCTTAACGACCACACCGCTCGGGTCCCGCATCAGCCCGATTGGCAGCATAACCGCAAGTTCGCCGCGTTCGGCTTTGGCCAGCAGGCCGGCGGTCAGCCGGCTGCGGATCGTATGTAGCTCAAGCTCGGAGATCGAACCCTTCAGCCCGAGAAGCAACCGTCCGTTGGGAGTGCCCGGATCATAGACACCATCGCGGTCGGCGATCAGGCAGCCACGTAGACCACAGATATCCAGGAGCGGATACCAGTCGGTACAATTACGCGCCAAGCGGGTCACGTCGATCGACAGGATGAGTCCCACTTCACTCAGGCCAACACGGCCAACGAGTTCCTTGAAGCCGTTACGCTGTGCTATAGACGCGCCGCTCAACCCGAGATCGGCATCAATCACGTCGATGGCCGCCTCACGCCATCCGAGTTCGCGGGCGCGCTGGCGAAGCGCGTATTGAAGGCGCAGGCTCTCCTGATTGCTTACGACCTGATGGGGCGTCGACTGCCGGATGTAGACTACGGCTTTGCGCGCCAAGTGGCTTGGTGTGACCAGCTCGGACTTCATGAGGGATCTCCGCCAAAATTGCGGCGACGTCTTCGACGATCTGGCGTCGGAGCGCGGGCGTCAGCGTCGACCAAAGATCGGCTGGATCCATGCTCATGTGCGTCGGGACAATCCGCTGTCGATAAAAGCTCGAGTAGAGCCTCCATACTCAGCTTAATCTGATTTGCCTCTTGCTCATAATATTCGATTGCGGTTGCTTGAATCAGAAGACTGCTTCCTGCGCGATACTCAACTTCATACGAAGCGGGAATGCCTCGGCCTCGCTGACCGATCTTCCTAATCACTCGATATGAGCGCCCCCACAAAGGATGGTGGGGGTCCCCAACCTCGACCACCTCCGGAAATGATTCGTCAGACTCACTATCAGGGACATTCCTCAATCCCCTCGTTTGAAGGGCTGAACTGGAAGCGAGTGGGCGAACGGATTGTCGCGACGCCAGCTGCGGCGAACTGACTCAGACCCGACAACCTGTTTCGCGCGGGGCTTTGGGATGATAGCTTGCGGATGTGCCGCCGTCCCCCATTGATCCCGCCCGTCTTGCAGCGCTGCCCGCCGATGTGCGCGCGCTCTTCCGCGCGCAGGAAGCGATGATTGAAGCCGAGCGTCGTCGCGCAGACGATGAATGCTCGGCGCGCCTTCATGTCGAGAGTGAACTGGCTGCGTCCAAAGAGAGCGTCGAACGCCTCGAACTGCTCGTGAAGGAGTACGAGCGCGCACGTTTCGGTAAACGCTCGGAGAAGTTCAATCCCGATCAGATGCAACTGGTTCTCGAGGACATCGAGATTGCCATCGCCGAAGTCCAGGAACGCCAGGACGATCGTGCGCGCCGCGCCGGCACGGCGCCGTCCAGCCGCCGGACCAGGCGCGCTGCCCGTGCCTTTCCCGCGCACCTGCCGCGCATCGAGCAGGTGATCGAACCCGAGAACCTCGAGTGTCCCTGCGGCTGCGGCCGGATGGTCCAGATCGGCGAGGATCGCTCCCGCCGTCTCGATGTCATGGCCGCCCAGTATCGTGTGATCGAGACGGTGCGACCGCGCTACGCCTGCGCAAAGGGCTGCACCGGTGTTGCTCAGGCGCCGGCGCCCGCCCATCTCGTGGAGGGTGGCATCCCCACCGAGGCGCTGCTGGCGCAGGTGGCGGTCGCCAAGTTCAGCGAGCACATGCCACTCTATCGTCAGTCGCAGGTTCTGGCTCGGCATGGCATCTTCATCGATCGCGCCGTTCTGGCAGACTGGATGGGAACGGTCGCCTTCCACCTCGCGCCGCTGGTCGAGCGCATGAGCGTCGTGATGAAGCAATCGGGCCGCTTGTTCATAGACGAGACCAGGGCGCCTGTGCTCGATCCGGGCCGGGGCCGAACGAAGACCGGCTATCTGTGGGCTGTCCTGCGCGACGATCGCGGCCACGGCGGCGCTGATCCACCAATCGTGGTCTACCACTACGCGCCAGGACGCGGTGGTGACCATGCTGAGCGCATCCTCGAGGGCTTCGACGGCATCCTTCAGGTCGACGGATACCAGGGCTATCATCGGCTCGCACGGCCCAAGCGCAAAGGCGGCGTGCCGCTGCGGCTGGCCGCATGTTGGTCCCACTCAAGGCGCAAGATCATCGCAGCGACTCCGAAAGCCGGCTCACCCATCGCCGAAGCCGTTCTCGCGCGCATCGCCGCACTCTATGCGATCGAGAAGGAGATCCGTGGCGCCGACGCCCCGGCTCGGCAAACGACCCGTAACGAGCGATCACGGCCGCTCGTCGCTGAACTCGAGAGGTTTCTGCGCGAGCAAGCCGCTCGCCTGTCGCCGGGCAGCGAGATGGGCAAGGCGATCGCCTATCTCCTGAACCATTGGGATGGCCTCACCTTGTTTCTCGACGATGGTTGCGTTGAGATGGACACCAATCCCGTCGAAAATCAAATCAGGCCGCTGACTCTGACGCGTAAAAATAGTTTATTTGCTGGTCACGACGAAGGTGGTCGTTCATGGGCGCGCATAGCTTCGCTCATCGCCACCTGCAAAATCAACAGCGTGGAGCCCTACGTCTGGATGAAAGCGACGCTCAAAGCGATCGCAACCGGTCACCCGCAGTCCCGGATCGACGAGCTCCTGCCCTGGTCGTTCGGCCGCACCTCGTAATTCTCCGTCGTTGCCGCCTCCATACCCCCCGCCAACGATTTGCAAACACGTTGATCAACAGACTGCAATCCCCACGCCAAACCTTTGCGAGTGGGACGCGAACGTTGCTTACCGATCACTGGCTGCGGCGGCGAATTGTCGTCGCGCGAAGAGCAGGCAGCAATTGAGATCCAAAGTCGGCGCGGTTCGCATCCGTGTCAGGGGGACGGTCGACCGGCGGGCGCTGTGCGAGGTGCTTGCGGCAGTCGGGACGGTTGGTCGATGATCGGGCTCCGACCTGGGTTGTCGATCTGGATCGCGACGCAGCCGATCGATTTCCGTCGGGGATGGACTCACTGGCGATGCTGGTGAGCGAGGGGTTTGGGGCCAATCCGTACGACGGCGGACTTTATGTCTTCCGGTCCAAGCGCCGAGATCGCGTGAAGATCCTGACCTGGGACGGAAATACTACAAAAGAATCGAGGGGCAGTTCACCTGGCCGCCGATCAAGGAAGGCGTCATGCCGCTATCTCATGCTCAACTCTCAGACTGGAAGCGTGTGCCGATGCGAGTTGTGGATCAGCCAGCGCGAGCTGGTTGATCCGCATCAAGAGTAGCTCGTCACTCATGCGGAGTTGTTGTAAAATCACTTTGCATGAGTGATTTGCCTTCCGATCCAGCATTGCTCCGACACACCGTGATGGCGCTGTCGTCAAGGCTTGCGGCGTTGTCGGCGGAATGCAGCACGCTTTCGGCCGAGCGTGATGCGGCGATCGCCCAACGCGACGCTGCGGTTCAGGAGAACGACAAGCTCCTGATGATCCTGTCCCAGTTCAAGCGCACGATCTTCGGTCCCCGCTCCGAGACACTGGATCGCGGACAGCTGCCTCTCTTCACCATCACGGCACAGGCGGCTCGTGCCGCGGCCAACGCCGACGTAACCGGAGGCAGGCTGCCTGATGGAGCGGAGGGCCGTGGAAAGCGACCGGCGCGACGCAACCGGGGGAAGCTTCCGGAGCATTTGCCGCGCATCGATGTCGTAATCGATGTCGAGAGCCACATCTGCCCTTGCTGCGGCGAGCGGCTGCACAAGATCGGGGAGACCGTCAAGGAAGCCTTCGACGTCGTTCCGATGCAGTACCGGGTCAAGCGCATTGTGCGTCCGCGGTATGGCTGCCGGGGATGCCGCCAGGGTGTGATGCAGGCACCTGCGCCGGCCCAGGCGATCGATGGCGGGATGGTGACGGAAGCCTTGCTGGCCCACATCGCGGTGATGAAATACGGCTACCAGTTGCCGCTGTATCGGCAGGAACAGATGTTCGCCGCGCAAGGCATCACGCTCGATCGGCAGACGCTGGCCTCGTGGATGGGCCGCGCCGCCTGGTGGCTGAAGCCACTTCACACGCTGTTGCGCGACACAGTGATAGCGGTACGACGACCCCACCTCGTTTAGGTGGACGGGATGAGCGAGACTCGCGCGTGGATTTGACAACGCGAGGGACGCTCGTTCCATGCATCAAGACAGACATCAAGACGGGCATGATGCCGCCTCCTATCAGCGGATCGAGGTGATCACAGGGGAGAGGCGACGGCGCAGTTGGAGCGATGCGGAGAAGGCGCGGATCGTGGCCGAGAGTGCCGATCCGGAGACGAGCATTTCCGAGGTGGCTCGACGCAACGGGGTGAACCGGGGACTGCTCAGTGTGTGGCGGCGCCAGGCGCGGCTCGCGTCGAGCGAAGCGCCGCAGTTCGTGCAAGTCAGGCTCGAGGCCGCCGTCGAGGCGCAGCCGAACGCGATCGATAAGGCGCATGTTCTGACGGATCCGGCCGAGCGGATCGAGGTGATGATCGCGGGCGCGACGGTGCGCGTGCCCGTCGGCGTCGACGCCGCGACGCTGGAGCGCGTGCTGGCGGCGGTGAGATCGACGCGATGATCTCTTTCGGTCCAATGGTCCGTGTGTTCGTCGCGACGCAGCCGATTGACTTTCGTAAAGGCGTTCATGGCCTTGTCGCGCTGGTAGCGGAGGGATTAGGCGGCAAGCCCTACAGCGGTGACGTTTATGTCTTCCGATCGAAGCGATCGGATCGTTTGAAGCTACTGGTTTTTGACGGCTCGGGAATGGTTCTAGCGACGAAGTGGCTGGAGAATGGGGGCTTTGCCTGGCCACCTGTTCGCGAGGGTACGATGCCGGTGACGGGGGCGCAACTGGCGATGCTGATTGAAGGTCTTGCGGAGTGGTCGCGTGTGGTCCCGAAGGTGACGAAGCGGCCGACGAAGGTTGCCTGAAGCGTCTTGTTTTGCTGGCGATTGCGAGTGCGTTCGTGTAGCTCTGCGATATGGCGCTTCGCCCCGAAGATCTCCCCTCTGACCCTGCGGCTCTTGCCGAGATGGTGCTGGCTTTCGAAGGCGAGAACGATGATCTGCGCGCAGAGATCGCCACGTTGAAGAGCCTGATCTTCGGCGCACGATCGGAGCGCGCGGCGATCGTCTGCGCCGAACAGATCGCGTTTGATCTGGAACGGACCGCCGGCTCACAGCTCCCGGCCAATGACGACAAACCGGACGCGCCGCGGCCGGAGCGGCGCAAAGCGAAGCGCAACATCGGCGCGCTGCCGGCGCATCTGCCTCGGGTCGAGCGGGTGATCGAGCCGGCGTCCACGCTGTGCCCGTGCTGCACGGGTCAGATGCATCGGATCGGCGAGGAGAGCAGCGAAGCGCTCGATCGGGTTCCCGCGTGGCTGCGTGTGCTCCGCACGATCCGTCCAAAATACGCCTGCCGCTCCTGTGAGGGCCCGATTGTCCAGGCCCCGGCACCGGCGCGGCTCGTCGAGGGCGGCATGGCAACGACGGCGCTGATCGCGCATATCGCCGCGGCCAAATATGCCTGGCAATCGACGCTCTATCGCCAGACGCAGATCCTGGCGGGTCAGGGTGTCGTCGTCGACCGTCAGACGCTGGCGCGCTGGATGGGGAGCGCGGCGTGGCTGGTCAGGGGCCTCTACGATCTGCAACTGAAGACTATGCACGGCTTCGAGCGGCTGTTCTGCGACGAGACGCCGATGCCAGTGCTCGATCCGGGACGCGGCCGCACGAGGATCTGCCAGTTCTGGGCGCACGCGACGGACGATCGGGCGTGGAAGGGGCCGGCGCCGCCGGCGGTCGCCTACGTGTTCGCAGGTGGTCGCGGCAAAAAGGAGATCGTGGCGCAGTTAGCCGGCTTCGAAGGCGTGCTGCAAGTCGACGGCTATGCCGCCTACGCCTCGCTGGCGGGCGATGCGATGATGTCGGGCCAGATCCAGCTGGCGTATTGTCTCGTTCACGCGCGCCGCAACTTCGTGAGGGTGCACAAGACGACGAACTCACCCTTCGCCGCGGAGGTCATCGAGCGCATTGCGGCCGTCTACGCGATCGAGGAGAGGATCCGCGGTCTCGATGCTGGGGAACGCCGCGCGACGCGACAGGCCGAGACGAAGCCGCTGATGGAGGCGTTGAGGGCCCGTCTGATCGCGGTGAAGGACGGGATCTCCCGCCGCTCGACGCTCATCAAGGCGATCGACTACATGCTCGAACGCTGGCAGGGCCTGACGACGTTCCTGGATGACGGGCGGCTCGAGCCGGACACCAACACGGTCGAACGATCGATCAGGCCAATTGCGATCGGAAAAAAGAACTCGTTGTTCAGTGGTGACGAAGGCGGGGGCGAGACCTGGGCGATACTCGCTTCGCTTCTTAACACAGCGAAATTGAATGGCCTCGACCCCGAGGCGTATCTCGTCGACGTTCTCGATCGCATGGTGAGCGGCGCCACGAAGACCAACCAGCTTCACGAACTTCTGGCCTGGAACTGGAAGGCCGCACGCGAAGCCGAAAAGCGGGCCGTGGCATGACGAAGCCGAAGCAAGGGCGGGGAACGCGAAAAGCACGCAAGACGACGATGGCGGACTATGCCATGTCGTTCGAACGGCTCGGGCAATGGATCAGCAAGCGCGCCAGGTCGCCGACGCTTCGGCATCCGCGGGCGACGTCGCTCTCCATGCTCGATGGCGCGGTGGCCGCGGTCGTCGCCGGGCCGGTCTCGATGGCGTCCGAGGAATGGGTGTGCCCGCTCCTCGGCGTAGATCCCGACGCCTTCAATCACGACACCGAGGAGTTCTCGGCAATCGCCGCCACGCTGATGCGCCACAACGCTATCAGCGAGACGCTGTCGACGAGACCGGAGAGCTTCGAGCCGCTGTTCGTGCGATCACCGGACGGCGAAGTCGACCCGCAGCCCTGGTGCATGGGCTTCTACGCCGTCATGAAGCTTCGGCTTCTCGTCTGGTCGCGGCTTCTCCCCCCGAATGGAACCGAACACCTTATGCTGCGGCCGATCTTGGTCCATTGCATCGACGACGCCGGTCGACCCTTGCTACCCCCGGCCCGGCGCACGCTGGGAACGCAGCCCATCATCCAAAACGCCTGGCGCAACATTCCAGCAACCGTCGAGGCCCTCCGGCAGTTCTGGATGCCTATACGCTTCAAGCGCGGTGCGTAGGCCGTCCGCACCAAGTCCGTGGCTCCGTGGGCCTCTCGTACCGTTTACGACACAGTGATGTCCTACCCGCGGCTGTTTGCCGACGAGACGCCGCTGCCAGTTCTCGATCCCGGCCGTGGCAGGGCCAAAGTCTGCCAGTTCTGGGCGATCGCCACCGATGACCGTCCGTGGGGCGGCCCGGCACCGCCGGCGGTAGTCTACACGTTTGCTGAGGATCGCAAGGCGATCCGCGCCAAGCAGCTGTTCGGGGACTACCACGGCATCCTGCAGGTCGACGGCTATGCCGCCTACAAGGGCTTGATCAAGAACGGCGGCCATCTGGTGCAGTTGGCGTTCTGCTTCGCGCATGCGCGGCGGAAGTTCAGCGTCGCGATGTGGCGGCGACCGGCGTATACGCCCTCCCGCCGCAGCAACGATCGCAGCATACGCGCTCCCGCGAAGGGATAATCGAGATGCAGCTCATCGAGCCGACGCATCAAGGCGAGGTCCTCGGCCGAAACTGGCCGAGGTTCATAGTAGACCGTGCTGCGAGCCAGCTTTAGGGCCTTCGCCTGGCGCACGATAGAAAGATCATGACCGCGGTCGATCATCGCTTTGCGCTCAGCAGGCCCGCCTTGGTGAGCGCGCCGGACAAAAAATCGTTTTCCAACGCCAGCTCGCCGATCTTGGCATGTAACGCCTTCAAATCGACCGGCGTCTCGGCCGATGCCTTGTCATGCCCAAACACGCCGGCGGCGCCTTCCAGGAGCTGGTTTTTCCAGAGCGTGATCTGGTTCGGATGAACATCAAACAGTTGCGCCAGCTCCGCCAGCGTCTTGTCGCCTTTGACCGCAGCCAAAGCAACCTTCGCCTTGAATGCCGGAGAATGCGTCCGGCGGCTTTTCTTCGTCATCTTCGCTCCTGATTCGCAGCAAGAATCCTCGCCGCTGTCAGGCAGAAAATCCACTCAAGCTACTGTCCGAATTTGCGGGGCCAGCTCTGTAATGAGCGTCCCTACCGCGAACGTTCCAGGAAAAGTGGGTACTAGCCTGCATTATCCGAACTTCAGGAGAGTCACACCCGACAAGGCGGTGCGGCCGGGCCGGAAAACTCACGTTGACGTTCCAGGCTCCGCTTTTCTTTGCCCGGATAGACGCGCAAGAACTCCCGTTTGTTCGTATCGGAAAGCTATCTTCGCGCCGCGGAGGCTGTCCAAAGCTCGTGATACAATGCTGTGTATCTTGCGACCATCTGTTCCGCTCTGAAAAGGCCCTGATACCGGAGCCCTGCATTTTGGCCCATGCGCTCAGCTTCTATCGGATTTCCAGCCAAGTATATCATTGCGCGCCGAAACGCATCCGCGTCGTTTGGGGGAACAACAAGTCCAGTTTCTCCATGAATGTTAACAAACGTGGTACCAGTTCCAATCTCGCTCGAGATCAACGGCTTTCCGAACATCGCCCCCTCGACCAACGATATGCCGAACGCTTCCGATCGAAGGTGAGAGGGAAAAACAACAGCGAGACAGAGCCGAATAAGCGCGACTTTATCCTCGTCCGGAAGCCATCCAAGAAAGTGTACGCCCGGAAGATTGAGTCTCGCAGAATGCTTTCGAAGTTCTTGCTCCATAGGGCCGGAACCAACAATGACAACGGGTAATTCCGTGCCTTGGATCGCGTCAAGCAGGACGTGCAAACCCTTGTAGTACCGTAGCGCACCAACAAACAGGAAAAACCGATCGCCGATCTGCGCACGCCAATCAGCAAGACGTTCGCTTGGCGCCTCAGGATATGTGGCGCGATCAAGGCCGATCGGAATGACTCTTGCTTTTTGGCAAAATTTGCTGAGCACGTCGCTGGTTGCAAGATAGTTCGGAGAAGTGGCGACGATTTGATCAACGCTTCCTAGCAGGCGCATCATCAAAGGCCTGTAAAGTTTCAATAGCGTACGCTGACGGACAATATCCGAATGATATGTAAGGACTGTGGGCTTCGACACCTGAGTCGCAAAGTGAACGACATCAAGGAAGGGCCACGGGAAATGATAGTGAATGATGTCGGCTTCTCGTGCGAGAGCCGCAAACGTTCTGATTACTGAAAATGAAAAGCCGGTCGAGGCTATTTCAAAGGCAAGTCGCGCGCGGTGGGCGGTATGATTATCGAATACGCTCGGGCCCTTGGGTCCGCTGCAACTAAGGGAAAGCACATCCACCGTATGGCCCAGCAGAGCGGAACCTCGTGCCAATTGATAAATAACTTGCTCGACGCCTCCACATGAGTCTGGAACATACGTCTTGTAAAAGTGAAGAACTCTCACGGCACTTGTGCGCCCTTGGTTGAGATGCTTTCTTTGAATTCGGATGCTTTCTTAGGCAGAATCAAATGATCCGCCCTTAGGGCACTATTTTCAAGACCCTTGAAGAACTCTCTTAGCCGTGACGATATTACGCGGATGTCGAATTCCGTGAGATCGGGGTAGCTGGGGAGGCTGATACCGCTTCTTGAGATGGCTTGCGCCTTAGGAAATTCCAGATTGCTGGCATAGTGCGGAAACGCGTGAACCGGAGGAAATAGCGGCCGGGTCTCCACGGAATTGTTACGAAGATGCAATCGCAGGCTATCGCGAAGCTCCGGCGACACGAGTATTGAGTAGAGCCACCATGAATTTGTTGAATTTGGCGACTCCGCTTGGCGGTTCACAGGAAGATCGGCGAGGTGCTTATCGTACCACGCAGCAAGCTGTCGCTTTCTTTTGAGGACGTAGCCCGCCTGCTCAAGTTGAGCGGTTCCTATCGCAGCGCAAAGGTTGGTCATGCGATAGTTGTAACCGACTGCATCGTGCCAGTACTCTTGCAATGATGACACGGCTTGCGTCTTGAGATGATGAGCCTTCTTGATGGTACCGGCGTCATTGCTAATCACCATGCCGCCTTCACCGGTAGTGATCGTCTTATTTCCAAAAAAGCTGAAAGTAGACACGTCACCGAATGTCCCGACATGCTTACCCCGATACAACGTCCCCAGAGCTTCGGCGCAGTCCTCAATCAACAGAAGTCTGCGCTCGCTGCAGATCTTGGAAATTGCATCCAGCTCACAGGAGGCGCCGTAAAGGTGCACAACCATCACCGCCTTTGTACGAGAGGTAACTGCCCGTTCTACAGCTGATGGGTCAACCTGCCAGGTACCTTCGATAGAGTCGACGAACACAGGCATTGCGCCGGTCTGAACAATCGTGTTTGCCGAAGCAACATAAGTCAGCGTCGGTACAATTACCTCGTCCCCCGGGCCGATTCCGATTGCTAGCATTGCGAGATGCAAAGCTGCGGTTCCGTTGCAAACAGAGGTCGCATGTCTTACACCGACAAAGTCGGCAAACTCGCTCTCAAATCTCTGGATAAAATGTCCACGCGAAGATATCCAGCTGGAATCGAAACATTCCGTCACATATTGGCGCTCTTTGCCGGTCAAGTAGGGTCTGTAGATAGGATAATTCGTCACTCCCATGTGCATGCATCCGAGCAGTAGGTTGTAGCGAAGTAAGTTGTGGCCCCGCCACGTGTGCCGCCTGTGGTTCGGACCTCACGAGCCGCGCATTTTTTGCGCGCTTAGGTCAGCAGTCAGCAGTTTTGAGATATCTTCCGGACCACCTCCACAGCAGCCGATGGGCAGTTGCTTTGCGGATCACGGTCCGCCGAATTGTCCGAATGGATTGCAATGATCGCAGCTTTTGTGGCTGTCAGAACGATCGATTTCAGTGCGCATCAAGCCCCCGTAACGCCTTCCATCCGCAAGCGACAGATTGCGAACTCGCATCGATGAAGCGCGCCTCAAACGGAGCAAGCGGCGTGCCACTTGAAAATGCGAGAGTCTTCAGTACCTCGTACTGGGCGCGTGTCGGATTGTCGACAGTGTCCCCGACAAATCGCTTCATGGGAGACCATGTTGCTTGCCTGACTCGGCAACTCGATACACGATTATTGACTAGTTGGTGAGAAGGGCGGAGGATTGTCCGGCAATTGAGGGGACGGTTTCGGCAAGTAGTGGGCAGACGTGTGGGGACACACAACGAGATGCTGGTTTCGCAGATGACCACGTACTGCATGGAGATTTATAGAGCCCGATATTTCTGGACGCATCTCGCGTTCGCGGATATCCGCAGCAGGTGGCGACGCTCGTTCCTTGGCGTCGCGTGGTCGGTCGCGCAGCCGCTTGGACTAACAATGTTAATGGCCGTGGTCTTCGGCAAGCTCTTCAAACAGGACATCGTCGAATACGTACCGTATATCCTGTCGGGCGTGATCACATGGGACTTCTTTGTCGTAAGCCTCACAAGCGGTTCACTCTCGTTCGTCCAGGCTGATGCCTATATCAAACAGTACCGTCACCCGCTAGCCATCTACACGTTGCGAACCACGCTGACGAATCTAATGGTATTGATGATGGCGAGTCTGAGCCTTTTTGGCTGGGCGCTCATTGCGAAGCCGCATTTCTTCGGCTGGAGTTGGCTTGCCTCGATCCTGATTTTTCCTTTGGCGGCTCTCATCGTATGGCCGCTCGCAACTTCCCTTGCCTACGTGGGGGTTCGCTTCCGCGATCTGCCGCATGCGTTGTCGCTTGTCCTTACGGCCATGTACTTCGTTTCGCCCATCTACTTCGACGCGAGATTATTCCAGGAACGCGGCCTCGGAGCTTTAGTGGACTACAACCCAATGTATCACCTGCTGGAAATCGTACGGGCGCCGCTACTGGCAGGCAAATGGCCGACGGCTCCAAATTTTGCGACGTGCGGCCTTACTATCTTTGGCCTCTCCGTCTTAGCCGCTCTTATTGGCCGAACCGCCGAACGGAAAGTCATTTTCTATCTATGACAAGATGTGGTATTCGGCTCGATGGCGTGAACCTTCAATATTCCGCCAGCGCCTTCAACGAGCGATCGTTGAAGGCGCTGTTCACGGGCCTGCTCGGGGCGAACGCAAGGCCGGTCCTCCATGACGTCCACGCACTCAAGAACATATGCGTTGAGATTGTGCCCGGGGAACGCGTGGGCCTACTGGGTCACAACGGTGCGGGCAAATCGACGTTTCTGAAGATGGTTGCCGGTCTCTATCCGATTTCCTCCGGATTTCGCTATGTCGACGGTACCGTCCGTTCATTATTCGATCTAAGCCTTGGTTTTGAGCCCGATGCGACGGGACGAGAAAACATTCTCTATCGCGGCCTGCTGCTCGGTCTAACGCCGAGTTTCATGCGCTCGGTGGAAGAGCAGATCGTCGCTTTCGCCGATGTCGGCGAATTCATCGATTATCCGATCAAGACATATTCCGCAGGCATGCAGGTTCGTCTGGCTTTTGCGATCTCAACCATTGTCGGCGGCGACATCCTGCTACTCGATGAGGTGATCGGCGCTGGCGATGCGACCTTCATGCAGTGCGCGAAGACCCGGATCCTTGAACTGATCGACAATTCGGAGATTCTCCTCCTAGCTTCGCATGATTTAGGTGCTTTGCGCCAGATTTGCGAGCGCGCGCTGGTTTTGGATCAGGGCGAAGTGAAGTTCGATGGCCCGGTTGATGTGGCGGTTGAAGAATACAAGAAGCTAACGGGAGCGAGCTT
>NZ_CP086139.1 GCF_017565645.3 Bradyrhizobium barranii subsp. barranii
ATGCTTAACCACCCAACCCACGAACGGCTGATCGAGCTTGGCCTGACCGGAATGGCCAAGGCCTTCGAGGAGCAGCGCCGATCGCCCGATCTCGAAGCCCTGCCGTTCGAAGATCGCATCGGCCTGTTGGTCGACCGCGAAGCCGCCGAACGCGACACCAGGCGGCTCACCACGCGCCTCAAGATCGCCGCACTGCGCCAGACTGCTTGCGTCGAGGACGTCGATCTGCGCACCCCGCGGGGCATCGACCGCGCCGTTTTCGCCAAACTCGTCGAAGGTCGCTGGATCGATCGCCACGAGAATTTGCTCGTCACCGGGGCAACCGGCCTGGGCAAAAGTTGGTTAGCCTGCGCGCTCGGCCACAAGGCCTGCCGCGACAACCGATCAGTCCTCTATCATCGCGTTCCAAGGCTGTTCGAGGCGCTCGCGCTCGCGCGCGGAGACGGACGTTACGCTCGGCTCCTCAAAAGCCTCGGCCGCGCTCAGCTTCTGATTTTGGATGATTGGGGACTATCGGTGCTCACCGCCGCGGAACGCCGCGATCTGCTCGAAATCCTCGAGGACCGCCATGGCCGCGCATCCACCATCGTCACAAGTCAGCTCCCCGTGGACACCTGGCATGGAGCCATTGGGGACCCCACGGTCGCCGACGCCATTCTCGATCGCCTCGTCCACAACGCCCACCGCCTCCAGCTCACCGGAGAAAGCATGCGAAAACGCAGCGCCAAAACCATCACCCTTGACGGCCAACCAGAACACTGACTCTATCTCCCATCGGCCGTAGCGGGCTGCTCACGATCGTCTGAATTCAGTGCTCACGATCGCGCGAAATCGATGCTCACGATCCGTGAAATCCGCAGTCGTGCCGATCCGGCCCCAGTTGCGGATCAGCGAGACCCCGCCGAACAAGGTCGGTTGGATCGAAAGCAAGTAAAACCGCCGCATGTTGCGGGTGGTGTCGATGCGGCGAAGGTGAAGCGGCCCTAGCTTGAGGTTCGGCATGCATGGATTCTCGCTTCCTGTGGAAGCGAGGTCCAATGCTTTCTATGAATCGATCAGGGCCAAACGATTCATTCTCTCGCTACATCAATTGCACCAGGCGGGTGTCTTCGGACTGTGGCGATGATGTGGAGGCTCCACGGCCCGATTTGAACCCCACCGTCTCGCGGCAAAACCGAGACCGCAGTCTGAACTGATCGAGAAGCTCACTGAATCGCGCCGGAGCTCGGTCCAAGCATTGTCGATCCAGCAGCCTCAGCAAGGTTTGAAAGCTGACTAGGTGACATCGGTGCAGCCGTTGAGGCGATCGACGGAGCAATTGCGGACGAACGGGAAATCGAAGTCCGGACACGGGTGAATTATGGAATGACACCCGGGCACTTCTTTGCCGGTGCTGCTGCAGAAAATCAAGCGCGCGATGTGGTCGGACATCGCCGACCTGCGTCTGGCAGCCCGACCAACCTTATGGGGTGTTGAAGAAGCGCGCGGCCTCTTAAACCAGCCGCGCCGAATACTTCCGGCCCAGCCCGACAATGCCCCACATCGCGCGCTGTCCGGGGCGCCCTTCGGTGTCGAACACCTGCTGGCACAAGGCCCTGGTCTGCGGTCCGATGCGCTCGGCGCTCGCCAGCAGCACGGCGGTTTGCCGCGACGGGTTGAACGGCCGTTCGCTGGTCGGCAGGACGACAGAACCGGGGTGCGCCATCCGGGAATGAACACGCAGCAGCGCACGGGTGTGGCGATCACGGATCTCGATCGTGGTGGTGTAGATGCGCACGACGACCTGGCTGCCGATCGGCGCGGGCCGCGCGGCGTAATAGCTGTTGTCGACGCGTACGGTGGTGTCGTCGCAGACAGTCCGGACGACTTCGGTGAAGATGCGGAAGGGAGCGACAGGCAGCGGCCGCAGGTGCGGCTTCTCTTCCTGGAACATCGCCTCGACCTGACGGCGCGTGCTGCCGTGGATGCGTTTGGAAGCCCAGTTCTCCTCCCAGTGCCTCAAGAACTCGTTTTGCGCCTCCAGCGTCTCGAAGCGCCGTCCGGCCAGCGCAGTGCCCTGGGTATGTTGAATCGCATTCTCGACGCATCCTTTCCGATTTGGATCGGCCACGCGCGCGGGATCGGCGACCACGGCGTAATGAGCCAGCATCGCGCTGTAAATCGGGTTGAGCTGGGGCTCGTACAAATCCGGCTTGAGGACGCCTTCCTTCAGGTTGTCGAGCACGACATAGCTGGGGACCCCGCCAAAATACCGGAACGCCTCTTCGTGGAGCTGCGCCCAGACTTGTTGGCTGGACTTCCAGACTACCCGCCGGAAGCTGCGCCGCGAGTAGCGTAGCGTCATCACGAACAGGCGGGGACGACGGTACCGCCCGTTCTTCGGATCAACCGTCGGCGCGCCCTCGCCATAGTCGACCTGAGCTTCCTCGCCGGGGAGAAACTCAAGACGATCAAACTGCTCAGGATCAGCGTGCCGCAACCGGCGCACAAACCGCTTGACACTCTGGTAGCTGGACGGAAAGCCAAATTGATCAACCAGGTCCTGGTAAATCGCCTGCGCGTTCCGCTTCAGCCGGACCTGTTCTTCGATCCACGTCCGATGCGCTTCGCAAGCCGAACGGGCCAGGCTGCTGGTGACCGTCGCTTCCGATGTCCCAAAAGCCGGTGGTCGGGGTGGAGGAATTTGGCCGTCCGCGCTCACCGAGCCGGTGGTCACTTCCCCGGGGGAATTTGCCTCCGCACCGGCCCGCAGCGCCTGATAACGCCGGATCGTCTTGCGATCGACACCCGTCAGCCGGTGAATCTCGCGCTGGCTGGTGTTGCGATCAAGTAATGTAAGTACGGTGCTTTGCAGATGTCGCTTCAAGACGTTCAACTCCCCGGCCCCTTGCTGGCTAAAGGGGTCGAACATAAACGTCCTGCCTGACCGGCTACTGCTGTTCAGCGGCGCTGACGGCGATCATCAGGTGGGGGAGTTTCAAGTGACCATACCCGGGGGATTTTGACCGACCCACGGGGCGTAGGTGCCGGACACAAATCTTCGTCGGACACCCCGCCACGACGGAGAGCCAGTGTCAGGTCAAGTGCATACTTTTACAGCGTAGCCAAATATGCCGATGGCCTGCCGCTTGACGGCCCCGGATCTCCCTCTCGATCGCGCAGAATGCGCCAACTTGCTTGATCACCTCGCTCGCCATCGCTCGCTAGGACGGCACCTGCGAGTTTGTAGACGTTGCATCGCATATTCAGCCAGGAGAATGCGAGCTCGATCTCGCCACGTTTCGGCAAGCTCAGGGTATCGCCCGTCGTCGGGTCAATCCCGACACCCAGGTCAGGTTCGCTCCGGCGCGCTGCTAGTGGAGATAGCGGACGGAATATTCCTGTTTGTTGCAGTAACAGGTTACGTGAAACTGATCATCCAAAGTTAGGCTGATCCGCAAATGCCAAGAACATTTCCCTTAATATGCCCCTTGCTTGCGGTGAGGCGCCTGGCAACTATCCCGCCGAAGCCTGGACGGCGGACGAGGCCTTCGACCTCGTCACCGCCGCCCGCGATGATGCACCGAACGCCGTCCCCTTGCCCGGCTTATTGTGATAGACTCAGTCCGCGACCTGCCCACGCGACAGCACCCGCTCGACCACGAACTGGAATGTTCAGGAGGAGGCAACAATGGCATTTTCCCTCATCGAGAGTATCGCAACGAGGTACCTTGCTTGATTGTCAGTTTAGAACGCTCTCCGCTTAGGCGTTTGTGTCGGACGAACGAAGTTGCGGCTGCGCGGGCGGCGGGAGAGCCATGCGCTGACGGTGTAAATTGTGCCGAAGACAGCGAAAGCGATCGACAGCAAAAAGAAGAATAGCATCGTTTGAACCCCTTAGTTGTTGAAGGTTGGTCTGGCTGCATGTGTGGACCGACGCGCGCAGCGCCGAATTGTAAGCCCAGAGGCCATTCTCCATACGACGTGACGTAACGTCAGGTTCAAGCGCCGGGCGAGGGAAACGACGTCCTGGCGGTTCGTCGTCACCTGATCGCCCGACTTCCTTGGAATCAGCGATGGCGCGTCGCTGGCGATCTGATGACGAGCCACAGAGCTGGCCCAGCCCTATGCGGCGATTTGCTGACCTTTGAGGTTTGCGCTCTGGATGGGAGCTTCCGCTGGCATTTTGATGCCAGTCGATGGCGCGCCGGAGCAGATCGACCGCATGACGCAGCATTTGCAAATTTTGTTACGTGGTGTCATGGCCGATGCGAGGCAGTCGGTCGGCCGCATCGACATTCTGCCGGCGACTGACCGCACGTATCTGCTGTAACGGCGGCCTTGAGATTATCTCGCAGATCACGAACTTCGGCACGGCGCCGAGATACCTGAACAGGTTGACATGCATGCCGATCCAGTCGGACAGGCTCCAGTGCGGCCTTCACCGGCGCGTTGGCGGGCGCAGGGATCAATATCTCCATGGATGGCCGCGGTCGCCGGATGGACAACGTCTTCATCGAGCGGCTGTGGCGGTCGCTCAAGCATGAGGACATCTATCTCAAGGGCTATACCGACGGCCGCGAGGCCAAGGCAGGGTTGTGAGCTGGATCGCCTTCTACGACGATCATCGCCTTCATCAGGCGCACGGGTATCGCACGCCGATGGCGGTCTGGCGCGAACGGATGCGGGCCGCGAAGGCTGTGGCAGACAGAGTCTGTGGCAGCGTGATAGAAAGGGATCAGGTGCAGTCAGTTTTCAACTAACGAACCGGTTCAAGCTGCGACGCCCATTCCCGCGCTATGCCGCGCTGGAACGGCGCGTGCTCCGTCTCCGCCGTAAAATTGAACGGCTCCGTGCCGAAGGCGCGGATCAGGCCGAGATCCACGCTGCACTCGCAGAGATCAAAGCCGTCAACAAGGAGAGACGGAAGGTGCCTTCCGTCGGTCCGATAAACCCCAACTTCAAAGGGCTCCACTCCTGCCGCTACGCGGACGACTTCCTCATCGGCGTGATCGGGAGCAAGCGGGAAGCGTGTGAGATCATGGCTGGCGTCGGACGGTTCTTGACGGACGCCTTGAAGCTCGCCGTGTCGCCCGAAAACAGTGGAGTTCACGCCGCTTCAAAGGGAGTGCCCTTCCTCAGCTATCGCATCTCGACATACACATCCTTGTACTAGACCCTATGTTCGCCCTCTGAGGTGACGGGCGGCCCGCCCCGCGGCAAGCTCCTATCGAGGGTTGCGCCGGATGGTCCGGCGCCGAGCCTCAAGCATGGGGAGCGGGCCTGATGAACGGTAGCATTTTCGTGGGGCTGGATGTGCACAAGGCGACGATTTCGGTTGCAGTGGCCGAAGCGATGCGCGGCGGAGAAGTTCGTAACTTGGGGATCATCCCCAATCGCGCCGATCAGATCGACAAGCTGGCAAAGAAGCTTGGCAAGGGTGACCGGCAGGTAAGTTTTTGCTACGAAGCCGGCCCCTGTGCCGGTGTTTCCGAGCACATCCGCCGATGCTCAGATCGTGGCGTTGAATCCGACAGCCTCGTCCCGCGGGCTGGTGCTCGACGACGAGCAATGGCTGGGCGACGAGCAATGGCTGGGCGACGAGCATATCCTCAGGGATTACCAGCTTCTGGAGCAGGATTTGCTGAGGCACCCTCTGGATATCCCCACCCTGGATATCGCCGCCCGGACGCGGTTGGTGGATCCTACTGTGGCCCATAATCTGCTGCGCTCTCCCAACGATACCGTCGTGGAACTCGCATTGCAGCGCATCGTCTATGATGACAACGGTAATGATACAGCCGACTTCCTGTTCCTGCCAGTGAACGACGCCGATCCTACAGATCCTCGTTGCCAAGGGAATCATTGGTCGCTGCTGTTCGTTGATCGTCGCGACCGGAACTCGCCGATTGCCTATCACTACGATTCCTTCTGGGGATTCAACGAGACGTCTGCAGACCATCTGGCAGGAAGGCTGGGCCTCCCCGGCGACTCGGTGCAAGCCGGCATGGCCCAGCAGCAGAACGGCTGGGATTGCGGCGTCTTTGTCGTGGACGGCACGCGAGCGCTGGTTAGGGGGTTGGTGGCAGGCCAGCGAGGCCTGCAGAACCTTAGCAACCTCAGCGTCAGTCGGCCGGCACTGCAAACCCGACTGAGGGGCTGATAAGGGGTCAACTGCTCCTATGAGAGCTATGCGGGAAACTGGGTGATGACGGATTGAGATAGGCGGCGTATCGAGTCGTCCGTTAAGAAGCCGGATTGATCGAGGCTGGCCGGGCGAGCGTGCGCCATAGCTGGGCCAGGAACAGGCACAAGAGATATCTCAGCCAGGCGAGGATGCGGCGGAAGTTGTGTCCGACGGCTGAGAGGACGACGTTGGCGGCATCGCCGGCGCGGCCTTTGAGGTAGCAGCGCCCGAGGTCCCATCTTCCATGCCACCGGAGGTGGAGTGCATCGGCAAGGCCAGCGCGCCTTACGAGTTCGGCGTGAAGGCCTCCACGCGCCGCCGCCGTCAGATTACTGCCTCCGATGGCGCTGCGTGCATGTCATTGGAGGTCGTCGTCGCTCATGAGCACCTAATCGCGACCACCGCCCGTATTGCCCAGTTGCAAGATCCCTGCATGGACATCGCTCGGATCTTATTCCCCGCCGGTTGCGCTCGACGATAGCTATAATCAATTCTTCGGTGGCAATCAGAGCCAGCTCCATTTTTTCCTCAACAATGGTCGACGTATCTCGACCGATACTGTCGAGGTGGTTCAGGGCCATCGCTTTGAAACTATGGGCTAGGCGCTCCTCGGCATCGTCGCGAGCATAGTCTATAATAGTATCCAGGTGGGCGACGATTTCAGCCCGTTGCTCGGTCGGTTTTGGTCCGTCAAGCAACGTTATCGCTCGAATAAAGGACTCCTCAATAGGGATCATATCAGGTTCCTTTGACTGTGATTGGAAGCAGTGATTCCAGCTCGCACCGTTGGTGCAGATACAGCGGATTGAAAGGCGGGGGACTTCAAGCGGCTTGCCGCTCCTCTTTAAGAAGTACCAGGCAGAGGGTATCTGTAGATTTCTTCGAATTTTCCGTCGACGACATGCCCCACGGCCCATTCCGTGAACAACACCGCGTCATCTAAAGCCACCTTTTCGGCTTTGCCCGTATCGATGTTGAAGTATTCACGGTGATGCCGATCTTGTTGACCTGCGACGAACGCCTTGTTCCCCACGCAGACCAAGGGCACGCCCGCTGCAGAACCTGGCACGGCAGCGCTCGACAGGGCCGGCCTCAGAAGCGCGGTCGGAAAGTGGATAAGTGTTCGGTGTGATATTCCGCCCTGCTGATGCCACGCGATTTGGTCTTGTGGGGCGGGCGTGGCGGGAACGGTAACGATGCCCTGATTGCCGTGGCCGTCCTCTACAAAAATGCCGAATGATCCGCCTTCAATTGAGATATCGAGCTTGATAAATGCACCGGGCGAGATGTTCTGAAACTTGGTAAGCACCGCCGCGAGATCGATGTTCATTGGCAATGCTCCATTCTTTTGGTGCTCACAGGGGAGTTTATGCTCAACCTATGCGGGCGCGATAGCTACCCGAAGGCCAATCGACTACTTCGGGGCTAGCCCGGGGCTCGCCAAAGGGCGCGGCTGATCCTCGATGTATGGACGGCCGCGCCATCAAAGCTGAGAAAAACGGCCAGCGCGGACGTGATTCGGCGCTCACGCCCCCGAAAGCACTTTCCCTACCACCAGCCGTCGCCCTCGGAGTTAGCAAGGCTGGCCACGTCGGCCCCCGGAGCCAGGATTGGTCGGCGCCGATCTCATGTGGTCCGCGATTAGCCGGCTGGTGGGTATGGGTCGTGGCCATATGTCCACTCCATTCTAAATTGGTGGTTTTCCCTTTGAACGAGAACCTGAGCGTCGTGCCCTGCCTTTCCGTCCGCGTGGGCGGCATCGACCGCGGCGCGGATTGCCTCCTTTTGAGTAGCGTATGGGGCGGAGTGCTTGCCATTTACGACGACCGTCCATTCGTCATTGTGGAGTGTGACGATATGTTGAATACGAGCCATAAGGTCCTTCTCCCCAGGTTGGAAACGCGTGTCCACGCCGGGAGGGAGTTTGCAACCTGACGCGGTCGCCTCAACTACCGGATTGGGTGGGAGCCGAGCTGGCCTCTTGCAGTACACATTTGTGTAGCAGGCTGAGCGCTCGATGATGGACCTGAAGCGCGCCCGAGATCGGGGGAATCGGCCGATGGATAAGGCGCTAGCAATCGCGTGGGCGTGCATTCTAATCGTCCTGGTGCTGTTCGCCGCGCTGTATCTTCCGTGGTCGTGAGTTCAAGGAAGCAGCCGATTGCCGCGCCGCGCCTGCTTGCCGCAGGCAAGCCGGCGGCAAGCGTTCGTATCAGGCCATCGCGAGTTGGCGCGGCGTCTCAGTCTCATTCCATTTGACGCCGCTTGGCGCGCCGAGAGCACCCGGCGCCTTAATCCGCTGCCGTCGTTGATGCGTCCTCTTGCCGAACACGGGCGTGTTTCCAGGCCAACCCGCCCCGGCGGCCACCAAATATACTTCGGGGATATCGAAATCGCCCTCTTGCGATCTAGATCGTCGGCGAAGTCTATCCAAGCGGTCTTGCCCACTCACAGAGAGCAGTAGGCGCCGGCCATGGCGGCGAACCCTTTCAGTACGATAAGCATGTCGTCGACGAAACCCGACAACTGGTTCGGTACGGAGGTCCCATAGGCGAGGTAGATGGCGTCCCGGTAGTTCGCCTTCCCGCGATAGCGCGACGCCTGGTGAAGGAAACTGATGCCGCGACGGGCGTACGAGATGTCGCGCAGTTCACGCGCCGCCTTCGTCCGGAAATCGGAAACTCCCAGCGCCTTGAACTGGGCCGTTTCCCTCACCCTCTCCTCGACGTTCGATCGCTCCCAGCCCGCCGTCCCGGAAAGATACTCCGCGCAACAGCCCCAGGCTTCCTGCGCAGTCGTGGGTTTGTTGACCAACGAGTGCTGCCCCCTTACCTTCACTGTCGCGAGTTCGGTCTCGACAGTTGCCGGAATGACGCTCGACAGGCAATCCGCGAAGGGATGCATCGCCAGGTTGTTGGCAGGGAAGCGCTCCTGCCACTTCCTGGCGGTCTCCGCGTGATTGTCCTGGAAGGAAGCGTCCATCGCTGCCGTCATGGCGGAAGCTGCGCTGTAGACACCGTAGTACCAGGCAACAATAGCCGTTCGCGCCACGTCCGCCTTGCTCGTCGTAGCCGTCAGCGCCTGCAGCGCAGCTATCTGGTTAAGGACGAACAAAAGCTGCTCACGCACGGTGTTGAGCTGGCGATCTGGCATCCCGCGCGCGTGAACATTCGCGTAGAACCTTCGACCGGCAGCGAAGTCGAGCTTTTGGTCGACAGTTAGGATCGCGAGCGCGCGCATCCAGTGGACAGTCGCCGGCAGCGCGAAGCGCGCGTCTGGCACGTCGCGCGGCGCTTCGGTCAGGGTGCCGTAGCTCTGCATTCGCGAGTAGAGGGATGCGGTTTTCGGATCGGCGGCCATGACGCGTTCGTCTCAAGTGTTACTTAGTCGGCCCCGATTTCTGCGCAAACAGGAGCACGCGCCTATCAAGATTTTCGAATCTGGTCCTGCATTATTTCTAATACTCTGTCGAATTGTATCCTCGGAGAGACCCGGCAGGCACCTACCAGGCTTGGTCGGTCACGCAGACGAACCGTGGCTAGTCGAGCACGCCGATCCAGGTCAGCACGAGATGCCGCATTGCCAGCGTCTGCTCCAAAGCCCCGGTACTACACCACCTCCGCGACGCCATGACCGAGGAAGAGCCGCCAGCAGGTCGGCGGAGACCAAGCGCGAAGGTGGATGACGAACCAATGGATCGACCTGATCCGGCCGCGGTGCAATGGAGATGCCGCCTTTTGGCAGGGTTGCCCCTCGTTACCACCTCAGATTGCGTGCCGGTAATCCTCTCTAGCCATAAGGGAGGCGGAGGCGGCCGTGGCGATCATCGAGAACATTCGTCTGCTCAAGGGCGCAGCCGTGTTGGCGGAGCGTAAAGCCACCACTCCAAGCCTTGATCTCAAGCGATACAATCTTTTCTACGGATTCAATGGCTCGGGAAAGTCAACGCTTTCCCGCATATTAGCGGCGCTTCAACACGGCAAAAAACAGGAGCGACTTCCCGAAGGCTGCACATTCGAAATCGAGTTGTCCAGCGGGGCGAAATTTACCTATCCTAAGGCACTCAGTGGCCTAGTGCGTCTGTGTTTTCAACGGCGATTTCATCGCCGAGAACCTCCGCTGGGAAGCTGGCGTGGCGAACCCTGTCTTTTATATTGGCGCCGACCAAGCCGAGGCAGCGGAGCAGTTGAAAGCGCTCGAAACTACCCTACCAGCGGCGAGAACGAAGCACGAAGGCGAGGCCAAGCTGCTCAAGGAACGCGAGAAGGCGTTCACCGAGTACAGGAAGGTTCTCGCGCGAACGGTCTCCGAGCGTTTACGCCAGCCCACTCGATACGAGGCACCGCAGTTTGTAGCCGACGTTGATAAGCTGGGGACTTTAGCGGGTGGCAAGCTCAGCGATGCGGATCTTGATGCGGCAGCCGCGACCTGTGCGCGATCCGAACCGCCCGCGAAGATCAAGCAATAGAGATTCCGGTCTCGGCGCTGTCGGAAACGATTAAGGCCGCCGTTGAGCTCGCTCCAAAATCCACTGGGAGCATCGCCCTCGAAGGGCTGGATGTGCATCCGCGAATGGTCCCTTGGGTCAAGCAAGGACATGAGTACCATGTCGAACACGATTTAAGGTCGTGCCTGCATTGCGGCCAAGCAATTACCGACCAGCGAAAAGCGCTGCTCACAGCGACTTTTGACGACAAGCTTTCCCAAGTTCGTCATCGAACTGAACACTGCCGCGCAACATGTTTGAAGCTGCCGTCCTAACGTTCACCGCATCATTGGATGATGTCAGCCCGCTGATGGTGACGGTATTAAGCGCGTTGCGGGAGCGAAAGGACACGCCGACCCGTCCAGTAACGATACCGCTCCCCCCGGTGATAGAGGTGATGGCTCGCATTAAGCTGCTCGAAGAGAGCTGTAACGCTCTTAATGCGATCTTCAAGCAGGATGCCAACATGGTCGACAGGTTCAACGAGCATCAGAAAAAGGCTTGAGAAGCAATTCGTCGCCATTTCGTAACTACCAGCGCCGACGAATATGCGAAACACGTCAGCGAGATTTCGAATGCTACAGCGAAGGAAGCTGCGGCTAAGGAGAAAGTCGAGAAGCTGGAAGGGGCCATAGCCGCGCTACGCTCCAAGGTCCAACAACACGGGGCCGCCGCCGACAAAATCAATGCGCTGGTTAAATCGTGTCCATCCTCGTTTGATGATGGTACGACAGACGAAGTCTGGCCATCATCTCGTAGCGCCGCCTCTATCGGCATGAATTGCGTGGCGCCTTTGCTATTCGCCTGGAACAGGCTGAGCGATTCCAGCTGATTTGGGCCAATAATCAGGGCGCAGCGGCTCTGCTCGATCATGAATGATGTACGCGATGCCGGTAACGATGGATCGAGCGGCAGGTATGTTGATCCGGCCTTCAAAATTGCGACGACCGCCGTCGCCCAATCGAGGTCCGCTCACCCCATTAGCCGACGCGCGCCCTGAGCGCCACGCTCTCGTAACGTTTTTACCAGGGCATCCGATCTTGATCGCGGCGCCTTGTAGGTGAGCTCATCTGCGCCGACCCTCAGCGCAACCCTCTCTGGATCCGATCTTGCAAGGCGATCGATCGCCGTGATCGCGTCGATCGGCTGACATTCCACCAACCGATTCTGGCCGGATCGATTCTCCGTAGCCATACGCGTCCCGCCATTCATCGCTCTGTGCTGCCCTTAGATCAGAAAATTGTTGGGAGCCCACCGCGTCCGATGCGACTGTCCGCCGGCAGTGACCGACGCGCGGTGAACTGAACCCACACCAGCTCTCAGCATCACACGTGCCAACTTTGCCAAAGAGACGAATTCGCATGCTTTGCGCCGGCCGGGCGGGGCGCCTCGCGTGTTTATTGTCTGGCCTCGAACATAAGCCGTCTTCAACCGAATGCAGTCATGTCAGGTCATTGCCAATCAATCCTGACTGGATAGGGCGACGGTATGAACACCTCGTCGTTTG
Source organism: Bradyrhizobium barranii subsp. barranii (assembly GCF_017565645.3). NCBI lineage: Bacteria > Pseudomonadati > Pseudomonadota > Alphaproteobacteria > Hyphomicrobiales > Nitrobacteraceae > Bradyrhizobium > Bradyrhizobium barranii. The sequence goes on from NZ_CP086139.1 coordinate 12,160, forward strand.
CGCCAAAAGCGAATATGGTCGAGGCAGATCGCCAGATCGGCCATCGTCTCCTGGCGGGAAGATGGTCGAGCAGATACTCTCCATCACCTCAGCCGAATTGCGGCGGTGGTCAAAGGAAGGTCGCGTACCAGTTGCTGGCAACGCGTTTTTTAGTAGCGGTCGGAAGCAGGTCGGCGTCTTTTTGTATTCTCCCGATGTAATTAGAGAACTGGCGGCTCGCCCACTAAAAATCGCGGAGTCTGCGCCGCCCAGCAGATCGTGAACATCAGCGACATCCGGCCGTTTGGCGTGGCTAAACTGTCACATGTTGTGTCACTCAGCACTCGATTCACGCCCCTTATGACGGCTGGAAGAAGTCCACCAGCAGGCGCGCCGCGGCGTAGACACGTGCCATCACGCGGGCCGTCTCGACCCCGTCGAAGCGCCCGTATCCGACGAGCCGCCGGACCACCGGCAGCGGGATGCGGTTGTCGGCAAGGGCGAGCGCGCGACACTGCGCTTCGGAAAGACCGGTCAGCTCGATGACCGGCGCCTCGAGGAGACCGAGCTTTCGCGCGGCCAGGTATCGGCCTTCGCCCGCGATGATCGTGCCATCGCTGTCGACGAGCAGCGGATTGAGAAATCCGAATCGGCTGATCGAACGCGCAATCTCGGCGACCTGATTGTCGCTGTGCAGTCGCGCATTACGCGGGTTGAGCTTGAGCGAGCCGAGCAGCCGATACTCGATCTTGATGCGCGCGATCTCGGTCATGGCTCCGGCCAAAAAAGAACCGGCCATCTTGCGAGGCCGGTTCGAAGTCAGTTGCGTCATAAACCACGCCCGATGCCCGACACCAAAGCTGGGGGAGCTTCGGCATCACGCGGGCAAGCGTCAGGATGATTTCAACGCAGGGCGCGCGGCAGTGGTCAATTGCAACTTTTGGGAAAGCCAGTCGGTCCAGTCCAGACTCGGATTCAGTTCGCGTTCACGCTTGAACCTGATCGTCAGCGCGCGACGCTCTGCATTGGCAGCGTCTGGTAGTCGCTCACGATCTTTTGTCCGAGGCGCCGTCGTGTACTTGGTCGTCCCGTCGAAATCGTCACGACATGGCGTCGCCTTCCAGGGCGGAACGCGGATCTGAATACGCCGTCCCACCCCAGTATGCGCGGCTTGTCGAATTCGAGACGCGTGCCGCGATCCTGGGTTACCGGCGCGCCGGCGGAGGGAGGCCGGTCAACGACGGAATCCTGGCCGACTGCCATGCGGGCTACTTCGATCTGCGCGCCGTGGGATTCGGTCGTGAGACGGTCGACATGACCCTATCGTTCTTCCTGCGGCTCGTCGCGGGATCGTCCACCAAGGCGAGCGCGAAGGCGATCACGCTCACTCTACGAGAGGGACCACGACGACGTCGGCGCAGCGATCCCGCTTACGATCGAGAACAAGAGTGCGAAGGAAATGTTCGGGCTCTATCTGGACATGGAATTCACGAGTGCCAATCCGGCGAAATGCTCCGGCCGTATCCTGCACGGTGACGGCCTGCTGAGCGATCCGATCGCGCTGGATGTGACGGCGTTGAGACCCGAGACGAGAACCGAAGGTCTGGTGGTCAAGCTCGTCGGCTTGGGGCCGATGGCGGCGAGCAGGAGGGATTCCTGGAAGCGTCCATGTTGGCGTCGTCCCGGTCGGACCCCGGGCCGCTGCCGACCGCCGACTTCACCTTCGACTGGACCTTCACCGGAAAAGACCAGCCGCCCGAAGCCGCCATTTCCGAATCCGGATTGCGCTCGACGTTCGAGGCGCAGGCGCGACTCATCTACATGTCCGATCCAATCCCGATCGAATCTCTTGCGTGATCTGTCTCGGAGAACGTCCGCATGGCAAGCTTTTCCACTCTCACGCTCGGCACCCGCAAGGATACCGATTGGTGGCGGCGCGGCATGAAGGAAAAGGTCGGCTACACGGAGCGCGTTTGGGTGAAGCAACCCGAACCGACCATGCAGCAAATGAAGGAGGTGTTCAGCGGGCGCTTCTTCGGCGGACATTTCAGCGGTCCCTTTTCGCAATGGCTGCCCTGGCCCTACGATACTGAGAAGCGGCTCTACAACGATCTGGACAATGATCCGGAAACGGCGCCGACGAGAGAAGTTTTGACCCGCAAGGACAATGTTCTGTTGCGATCGAAGAAGGCCAACGGCACTTGGGAGGAGGCGCCTCTGAAGAAAGGCGTCGAGTTCAAACAAACAGGCGCCAATCGGGTGATACTGTGGAATGTGCCCGCGCCGCCAACTACAAGAAATGGTCGGTCTAACATATTGACGTGCGGGATCGGCCGGAGTTTGATCGGGCCGCGCATGCGCACAAACAATCAACGCCGATTCGGGGAAATGCAACGGGTCCTTTTCCGTATGGAAGCGGGTCTTTGCAAAAAATGCCAATTGCCCGCAGCGTGCAACTTTTCTGACTAACCTGTGCAAATTGCGACGAGCGCCCCGCGCTGATATACTCCACCTGCTGAATTAGCCCGACGGCTTTGTCGATCAATGGCATCCTGGCGCCTTCAACTGACGCGAGGACGCTGATCGGCTGAGTGTGGCTGTTTCCACCAGACTTCTCTGGGAGCCCTGTTAGATTTGGGAGGTGTTCAGCGTTCTACCTTGGGACTATCAATCTTGCTGCTGCTTCGCATTGAAGACCAACATGCATTGCCCACCCAAGCTTGATCGCATTTAGCGGAGCACAGACCTCCAGGTTCTATGCCGCCATCATTCGTTACCTCAAGATCCTAGATATCCGCAGGCATCAAGGAGAAAGAAGCATTATGAGACCTTCGGCTGCCTACGTCGCCATCATGGCAATCCTCGTGAGTGCGAAATCTATTGCCGCGCCGACCCTGGTCGTCGCACAGGGAATTTCAGGGGACGTCATCAAGATTGGCGTCATGAACGACCAAAGCGGCCCCTATTCCGACAATTGCGGGCTGGGTTCGGTTATCGCCGCGCGGTTAGCTATAAGCGACTTTGGTAGGGCCATCAACGGTAAGAACATCGAGCTCATCGTGGCGGACGATCAGAACAAGCCGGACATCGGCGTCGCGATCGCGTTGCGCTGGCTGGACAATGAGGGGGTGGACGCAATCGTCGGATGTTCTGCATCGTCAGTCGCACTCGGTGTACAAGACGTCATGAGGAGCCGGAAGAAACCATATCTCTTGGCCGGAACGGCGGCCGCGTTCTTCACCAATGAGAGATGCTCTCCTTTGACGACGCAGTGGGCAATGGATACTTATGCGCTGGCTAAGGCGACGGTCAAATCGCTGCTGGCTCGGAGACTGGATACTTGGTTCTTTGTCACCGTCGATTATTCCTTCGGCAAAGTCTGGCAGGCCGACGCGACGAACTTTATCAAGTCCGCTGGCGGCAAGGTCGTCGGCTCCGTTCTGCATCCGCTCAATTCTTCCGATTTCGCGTCTGTTCTCCTGACGGCCCAGTCGAGCGGTGCAAAGGTCGTCGCTTTGGCCAATTCGGGGGCAGACTTCGCCAATGCCCTGAAGCAGGCTGAGGAGTTCGGGCTTACGCAGAAGCAGCAGCTAGCTCCGCTGGGATTGATGATCAATCAGACGCACAGCATCGGCCTACAGCCGCTGCAGAATGTAGGTCTGACCACCACGTTCTACTGGGACAGGACAGACGAGACGCGCGCTTTCGCGAAGCGCTACGAGGCAGCATTCGATGGCCGGATCCCGAACGAGGCGCAGGCGAGCACCTACAGTGCAGTTATGCACTATCTCAAGGCGATTGCCGCGGCGCAGACGGACGAAGGCGAGGCGGTGGTGCGACAGATGAAGAACACCCCCGTCAATGATTTCGAGATGAAGAATGTTAGCATCCGCGCCGACGGTCAGGTGATGCGACCGCTCTATGCCGCGCGCATAAAGGCGTCGATCGAGTCAAAATATCCTTATGACTACTACGAGATCACGGGGACTATTCCGGCCGAGGATGCTTGGCGCCCGGCCGCGGAGAGCACCTGCAATCTCCTGAAGACGCAGTAAGTCGGACGGGCGGGCCAGACCGATCTGTCTCGGTCGGGTTACAGTCAATCCGCCAACAACAATAGTTCTGCCCGACAACAATGTTCATCAAGAACTAATCCAAAGAGTAGCGCTGCGGTGAAGTGGACCCTTTGCTGAGGACCACCGGGTCCGGTTCTTAAGGAGAGCTGCTGCCGTTCGTTCTTCCCAATACTTTATGCTACTCTTGCTTGCTGCTGTTGTGGCTGTGATGGGGTGGACGCCCCTCGACGGCATCGATGTGCCAAAGTGAAGGGTGTTGAACCGTCAGAAAGAGGAAGCGTCCGTGAACGAAGTTAGCACGATTGGACTAGACCTGGCGAAACATGTTTTTCAGGCACATGGCGCAGACGCTGGCGGCGTTGTTGTTTTCCGCAAACAGCTGCGTCGTGACAATGTGCTGGCTTTCTTTGCTCAGCAGCCTGCGTGCCTGGTAGCGATGGAAGCCTGCGCCAGCGCCCATCACTGGGCTCGTGAGATTGGCAAGCTGGGTCACACAGTGCGTCTGATTCCACCGTCCTATGTAAAGCCCTTTGTGAAACGCCAGAAAAACGATATGGCCGATGCAGAAGCGATTTGCGAAGCAGCCCAACGCCCCACCATGCGCTTTGCCGCCGTGAAGAGTGAGGACCAGCAGGCGAGCGCGGTCGTGTTTCGCGCTCGCGATCTTTTGGTCCGGCAACGTACTCAGATCATAAACGCGTTGCGAGGTCACCTCGCCGAATACGGCCTGGTCGTTGCAAAGGGGGCGTCCAATGTCGCCGCGCTGGTTGAGCACGCGCAAGCTTCCGGGAGCAGCGTGCCAACGGCGGCGCAACCGGCGCTCGATATCCTAGTCAAGATGCTGGCGGTGCTGGAAGAGCAAATCAAGCAACTCGATATTGAGATCGCGCGACGAGCCCGAGAAGAGGAAGTTGCTCGACGGCTTATGACAGTTCCTGGCATCGGCCCAATCACGGCGACAGCTCTGATGGCGCTAGCGCCTGAGCCTGAAAACTTCAAACGTGGCCGGGATTTCGCCGCGTGGTTGGGGTTGACGCCGCTGCAACGTTCCACTGGTGGAAGACAGAAGCTCGACCAAATATCGAAAATGGGTGAGCGAACGCTGCGGCGTCTCCTCATCATCGGGGCGAGTGCGCTGGCTCGCCGACGCGGTCAATCGCAAGGGGCATGGCTGGAGCGCATGCTCGCTCGTAAGCCGCCCATGCTTGTCGCGTCATGTCGAACCCAGCTGAGACGATGGCCACAGGGCCAGAGCCGATTCCCGAATGCCCGCACTGCCAGAAGCCGATGCCGCTCTGCATCTGCGACAGTGTCACGCCGATCGAGAACCGTCTCGGGCTCCTGATCCTCCAGCATCCGCAAGAGCAGGACAGGGCGCTCGGTACCGCGCGGCTGCTTGCGAAACACTTCCCCAAGGCGACTTTGCGGGTCGGCCTATCCTGGCCGAGCCTGTCCAAAGCGCTCGGCCGCCCGATCGAGAACGCCTCGCACTGGGCCATGCTGTATCTCGGCTCGGCGCGCGCTGCTGATCTCGACGCGGAGGGGAAAATCGTCGCGCTCAACGCAAGGGCGAAGTCGCGGAGAACCAGCGCGCCATCCCGGGAAAGCTCGAAGGCGTGCTGCTGCTCGACGGCACCTGGAGTCAGGCGAAGGCGCTGTGGTGGCGCAATCCCTGGATGCTGAAATGTCAGCGCGTGATCCTCAACCCGTCGCGCTATGGCCGCCTGCGTCGCGAACCGCGCAAGGACGGACTGTCGACCATCGAGGCCGCGGCGACGCTGCTGTCGGGGCTCGAGCGGCGGCCGGACATCGCCGAGACGCTGAACGCCAGTTTTGGGTACTGTCCAGAATCTTTCGCACTTTTGATCAGGCGACGGCTCCGGTTTCAGAGAGTTGTGGCTGATAGAGCGGTCGCATGTTCATGTAGCATTTGGTCGACCACGCCGTTCCGGCAATGTGCCGCAGCCGGGCCGCCGCCAAATTGAGACAGGATTGACCGTCGGGGAAGGCGCCGACGACACGGGTTCGTCGCCGGATCTCCTTCATGATGCGCTCGAGCGGATTGTTCGTTCGAATCTTCCGCCAATGGATGTCAGGAAAGGCATAGTAGGCGAGCGTCTCGTGAACCGCCTGCTCGACGAGATCAGCAGCTTTGGCCATACGGCTTGCCCGCAGATCCGCGATGACGGTCCTGGCTTTCTCGTCGGCCGCGGCGCGGCTCTCCTGGGCATGAATGGCCTTGAGCATGTGGCTCACCTCGCGGACCCGGGTCGACGGCACGTGGCTGAAGACATTGCGATAAAAATGCACCATGCAGCGTTGATAGCGGGCCTCCGGCAGATAATCCGCAGCCACTGAGCGATCACCTCCATGACATTCTGCCGGCCTGGTGTACAGACTTCATTTTCATGGGCGCCGAGTTCACCAGGTTATTTGAGGAGTTCGAGCTGCTGGCCGCACTGGCTTACCTGACGCTGTCGACTTCGCTAGAGGATTTGCAGGCCACACTCGGCAAACCCGGTCACGATTTCGCTTGGAGTCCGATAGGACGTGCGGCTTGGCACGAACAAGTCAGGGAGCAGATACTCGAAAGCTGGGCCATGCCCGAAACGAATGCCGCGATCCTGAAGGCGGGTTTCGCGAATAAATCGGCCGAGTACTACAAGCTGGCCATCGAGAGCCTGGGCCGTCTGGCAGGCCGCATGCGCTGGGGATAGTTGGGAAATCGCGGTGTTGCGATTTGGCCCGCATCACTCGGACTTACCAGGCTCGCCCTTGGTCTTCTTTCGGGCGAAATAATCGATCATTGCGTTGAAATTGAACCCAATGCCGGCGATGTTTGGCTTTTGCTCGAAGAAGCCGGCAACCGTCGCCAGCCCGCCTTTGGGCGTGCTGTCTGCCTTCGCCGCACCGGATGCTGTGCCGCTGGCAAGAGTTTCCGTTACCCGGAGCAGCAGGTTCAGGCGACGATCATTGAAAATTGGTTCGGCCGGGGCCAGAGCTTGAAGAAGCGTTTTCGCCTCGGTCAGGCGATCCGCTTTGGCCGACCAAATCGCGATCGCAGCGTAAGCGAACACAAAATCCGCGAACTCATGGCGCGGCAGGGTCTCTCGCTTTACGGTATCGATCTCGGTAGCGGCGGCATCGATTTGCTTGCGATAGAGCAAGCATTCCGCGAGGTGGACCTTATCGTGGTCTGATCCGCCGAGGGCAAGTGCCTCACGATAAGCCGCTTCAGCCTGATCCCATTCGTCAGCATATCGGCAGCTGTCGCCCAACTCGCGTTGAATAGCGGCCCTACCGCTTTGCGTCCAACGCTCCTCAAGCAGCAGCGCATGAAATTGCAATGCCGACTCCTTGAGCATCTGCTTGTCACCCTTCAAGCCGCCGAGAAGTTGAAGGAGCCTAGCATATAGATGCTTCTCGGCCCCCTCCAGCGGCTCATCCGCTTCGGTCTGCCGCACAAAGCCGATGACTTCGACCAACTGTTCCCCGGCGGTTTGTGCGCCGCCAATCATGAAGTATTGAACGGCTTTGGCGCCCCGATACTGCAGCTGGTTCCCCGCGGGTCACTTCAAATTCCTCCGGGTGTGGTCAGTCAAATTCCTGCACGGGTGTGGCGATCACGGATCTCGATCGTGGTGGTGTAGATGCGCACGACGACCTGGCTGCCGATCGGCGCGGGCCGCGCGGCGTAATAGCTGTTGTCGGCGCGTACGGTGGTGTCGTCGCAGACAGTCCGGACGACTTCGGTGAAGATGCGGAAGGGAGCGACAGGCAGCGGCCGCAGGTGCGGCTTCTCTTCCTGGAACATCGCCTCGACCTGACGGCGCGTGCTGCCGTGGATGCGTTTGGAAGCCCAGTTCTCCTCCCAGTGCCTCAAGAACTCGTTTTGCGCCTCCAGCGTCTCGAAGCGCCGTCCGGCCAGCGCAGTGCCCTGGGTATGTTGAATCGCATTCTCGACGCATCCTTTCCGATTTGGATCGGCCACGCGCGCGGGATCGGCGACCACGGCGTAATGAGCCAGCATCGCGCTGTAAATCGGGTTGAGCTGGGGCTCGTACAAATCCGGCTTGAGGACGCCTTCCTTCAGGTTGTCGAGCACGACATAGCTGGGGACCCCGCCAAAATACCGGAACGCCTCTTCGTGGAGCTGCGCCCAGACTTGTTGGCTGGACTTCCAGACTACCCGCCGGAAGCTGCGCCGCGAGTAGCGTAGCGTCATCACGAACAGGCGGGGACGACGGTACCGCCCGCTCTTCGGATCAACCGTCGGCGCGCCCTCGCCATTGTCGACCTGAGCTTCCTCGCCGGGGAGGAACTCAAGACGATCAAACTGCTCAGGATCAGCGTGCCGCAACCGGCGCACAAACCGCTTGACACTCTGGTAGCTGGACGGAAAGCCAAATTGATCAACCAGGTCCTGGTAAATCGCCTGCGCGTTCCGCTTCAGCCGGACCTGTTCTTCGATCCACGTCCGATGCGCTTCGCAAGCCGAACGGGCCAGGCTGCTGGTGACCGTCGCTTCCGATGTCCCAAAAGCCGGTGGTCGGGGTGGAGGAATTTGGCCGTCCGCGCTCACCGAGCCGGTGGTCACTTCCCCGGGGGAATTTGCCTCCGCACCGGCCCGCAGCGCCTGATAACGCCGGATCGTCTTGCGATCGACACCCGTCAGCCGGTGAATCTCGCGCTGGCTGGTGTTGCGATCAAGTAATGTAAGTACGGTGCTTTGCAGATGTCGCTTCAAGACGTTCAACTCCCCGGCCCCTTGCTGGCTAAAGGGGTCGAACATAAACGTCCTGCCTGACCGGCTACTGCTGTTCAGCGGCGCTGACGGCGATCATCAGGTGGGGGAGTTTCAAGTGACCATACCCGGGGGATTTTGACCGACCCACGGGGGGTTTTCGCGATCGTCGTCCAGTTCGAGGATGCGATCTAGTACCCGGAATCAGAGCTGAGTGATACGGCGGCCTTTGAAACGGCGTTGACGGACCTTTTTCTTGGTCCAGACGAAGGGCTCGGCTCTGTCGTTGTATGCGTTGACGTAGGCATCGATGTGTTCCTGAAGCTGCTTGAGGCTCGTGAAGGAGGTGCCGCTGAGCGACTGCCCCTGCAAGATGGAAAACCATACTTCGACCTGATTGAGCCATGACGCACTTGTCGGCGTGAAATGAAATTGCACGTTGGGGTGGGCCTTGAGCCAGTCCTCGTTCTTTTTATGGGTGTTGAGGTTGTCGAGGATGACGTGAAGCTTGCGGTTCGGAAAAGCCGCGGTGACGCTGTTCATGAAATCGAGAAACTCGACGCGGCGCCGGCGTTTTGAATGGGTCGCGATGATCTTTCCGGTGGCGACTTCGAGCGCCGCAAACAATGTTGTGGTGCCATGCCGCTTGTAATCGTGGCTTTGGCCGGTCAAGGCGCGGCCATTGGGCAACTTCAGATAACCCTGCGCTCGCTCCAAAGCCTGGATCGAGGGCTTCTCGTCCACGCACAGCACAATGGCCTTCGCCGGCGGCGCGACATAGAGGCCGACAACATCGGCGGCTTTGGCCGTAAAGTTCGGGTCGTTGCTCTCGCACCAGGACTTGCGAGCCACCAGGTCAATCTTGTGGCTGCGCAGGAACCGCCAGACATATTGGACATCGACATCGCCCAGCGCCTCGGCCAGCAGGGGGCCGGTCCAGCGCGCAAACCCTTGCGGTGGCGGCTTATCCAGCAGCTTCAGAATCCGCTTGTCGGTCGTCTTCGTATAGATCGGCTGCTTGCCAGGCCGCGGCTTGTCTTGCAGCCCTTCAAGGCCATGGTCGGCATAGCGATGCCGCCAAAGGCTGACAATCCGCGGCTGGACCCCAACTTCCTTGGCGATCGACCGGGTGCTGCGCCCATCCGCCGCCAACAGAACTATCCGCGCCCGCTTCAAATCGCGCTGCAACGTCACCGGTGAGCGACAGCACGCCTCAAGCACCTTGCGATCTTTCCTCGAAAGGCGGACTTCTCTTGCTTCGGGTATCATCCCGACCTTGAATCACGACTCACGTTCCAAGAAAAGTGGGTACTAGTATTTCGATACGAGCCGCAAATGGCAGGTCATCAAATTCGAGATCGACATACAGCTGCAAAAGCTCAAGGTCCTCTTCCTTTTTCGTAATCGGGCCTGCTTTCGCCAGCTCTTGCCGGGCCTTTGCACGATCACCGCCGGGGCTGAGGTAATAGAAGGCGAGGTAATACGCGATCTTCCTGTACCAAGCAGGATGCTGGATATTGGTGCGCAGCCGATCCAGCACGGCGGTCCAGTCTTTCCAAAGCCCGAGGTGAAAATACAGCGAGGACAAACGGCCAACGTAAGCACCCAGTGCGTTCACATCGATGCGAAGCAGCTTCAGTCCGTCTCCGACTACCGCCAGCGCTGGCGCGGTATTCGTCTTGTGCCATATCGTGTACTGCGTGACGTCAGCGCGCGTTGCCTGCAGGGCCCGCTCGAAATGCTTTTCCCGTAGGGCTGCCCTGTATGCCTTCCCGATGTCAAAACCCGGCAGGCGCCGCCAGCAGCAATCCTTGAACTTTTTACCGGAGGCGCATGGGCATGGCTCGCTCCATTTTGGCTTCCACATCGGGCGTTTCGGCATCCTGCGGCTCGCCTGCAGCTAACCCGTCCTATTCGTGAGAGTGCGGCTTTTTGGCCCGATTGATGCGGCCGCACATCTTGTCTGACGAGGCGCACAGGATTGCCTTCGGCTTTTCACCGCCTGACCACCTGTACTTTGCAACGCGCTTGAGGGATAGGTTGGGCGAACGGGGGGCGGACGCCCCGCCGGTCAAGGACTGAGCGGCCAGCGCGCCGGGCAAGCCGCGGATCAGGTCGGCTTCGGGACATGCCGCGGCGAACGCAAGGCGAATGCGGCTCGTGGTCTCGACCACACGGGCAGCGAGTTTCAAGAGACGAAGACGCAGCGTCGCGAACTCGGCAGCGGCCAATTCCCGGACTTTGGGAATGGCGTCGCGCACGGTCAGCATCAGCCAATAAGCGGCCGTATGGAGCAGGAGACGGACCTGGTTGGCGAGCGCCGAACGGCAGCTGGTGCGGTCGGAGGCGAGCTGCGTCTTATGCAGCTTGATCAGATTCTCGGCTTGGCCGCGCGCGCAATACAGGCTGTCGTAGATCCACTCGGCCGAGCCGACATCGAGGCTGGTGACGACGAAACGGATGTCGAGGCCGAGCATCGTCGCCTCAATACGGGCGACGGTGCGCCGTTCGCGATCCCAGGACTTTGCCTTGTGGCGGGTCTCGGTATAGCCACGCAGAACCGGCAGGTTCTCGATGGCGCGTCGGGTGCGGATGTCGTCGGCGACCTCGTCGACTTTTCTGGCGAGAGGCTTGGTGCCGGACAGACCGAAGATGTAGTCGATGCCGTTGGTCTCGCACCACGCCATGGCCTCCGGCCGGGCATAGTGCCCGTCGCCACGGAACGTAATTCGCGTGTTGTGCCACCGCGTGCGGATATGCCGTACCAGGCGGCGCAGAAGGGCACGCACCTCGACGCCGCCCGGCGTCTTGCCGGGCCGCAGCACGACGGCCACGGGACGGCTCTTCTCCGTGTCGTAGACGTGGATCGGCAGGAAGCAGCGTTCGTCATAATGAGCGTTGAACAGCGAGAGCTGCTGATGGCCGTGGACGACATCGCAGGTATCATCGATGTCGAGCGTGACGGATGCCGGCTCGCGCGGGTAGCTATCCATCCATGCGTCGACCAAAATGTAGGTCAGTCGGATCACGTCGCGCAGGCGCGGAGCAACTCCAGCCGCGACAGCGTCGGTTGGGAACACAGATCGCGGCCCGTGTCCGGCAGCCGTCCGCAGGCCAGCTTGAATGCGGGATCGGACCGCAGATGATCGAGGTCGTCGGCGTCCTCGTAGCCGCAGCAGATCGCGAACATGCGCGCGCGGAACATATCGACCAGGCTGTGCACGACCCGCGTCGGATCGCGCCGATCCGGGAACACCCGGGCCAAATTGTCGGCCAAACCGAGACGGGTTGCGATCAAGTAATGTAAGTACGGTGCTTTGCAGATGTCGCTTCAAGACGTTCAACTCCCCGGCCCCTTGCTGGCTAAAGGGGTCGAACATAAACGTCCTGCCTGACCGGCTACTGCTGTTCAGCGGCGCTGACGGCGATCATCAGGTGGGGGAGTTTCAAGTGACCATACCCGGGGGATTTTGACCGACCCACGGGGACATACGAGAAAACCGCGGCGGGCAGCAACTTCCTGCCGCGCACTCCGCATAATAGCGGAAGTCTACCGGTTTGGTCGCCACCATCACCCGGACCGCGCCTGACGGACCGATCACCGGCTCGCCTTTAGCGCCTGGACGATCGACGCAATCATCGCGGTGTCCGCTCCACGACCGGCTCGGATCGTGATGCCGTCGACTTCAATCTCGATGATCCCGCTATCTGCCTTGCGCACCGCTTTACGATCCCGGTGAACAGTCGGCGCCGGCACCACGGCGTCAACCACCGCCGGCACAAACTGAACTTCGTCCTCTCGGGAATGACCGCCTGCTGCTTCTCGCAGCTGACGTCGCCAGCCAAACAACTGCTGCGGCGACAATCCATACCGCCGCGCTACCGAACAGACCGAATCGCCGCTTGCCACGATCTCCGCAACGATCCGCGCCTTGTCCTCGTCGCTCCACTTCCGCCGACGGCCGGCTCCGGTGAAGACCTCAAGCCGCCGCACCGGCTCCGTGATAGCAGTATGCACTGTGTCCATTCTAAGCCTACGGTTCAAACAAACCGCAGACTCGCAGATCACCCCGCCATCCGGAAGGTGGCCGCTGAACAGCGCTCTGATGTCCGCTGTCACTCCCATAGCGCCACCAGTGTGAATCTGCGTGGGGTCCGGACGCCGATCGGCGTCCAAGTGCTTGATTGACTTCGCGCGTGCGGGGTCAATGTTCAGCGTCGATTCACAATCCCCCCCCCCGGGCAATTACGGGTGCCGCAACGAGCGCCTTGCAGTTGCGCTGCGGAAGAAGCAAAAGGAGGCAATCTTAGCATCGGCTTTTTCAATGGCGTTACAAAAGCAAAAGATCACCAAAGACCAGCTTCATGAATTTATCCTAGAACGGTTTGGACTGACCAACTTCTTTCAGGTCAGCGAGGACAGGCAGCTCGGGTTTCGCACAACTGTGGTAGCGGCGCCGGAGGATCTCTGTGAGTTACATTCTCGGCTCGAACGTATTTGCTGTGAGTTGCGGCCAAGATTTGAGTTAGAGTAAGTCACGACCTCAGGCGGGATCTTCGAGGGGCTTTCGGCTGATTGGCGTTGGTCGAAGTATCTATATCTGGGCTCCGGTGTGTGTGTGTGTGTGTGTGTGTGTGTGCGTAAGTTCACAGAAGCATCGCAGACCGGGTGCTAGATATTCTTCGCGAATATTATTGCGGTCGTTCATATTGGTGACGGAGTTTACGGTGAATTACATGGCACCGATACAGGCTAGGTTCCTCGTACGAAGAGGAAGCGTCGACTGGATGGTTTATGATCGGGATCGCAAGGGGGCGGCCCAACTGAAGGATTACAGCTTGGCTGAGAAGCTGACGAAGGAACAAGCCGAGCAGATTAAGCAGCGGCTGGAGACGGCTTGACCGACGTTTGCAACGACTACCGGTGCTCGCACAACGTCCAGATGGACGCGGCGAGATGGCCGGACGAGATGCGGCTATCCGGTCTCCAGCCGCGGTTCACTTGCACAGTCTGAGGCAAGCGCAGCTCAATCATTCGTTCGGTCGATGAGCCGCCAAGGATGGGCACGCGCGGCTGACGGGGGCTACCCTGCCCAAGTTTGGCCGACATGGCCCACATGCTGGTACGAGCCATCTAAGGGGCTATCCGTTGACCTTGGCGGTGTCGTCCGGCAACGTCGTCGCCAAGGCTCTCACGCGCACATTCGGTCAATGGGTGCGAAGTGGTGGCGGTCGGAGTGTGCAGGCTAGCTGAAGCATCATTCCAACGGGCCGCGCCAAACTCGCGAGCGTTTGTAATCTTACAAATGTCACAGCCGCTGGCTAGAAACGTATCGACTGATTAGCACGGGCTCTTTCAATTGGCCATATTGCGATGGCGGCGAGCGAAGAGCACGCTCGCGGAATCCGGGGCGGCGGATCGCAAAGGAGTACAGATGTTCAAGAGACAGGTGTCGGGCCGCAAGCTTAAGTGCGCAACCAAGCGACGTCGAGCGAAGCCGAAGCGAACAGCGCGTCGTCAACTTGACGGAGCGTTCAACTTTGCAACGCGCGTATTGTCAGATTTCGACCCAACCACGGGAGTCAAGGGTGAAATACGGGACCGCATGGTCAGGACGGCGGAAGGGCGCTTCTATTTGATAGAAGGTCCAGACATCAAGCCGGGTGCTCTGAAGTCGTAACGCCTTATAGGCTCGAAGATGTCTTTGCGTGGTTGCAGGATTGTCCGGAGCAAATCGAGCGGACAGTGATCGTCGGCAACGCCAACTGCAATCTTTTAGAGCGCTGAGTTCTGCTTTGGGCGACACGGCGCGGGGCGTCAGACGACGCCCTGCGCATTATCGAACTCCCGTGGGTTTCGTCAGCTTTCCGAAAGCTTGCCCGAACAATAAGCTGTTGCAATGTAAACGGTACGAGAGGCCCACGGAGCCACGGACTTGGTGCGGACGGCCTACGCACCGCGCTTGAAGCGTATAGGCATCCAGAACTGCCGGAGGGCCTCGACGGTTGCTGGAATGTTGCGCCAGGCGTTTTGGATGATGGGCTGCGTTCCCAGCGTGCGCCGGGCCGGGGGTAGCAAGGGTCGACCGGCGTCGTCGATGCAATGGACCAAGATCGGCCGCAGCATAAGGTGTTCGGTTCCATTCGGGGGGAGAAGCCGCGACCAGACGAGAAGCCGAAGCTTCATGACGGCGTAGAAGCCCATGCACCAGGGCTGCGGGTCGACTTCGCCGTCCGGTGATCGCACGAACAGCGGCTCGAAGCTCTCCGGTCTCGTCGACAGCGTCTCGCTGATAGCGTTGTGGCGCATCAGCGTGGCGGCGATTGCCGAGAACTCCTCGGTGTCGTGATTGAAGGCGTCGGGATCTACGCCGAGGAGCGGGCACACCCATTCCTCGGACGCCATCGAGACCGGCCCGGCGACGACCGCGGCCACCGCGCCATCGAGCATGGAGAGCGACGTCGCCCGCGGATGCCGAAGCGTCGGCGACCTGGCGCGCTTGCTGATCCATTGCCCGAGCCGTTCGAACGACATGGCATAGTCCGCCATCGTCGTCTTGCGTGCTTTTCGCGTTCCCCGCCCTTGCTTCGGCTTCGTCATGCCACGGCCCGCTTTTCGGCTTCGCGTGCGGCCTTCCAGTTCCAGGCCAGAAGTTCGTGAAGCTGGTTGGTCTTCGTGGCGCCGCTCACCATGCGATCGAGAACGTCGACGAGATACGCCTCGGGGTCGAGGCCATTCAATTTCGCTGTGTTAAGAAGCGAAGCGAGTATCGCCCAGGTCTCGCCCCCGCCTTCGTCACCACTGAACAACGAGTTCTTTTTTCCGATCGCAATTGGCCTGATCGATCGTTCGACCGTGTTGGTGTCCGGCTCGAGCCGCCCGTCATCCAGGAACGTCGTCAGGCCCTGCCAGCGTTCGAGCATGTAGTCGATCGCCTTGATGAGCGTCGAGCGGCGGGAGATCCCGTCCTTCACCGCGATCAGACGGGCCCTCAACGCCTCCATCAGCGGCTTCGTCTCGGCCTGTCGCGTCGCGCGGCGTTCCCCAGCATCGAGACCGCGGATCCTCTCCTCGATCGCGTAGACGGCCGCAATGCGCTCGATGACCTCCGCGGCGAAGGGTGAGTTCGTCGTCTTGTGCACCCTCACGAAGTTGCGGCGCGCGTGAACGAGACAATACGCCAGCTGGATCTGGCCCGACATCATCGCATCGCCCGCCAGCGAGGCGTAGGCGGCATAGCCGTCGACTTGCAGCACGCCTTCGAAGCCGGCTAACTGCGCCACGATCTCCTTTTTGCCGCGACCACCTGCGAACACGTAGGCGACCGCCGGCGGCGCCGGCCCCTTCCACGCCCGATCGTCCGTCGCGTGCGCCCAGAACTGGCAGATCCTCGTGCGGCCGCGTCCCGGATCGAGCACTGGCATCGGCGTCTCGTCGCAGAACAGCCGCTCGAAGCCGTGCATAGTCTTCAGTTGCAGATCGTAGAGGCCCCTGACCAGCCACGCCGCGCTCCCCATCCAGCGCGCCAGCGTCTGACGGTCGACGACGACACCCTGACCCGCCAGGATCTGCGTCTGGCGATAGAGCGTCGATTGCCAGGCATATTTGGCCGCGGCGATATGCGCGATCAGCGCCGTCGTTGCCATGCCGCCCTCGACGAGCCGCGCCGGTGCCGGGGCCTGGACAATCGGGCCCTCACAGGAGCGGCAGGCGTATTTTGGACGGATCGTGCGGAGCACACGCAGCCACGCGGGAACCCGATCGAGCGCTTCGCTGCTCTCCTCGCCGATCCGATGCATCTGACCCGTGCAGCACGGGCACAGCGTGGACGCCGGCTCGATCACCCGCTCGACCCGAGGCAGATGCGCCGGCAGCGCGCCGATGTTGCGCTTCGCTTTGCGCCGCTCCGGCCGCGGCGCGTCCGGTTTGTCGTCATTGGCCGGGAGCTGTGAGCCGGCGGTCCGTTCCAGATCAAACGCGATCTGTTCGGCGCAGACGATCGCCGCGCGCTCCGATCGTGCGCCGAAGATCAGGCTCTTCAACGTGGCGATCTCTGCGCGCAGATCATCGTTCTCGCCTTCGAAAGCCAGCACCATCTCGGCAAGAGCCGCAGGGTCAGAGGGGAGATCTTCGGGGCGAAGCGCCATATCGCAGAGCTACACGAACGCACTCGCAATCGCCAGCAAAACAAGACGCTTCAGGCAACCTTCGTCGGCCGCTTCGTCACCTTCGGGACCACACGCGACCACTCCGCAAGACCTTCAATCAGCATCGCCAGTTGCGCCCCCGTCACCGGCATCGTACCCTCGCGAACAGGTGGCCAGGCAAAGCCCCCATTCTCCAGCCACTTCGTCGCTAGAACCATTCCCGAGCCGTCAAAAACCAGTAGCTTCAAACGATCCGATCGCTTCGATCGGAAGACATAAACGTCACCGCTGTAGGGCTTGCCGCCTAATCCCTCCGCTACCAGCGCGACAAGGCCATGAACGCCTTTACGAAAGTCAATCGGCTGCGTCGCGACGAACACACGGACCATTGGACCGAAAGAGATCATCGCGTCGATCTCACCGCCGCCAGCACGCGCTCCAGCGTCGCGGCGTCGACGCCGACGGGCACGCGCACCGTCGCGCCCGCGATCATCACCTCGATCCGCTCGGCCGGATCCGTCAGAACATGCGCCTTATCGATCGCGTTCGGCTGCGCCTCGACGGCGGCCTCGAGCCTGACTTGCACGAACTGCGGCGCTTCGCTCGACGCGAGCCGCGCCTGGCGCCGCCACACACTGAGCAGTCCCCGGTTCACCCCGTTGCGTCGAGCCACCTCGGAAATGCTCGTCTCCGGATCGGCACTCTCGGCCACGATCCGCGCCTTCTCCGCATCGCTCCAACTGCGCCGTCGCCTCTCCCCTGTGATCACCTCGATCCGCTGATAGGAGGCGGCATCATGCCCGTCTTGATGTCTGTCTTGATGCATGGAACGAGCGTCCCTCGCGTTGTCAAATCCACGCGCGAGTCTCGCTCATCCCGTCCACCTAAACGAGGTGGGGTCGTCGTACCGCTATCGTTGCAATGAGGATCAATTACGACAACGCACCCTCCGACGGGCAGAGTCCGGCCAGCAGCGCGATGCACTGACCGGCGCAGCTATGCTGCTTACGGCCGCTTTAGCTGCTCAAGGACCAGCCTCTTTCGCTGCTGACGAGAAAGGGAGTGCGCCAGTCAGGCGCCCCCGCGCGCGGCCCCAAGGACAAACCCACCGGGAAAATATCTCGTCAATGCATGTAAGCAGCGCCGGCTCGCGTAGTTGCTGCGCATGAAGCGTAAGCGACGTTCGCGTCCCACTCGCAAAGGTTTGGCGTGGGGATTGCAGTCTGTTGATCAACGTGTTTGCAAATCGTTGGCGGGGGGGTATGGAGGCGGCAACGACGGAGAATTACGAGGTGCGGCCGAACGACCAGGGCAGGAGCTCGTCGATCCGGGACTGCGGGTGACCGGTTGCGATCGCTTTGAGCGTCGCTTTCATCCAGACGTAGGGCTCCACGCTGTTGATTTTGCAGGTGGCGATGAGCGAAGCTATGCGCGCCCATGAACGACCACCTTCGTCGTGACCAGCAAATAAACTATTTTTACGCGTCAGAGTCAGCGGCCTGATTTGATTTTCGACGGGATTGGTGTCCATCTCAACGCAACCATCGTCGAGAAACAAGGTGAGGCCATCCCAATGGTTCAGGAGATAGGCGATCGCCTTGCCCATCTCGCTGCCCGGCGACAGGCGAGCGGCTTGCTCGCGCAGAAACCTCTCGAGTTCAGCGACGAGCGGCCGTGATCGCTCGTTACGGGTCGTTTGCCGAGCCGGGGCGTCGGCGCCACGGATCTCCTTCTCGATCGCATAGAGTGCGGCGATGCGCGCGAGAACGGCTTCGGCGATGGGTGAGCCGGCTTTCGGAGTCGCTGCGATGATCTTGCGCCTTGAGTGGGACCAACATGCGGCCAGCCGCAGCGGCACGCCGCCTTTGCGCTTGGGCCGTGCGAGCCGATGATAGCCCTGGTATCCGTCGACCTGAAGGATGCCGTCGAAGCCCTCGAGGATGCGCTCAGCATGGTCACCACCGCGTCCTGGCGCGTAGTGGTAGACCACGATTGGTGGATCAGCGCCGCCGTGGCCGCGATCGTCGCGCAGGACAGCCCACAGATAGCCGGTCTTCGTTCGGCCCCGGCCCGGATCGAGCACAGGCGCCCTGGTCTCGTCTATGAACAAGCGGCCCGATTGCTTCATCACGACGCTCATGCGCTCGACCAGCGGCGCGAGGTGGAAGGCGACCGTTCCCATCCAGTCTGCCAGAACGGCGCGATCGATGAAGATGCCATGCCGAGCCAGAACCTGCGACTGACGATAGAGTGGCATGTGCTCGCTGAACTTGGCGACCGCCACCTGCGCCAGCAGCGCCTCGGTGGGGATGCCACCCTCCACGAGATGGGCGGGCGCCGGCGCCTGAGCAACACCGGTGCAGCCCTTTGCGCAGGCGTAGCGCGGTCGCACCGTCTCGATCACACGATACTGGGCGGCCATGACATCGAGACGGCGGGAGCGATCCTCGCCGATCTGGACCATCCGGCCGCAGCCGCAGGGACACTCGAGGTTCTCGGGTTCGATCACCTGCTCGATGCGCGGCAGGTGCGCGGGAAAGGCACGGGCAGCGCGCCTGGTCCGGCGGCTGGACGGCGCCGTGCCGGCGCGGCGCGCACGATCGTCCTGGCGTTCCTGGACTTCGGCGATGGCAATCTCGATGTCCTCGAGAACCAGTTGCATCTGATCGGGATTGAACTTCTCCGAGCGTTTACCGAAACGTGCGCGCTCGTACTCCTTCACGAGCAGTTCGAGGCGTTCGACGCTCTCTTTGGACGCAGCCAGTTCACTCTCGACATGAAGGCGCGCCGAGCATTCATCGTCTGCGCGACGACGCTCGGCTTCAATCATCGCTTCCTGCGCGCGGAAGAGCGCGCGCACATCGGCGGGCAGCGCTGCAAGACGGGCGGGATCAATGGGGGACGGCGGCACATCCGCAAGCTATCATCCCAAAGCCCCGCGCGAAACAGGTTGTCGGGTCTGAGTCAGTTCGCCGCAGCTGGCGTCGCGACAATCCGTTCGCCCACTCGCTTCCAGTTCAGCCCTTCAAACGAGGGGATTGAGGAATGTCCCTGATAGTGAGTCTGACGAATCATTTCCGGAGGTGGTCGAGGTTGGGGACCCCCACCATCCTTTGTGGGGGCGCTCATATCGAGTGATTAGGAAGATCGGTCAGCGAGGCCGAGGCATTCCCGCTTCGTATGAAGTTGAGTATCGCGCAGGAAGCAGTCTTCTGATTCAAGCAACCGCAATCGAATATTATGAGCAAGAGGCAAATCAGATTAAGCTGAGTATGGAGGCTCTACTCGAGCTTTTATCGACAGCGGATTGTCCCGACGCACATGAGCATGGATCCAGCCGATCTTTGGTCGACGCTGACGCCCGCGCTCCGACGCCAGATCGTCGAAGACGTCGCCGCAATTTTGGCGGAGATCCCTCATGAAGTCCGAGCTGGTCACACCAAGCCACTTGGCGCGCAAAGCCGTAGTCTACATCCGGCAGTCGACGCCCCATCAGGTCGTAAGCAATCAGGAGAGCCTGCGCCTTCAATACGCGCTTCGCCAGCGCGCCCGCGAACTCGGATGGCGTGAGGCGGCCATCGACGTGATTGATGCCGATCTCGGGTTGAGCGGCGCGTCTATAGCACAGCGTAACGGCTTCAAGGAACTCGTTGGCCGTGTTGGCCTGAGTGAAGTGGGACTCATCCTGTCGATCGACGTGACCCGCTTGGCGCGTAATTGTACCGACTGGTATCCGCTCCTGGATATCTGTGGTCTACGTGGCTGCCTGATCGCCGACCGCGATGGTGTCTATGATCCGGGCACTCCCAACGGACGGTTGCTTCTCGGGCTGAAGGGTTCGATCTCCGAGCTTGAGCTACATACGATCCGCAGCCGGCTGACCGCCGGCCTGCTGGCCAAAGCCGAACGCGGCGAACTTGCGGTTATGCTGCCAATCGGGCTGATGCGGGACCCGAGCGGTGTGGTCGTTAAGGATCCCGACATGGCCGTGCAAGGGCGGCTCGGTCTCGTCTTCCAGTTATTCCTGCAGCTGCGCAGCGTTGCCAAGGTCATGCGAGCGTTGAACGAGCGTGACCTGGAACTGCCGCGTCGTGATCGATATGGCGATTTGTGCTGGACGCGCGCGACGCTGGCTGCCGTCGCGGCGATCTTGAAGAACCCCGCATACGCGGGCGCCTTTGTCTATGGACGAACCCGCTTCCGGCCGCCGAAGCGGGAGGGGGCCCTGCCACAAAAGGCTCCGCGGCCGATGGAGGAGTGGCGGATCGTCGTTAAAGATCGATATCCAGCCTATATCGACTGGCCAATTTATGAAAAAATCCGATCCGTCATCAGAGATAACCGAGCCGAATACATGCGCATCAAAACCCGCGGCGCGCCTCGCAATGGCGAGCTCCTGCTCCACGGCATTGCCTGGTGCGCACGATGTGGCCATAAGATGTACGTCCGCTACAAGGGCGGCGGCGAATATGTATGCAATCACCTGCGTACCCAGGAAGGTCAGCCAACCTGCCAACACATCCGCGCCGCCCATATCGATGCAGCCGTTGGCGACGCATTCCTAACCGCACTAGCGCCGGCCGAACTCGATGCCTTGTCGCGCTCCCGCCGGGTGCAGCAGCAGACGAACAATGCGCTACGCTCCAGTGCAGAACGAGAGCTCGAGCGCAAGCGATACACGGCGGCGCTCGCCGAACGGCAGTTCAACCGAGCTGATCCAGATAATCGGTTGGTCGCCTCGGAACTCGAGCGTCGATGGGAAGCGGCGCTAAACGACGTGCGCGCCGCCGAAGAGGCGCTTGCCCGACAGACGCCGCCCAAAGCCATCACACAAGTGGCCATAAGCAAGGAGCTCAACGACAAGGTCATCAGCCTCACCGGCCGCCTCCCGCAGATATGGGGTGACGAGACTATCTCGGATGCGCATCGCAAGGCGTTGTTGCGATGTCTCATCGAAAAGGTCGTTCTCGACCGCGGTGAGCGCGACTTGGCCCTGGCTAGGATCGTCTGGCGGGGAGGCGCCGTGACGGAGCTCGAAGTGAAGATGAGCGTCAACTCCGTCACCAGATTGACGCGAGGCACAGAGATGCGGGAACGCCTTCTGACGCTCGCTCGCGACGGCGTCCCAGACGACAAGATCGCCACAATCCTTACTCGGGAAGGTCACCGCTCTCCCCGTTGCGCCGATAAGGTGCTGCCTATCACCGTTGGGCGGCTCCGTCGTGCCGCCGCCATCAAGGTAACTGCCCAGCGCAGCCGATGGGAGCATGACGACTCATACCTCAGCCCGCCCGAACTGGCCCGAAGGCTCGAGATTCCAGTAAACTGGCTCTATGTTCAGATCCGAACCAAGCGTTTGCTAATTGATCGCCAGCCCAGCGGCGCCTATCTCTTCCCGAATACACCATCCGTTCTTCACGCCATCGGAGACCTTCGAAACCACGTCATCGCGCAACTTGATCTAAGAATCTGTCAGCCTAACAAGGAGGGGCATCAACATGGGTGATCGAACAGCGCTTCGAACTGCACGCGCGTCAGATGCATGACGCCGTCGCTGATCTGCGGCCACTCGAAACGACCATCGCGGCCAAGGCGCTTGTAGACCAAAACGAGGCCCGTGCCGTCCCATAGCAAAATCTTCAGCCGGTCGGCGCGCTTCGAACGAAAAACCACGATCAGGCCCGAATGCGGATCGAGCCCAAGCGTGTTTTGCACAAGACCGGCCAGCGCGTCGTGCCCGCACCGGAAGTCAACAGGACGCACAGCAAGCACAATCCGCAGTCCCTGCGCCGGAATGATCATGCGCCGCGCTCGATCGCAGTCACGATCTCCGCGATCCGCACCGCCGACACGTCCGCATCCAGGCGGACCGAAACCTTGCCAATCGTAATCTCGACGGGCCCCTCGCTCTTGCCTGACGCCACTGGATCGCTCAGCTCGATCGACACGAAATCCGCCGCGTCGTCCGTGACCAATGCGAGCCGGCCAGCACGCGCCAATCTGCGCCACGTCGTCAACTGCTGGGCCTTCACACCATAACGCCGTGCGACATCACATACCCGGGCGTCGGGCTTCATGCTCTCGAAAACAGCGCGCCCCTTGATCTCCGCAGACCATAACCGGCCTCCAGAACGCGTCCGGCGCGTAAGCTTCCCCACAAAGCCATCAGCTTCGGCTTCCTCCCCCGATTGTTCCATCGCCTTCAGTCTCCTCTCGGCTCTCTGACAAGCCAAGGATCGCAGAGCGAAAGCCGAAGCGAAACCAGTCAATCAAATGGGAGAAAAGCTCCGCTTACCATGAAGCGCAAGGAGATCACAGAAAACGAGGCGACTGCTCGTCGGTCAGTGCATTGTCGAAAACTCCTCGGCAGCGATTCAAGTCACATGATCGTCTTCGTCTCGGTCCGCCTCGAGTTGGTCGGCCTCGTCCGACGCCAGCACAGGAAACTCCCCGGCGAGCATTTTGTCCTTGCTGAGCAGGCCAGCCTCCTCGAGCATGTCCATGTCCGGAAGATCGCGCAGCGTCTGAAGGCCGAAGTGCGACAGGAACGCCTTGGTCGTCACATAGGTGTAGGGCGCACCGGGCTGGGGGCTACGCGGCCCGGCAGCGATGAACTCCAGTCCGCGCAGACGGGCGATGGTATCGCGGCTGACCTCTTTGCCGAAGAAGGATGACAATTCGCTGCGATTGATGGGCTGGTAATAGGCAATACAGGCGAGGATCAGCGCTTCGGTCTGCGACAACGCCTTGCCGTCGCCGGGAGCGCCGATCGCAGCCCGGATCGTTTCGGCGAAGTTTTTCCGGGTGCGGTGCTGCCAGCCGCCAGCGACGGATACGAGCTCGTAAGGCCGGCCGCGCAGTTCGTCGCGGATATCGTCGATGATGAGATCGATTTTGCAATCGCGGCCGACGACGCGCGCCAGCACCTCGCGCGTCACCGGCTCGGGCGAGGCGAAGATCACCGCCTCGACGCGGCCCATCCATTCGCGCCAGCGCAGCTCCGGCGGCAGCTCGGCCAGCTCGATGTCGAGATCCTCTTTTGGCCGCGCGCGCCGCCCCAAATCACCCTCCCAAAATGTCAGAGCCCATACAGTCGGAAGGTGGGGCGGCCGGTCAGCTCGCGCACCGCGCCGAGCGAGACCAGCCGCTCGAATAGCCGCCGTGTGCTGCGGTCACTCGCGGTCCTGCCGGCGCCGGCCGCCTGGGCGTCCTCCATCAGCAGGATCGCCACCATCATGTCGGCATCCTTGGCCCGCAACTTCGGCGCGGAGGCAAGTAGCCGATGGGCGCGCCGCACGAGGTCGGCGTAGAGATCGACGGCAGCAGCAGCGGCGCGCGCATAGGCCAGCGCGCAAGTCCTCGCCCAGGTCTCGTCGGGGCCGCCGGCCTTGCCGGCCGCGCGCAGCTCGGCGCGGCGCAGCTGGCCGGCGAGCAGCGGCACCGCCATCGGCCATTTCAAGCGATGGGCGAGCACAATGTCTGCGAGCCACAAGGCGAGCGGTTCGCTGTCGGGGACGACGCGCAGGCTTATCGCCGCGATCTCGGCAGCGGCCGCGACGGCGCTTCTCTGTCCTGCCGCCAATTTCGCCGCGGCGGTGACGACGTCCTCAAGCGCTTCATTGAAGCGCAGCTCGAACAGCGAGGACAAGGTAAGCATCCAGTCCGTCGGCGCCATGGCGGCCTGCTCGCCGAGATACCGCCAGGCCTTGAGGATGCATCCGCCCGGCCCCGGGTCGTCGGTCTCGCGGCGCAGATACCAGGCGTCACGCAGCGCCGCCTCGTCCTCGCTGCGACCGCCGTGGCGCGCCAGTACCGCGGCGTTCGACAGCGACAGACGATGCCGCCACAACGCGCCCAGCGGATGCTCGCTGCGCGCGATCGGATGGATCGCGGCGAGCGCCGCACCGGCGGAAAACATCGCATCGTCAACGCTCTCGGACGTCGTGCCCAGCCGCACCCAGGCCGGAAACGGCGGGAAGGTCGGCGGGGTTTCGGGCATGAGTCGCGCGCGTGAGGCCATGCCCGAGGCTAATCCCGCACGGCGCTTTGTGCCACAGATTTTGCGCAAAACCGCCGCGCCTGTCGGGGGATAACAACGAATGATAATGTTGCATTATCGGTCGTTTTCTTCACTATATAGGGCACGCCCGTTTTTCAACGCCGAGATCCCGGCAAATCGCGCTTCGGAAGCCCCCGCGCCGCCTGAGAGCCGGCGGCCGACGTGAATCTTTCCGGTCGAGGCGTCGGCACCCGAGGCGGCCCATCCTTGACCGCGACGAGGACGCCATTTAGAACATAGCTAGACTGTCTAGTCTAGGAACGCACAAAATGGAATGGCCGCTGCAGGACGCCAAGAACCAGTTTTCCAAGGTGGTGCAGAAGGCCCGCCTGGAAGGCCCGCAGGTCGTCACCCTGCGCGGGATGCGCGCCGCGGTGGTGCTGTCGGCCGCCGATTACGATGCGCTGCGCTCCGGGCGGCCGACCTTGGTCGACGACTTGCTGGCCGGGCCAAGCTGGGATGACGAACTGGCCGAAGAAGCGATGCGGCGCATCAAGCCCCCCAGCCGCGACGCGGCCTTCTGATGTATCTCATTGATACCAACGTCGTTTCCGAGGCTCGGCGCGGCTCTCCGCAGGCAACCGGCTGGCTGCGCTCGGTGGATCCGGCCAGCGTCTACCTGAGCACCCTCACCCTCGGCGAGATCATGCGCGGCATCGCGCTGAAGCAGAAGTCGGACCCGAAGGTGGCCGGCCACCTTGCCGAATGGTTGCGCAAGTTGCGCCACGACCACGCCAACCGCATCCTGGCGGTGACCGACCAGATCTCCGTCGAGTGGGGTCGCATCGCCGCGATCCGGCCGTGTGGCGATATCGACGGGCTGATCGCCGCAACCGCGATCGTCCACGACCTCATCCTCGTCACCCGCAATGTGGGGGATTTCGAGGATACGGGTGCAACGGTAATCAATCCCTGGGAGGACTCGGCATGAGCAGCCCACCAGCAACCGGTTCGGAACCGCTGGCGGCCGCGGAGATCGACACAGATCCTGCCGCCGCATCAGTCCCCTCCCCTCTTCCGGCACCCAAAACCGGCCTGCCGGCGCATCTCGAACGGCTTGCCGATCGCGCCCGCGACTACGTCGACGCGGCGAACTCGGCCAACACGCGCCGGGCCTATGCCTCCGATTGGAAGCACTTTTCCGGGTGGTGCCGGCGTCAGGGTCTCGAGGTGCTTCCGCCCTCCCCGCAGACGGTCGGGCTTTACATCACTGCCTGCGCCTCCGGCGCCGCGACGGCCGATCGCCAGGCGAATTCGGTCGCGACGATCGAGCGCCGGCTCTCGGCCCTGACCTGGAACTATGCCCAGCGCGGCACGCCACTCGACCGCGCGGACCGGCATATCGCAACGGTCCTCGCGGGCATCCGCAACACCCATGGCGCGCCGCCCCGGCAAAAGGAAGCCGTGCTGCCGGAAGATGTCATCGCCATGCTCGAGACGCTTAATCGCGGCACCCTGCGCGGCTTGCGCGACCGGGCCATGCTGCTGCTCGGCTTTGCGGGTGGCCTGCGGCGCTCCGAGATCGTCGGCCTCGACCTCCATCGCGACGACACCGAAGACGGCCAAGGCTGGGTCGAGATCCTCGACAAGGGCATGATCGTCACCCTGCGCGGCAAAACCGGCTGGCGCGAGATCGAGATCGGCCGGGGCTCGTCCGACGCGACCTGCCCGCTCGTTGCCTTGCAGATCTGGCTGAAGCTCGCGCGGATCGGCCATGGACCGATCTTCCGCCGGGTGACCGGCCAGGGCAAAGACGTCGGACCGGATCGCCTGAATGATCAACAGGTCGCCCGGCTGGTCAAACGCGCGGCGCTGGCCGCCGGGGTGCGCGCCGACCTGACCGAAGGCGAACGGGTCGATAAATTCGCCGGACATTCGCTGCGCGCCGGCCTCGCCTCCTCGGCCGAGGTCGACGAGC
The DNA here is from genome assembly GCF_017565645.3 of Bradyrhizobium barranii subsp. barranii. Taxonomy (NCBI): domain Bacteria; kingdom Pseudomonadati; phylum Pseudomonadota; class Alphaproteobacteria; order Hyphomicrobiales; family Nitrobacteraceae; genus Bradyrhizobium; species Bradyrhizobium barranii. Next base: position 39,084 of record NZ_CP086139.1, read on the forward strand.
GCTACGTGCAGAAACAGCTCGGCCACGCCAGCGCCGAGCAGACCCGCCGCTATCAGCGGCGGCGCGACCGCTTCCGGGTCAATCTCACCAAGGCGGCGGGCCTTTGACCGCCGAATACCGGCCTCGCTCGCATCACCGCGCACGGTCCGCGTTCCTCCAGACGGATAGACCGGCCTGACTGGCGACGTGCGGTAATTACCATGGATATCCCAATATGGCCATGATAGATATCCTCAAGGAGATATCTCATGCCCCTCTTCATTCGTGACGATCAGGTCGACGACCTCGCCAGCCGGCTCCAGGCCATGACAGGCTCGCGGACCAAAACAGAAGCCGTGCGTCTCGCGCTCGAGCACGAGATCAAGCGCCAAACTGAAAATATGCTCCCGAGCCAACGAATCGGCAATGCTCTCGCAATCGTCGCTGGCATTCGGACCAACGCTGCGGAGCGCGGCCTCGCTGGCACGGACGATTTCGACATGAAGGCCTTCACCGACGAGATGTGGGGCGGCTGATGTTCCTCGATGCCTCGGCCATTGTCGCGATTCTCGGCGGCGAGCCGGATGGACCCGAACTCGCCGGCCGCTTGAACGGCTCGAAAACGGGCTTCTTCGTTTCACCCCTCGTATTGTTCGAGTCGGCCGCGTCGCTTGCCGCGAAGCTCGCCCGCGAAACCGGCTTACCGCGCGACGCCGCCCTCCTCGCCAAGGCCGAAACCGCGGTGCGGGAATTCGTCATCGCGCTCGGCGCCCAGGAAATTTCCGTCTCGTCGGATATCGGTCGCAAGGCCCTCGAAGCGGCGCAGACCTACAGCCGCCTAGTCGACCACCCCGCGCAGCTCAATTTCGGGGACTGCTTCGCCTATGCCTGCGCCAAGGCTTACCGCATCCCGCTCCTCTATAAGGGCAACGACTTCGCTCAGACCGATCTCCGATAGCGACGGGCCTCTTTGCGGAAAGAGGCGGGCTGGCGTACCGCCCCGCTCACGAATTCAGGCTTGGTCGACGCGCCAACTCAGGCAAAGCGCGCACCTTGTTCATCACCTCCCCATCGCCGTTCGGAGTTCGTCCAGGGCGTCATCCAGTCCGACGCGGCCGGTAGCCGAGTCGTCTGCGATGACGGAGTCCTTCCTGGCGCCGTTTCGGGTCATTTCGGCCGCCTGGCCAATGAGGCGCGCAATTCGGCACTGGCATGGTAGCCGCCGGACTGCGTGGGTTTGCCCTGCTCGGCGGGACCACCCGCGGGCGGCGGGGTTGGCTTCGATCCGTCCAGCTTGGCGCGCAGCAAGGCCATAATCATCGGCCAAACGGAGAATTTGCCCGCCTTGGCGCGGTCGGTCAGGCTTCGCAGATAGCCGCCGGCGCTGTTGATCTGGTCGGCTTTCTGGTAGATCGCGGCCAGCGTAATCGCGGCCTGTTGGTCACTCAGCACTTCCCTGGCCTCGCGCCAGGCGCTCGGGCTGATCCCCAGCATCGGCCGGGCAAGCTCCGCCGCAGCCACCAAATCCTTCCAGTGCCGGATTTCGCCCTCTTTGATCAGCCAGCGTATGTTGGGGCAGGCATCCAGAACAATCCCCAAGGGGAGCTCACGCTTCGGCAAGCTCCGCAGGTTGTGGTTAGCCGCGGCGTCGCCGCCCGCTTCATGTTTGGTCGCCAAGCCTCGTTCAGATTCAGATGAAAGATCTGGATTTGAATTCTGTATGTGGCAACCAGAGTGGGACTCATTGGCGTCCAGATTCTGTGTTTTGGCGAACGTTTCCAACAGCTCACGAATCTCACACCAGAGTTCTTCCATTTCGCCGCCGAGGCTCTCCAAAAGCTGCCGTGGGGCAGTCCGCGGAATCCGCCCGGCGATCTCCTGGTAGGCGTGCTGAAACCGCTTCCAATTTCCCGGGACGCCCTCGTCAAGCCCGGCTTCGATCATCTTGACGATGTCCCGGCGCAGGATGGTGAGCCGCTCCTTGGCAACGCGGAACGCCTTCTTCTCGGCCTGCACTGCGCCGGCGAGCGTCTTGTACTCCTCGGCGCGGGCCACGATCGGAGCCAGGTCAAAGCCGTAAGCCTGCTCGATCTCTCCGCCCTGCCCCTTGCGGGCGTAGCGTTTGCCGTTGGGGCTGTCTCTGCGAATGATCAGGCCGCAGTCGACCAGGACGGAAAGATGCCGGCGCAGCGTCGTCGGCGGCATCCCGTTGGCCCGCGCCATCAACTGCTCGTTGGAAGGCCAGACGATCAACTCGCCGTCGGCCTCGAGCGCGGTCTCGGGATGGAACGACAACAGTGCGTGCAGGATCGTCAGCGCACGGTCGGTCGCGCCGAGAACCTGGCGCACTTCCTTGATGTGCTGAAAAACGTGCCATTTGTGAACAATGGCTGTCTCTGGTTTTGCCTTTGCGGCCAGCTGGCTTGAAATCATGCCAAGCGTCATCGGCCGCCGCCCAAAGGGCGTCGTTGATAAGGGTGTCTGCATTGTTCTTCACCTATCGCTAGGCAAAAGAAGTCCGCCCTCCAAAACGAGCGCATGACTGCGGCCGGTTGGGCTTGACACCGATTCGCGGAAGTGGGATTCTGTCAGTCGCCAAACGTAACAGAGAAGGGCTTCCGGAACCTCGTTTCGGGGGCCTTTTTCTTTTGCTGGGTTAGTCTCCCGTCTCCTGTGGAATCGATCCTCTGCGGAACGCCTCATAGAGTTGATCGAGGTTCTCCGAGAGATACTCGCCGAACGCACGGGCGTCAGACGTCTTGGCCTTGAGTGCCAGTGTGAACTTCTTCCCTTCGGCGGAAATCTCCGCCGAGAGGGCGCTGTCCGGGGGTGTCCAGTTTCGCCTGCTCGGCTGGTTCTGCTTGCGTGTCGGCTTCGACCTCAATTTGCGGACCAGAAAGTCGAACCGCGCATCGCTCGACAGCCGGGAGAAGGCCTCGTCCCGAATGGTCTGGAGCGCGCGCTCCTGGATTGCCGGACTATCGAGCAGCAGCTTCAACTCATACCAGCGATCGCGGCCGACGTTCTTCGCTTGGCCGATGGCCTCCAAGATGGGGGAGGGCAGGCCTGCGACCGACAGCATCTTTGAGAGAGTCGTTCGGTCGATCGAGAGCGCGCTCAGAATGATTGCATTGTCGTCGTCGTAACGGAGACGCACGACGTCAGCGGCGAAGAGCGCGCGATCGATAAACGGGACGTCCGCACGCGCGGCGTTCTCCTGACCGAGCGCAAGCACATGCTCTCGATCCTCGATGTCCTTGACGACGGCGCGTACCTTCCGGCCGAGCGCCTGAGCGACTTTCCAGCGGCGATGTCCGAAGACCACCATGTACCGGCCGGCCGACTTCGGATTCGGCCTGACCAGAATAGGGGAGTCCTGGCCGCGCTCGCGGATCCGCTCCAGCAGCTGGTTGAACTCGGCCTCATCGTCAGCACGACGATCGCGGACGAACGAGGCGTCGATCAAGTCGGGCTCAAGCTCGACGACCGTTTCCCCCTCTACGAGCTTGTCGGCCCTAGCCGCAAGCTCGTCGAGCGACTTAAGGAGCGAGCGAGACGCGCCCTTGGCCGCATAGTCGGACACTGGACGGGACGGCCGTTTGTGATCGGCGGCGACGTCGTCAACCGCGGGCCGCTGATCGTCAAGAATGTTGGCGAAGGGGTTTTTACGAGCCATGACCAAACCTCCCATTTCGCCTTAGGCTCTTGAAGTCGCAGAGATTTTCGGCGGTTTTGACTGCGGTCAACACTACAGACGCCCCCACGCCCGGTGGATGAGCGCCTGAATCTCGAAATTCACCGCGTCCAGTGCCTCAATGGCACGATCGTAGGTGTCCCGATTGAAGCTGCCGCGTTCGACCTCATACAAGGTCTGCTTCGTCAGCCCTGCGTCCGAGATGGCAGTCGACTTCAGCATGGGGTTCTTGAGGATCTCCTCAGCGAGCATCGACTGCATGAAGCCCAGCATTTGGGTTTGCGGAATATCCGTCGGCTCGAATCGGGTGATCAAATATCGAAGCCAGTCGATTTTGACGGGCGCGCCCTTCTCCCGGATTGCCCTAACGAAGTTTCCGAGCATCAGCAGGAACTGGCTCATGGACATAAGGTCCAGCATCTGCGGATGGACGGTAATCAGAACAGAGCTGGAAGCGGTCAGCGCTGTCAGCGTCAGGAAGCCCAGTTGCGGCGGGCAATCAACTACGACGACATCGAATCGATCGTCTACTTCCTCAAGCGCGCGGCCGAGGCGTTCATAGAACCGCTTCCCCTCGTTCGAGCCCTGCATCGAGAGCGGCGTGTCGTACTCGTATTCCTGAAGCTCGAGGTTTGCCGGGATGATCTCAAGCAAAGGGAAATTGGTCCGCAGAATGACGTCGGCAACCGGCCGACGCTTTTCGTCGTACCTGATCGCGTCGTACAGCGACGGATTCCGATCGAGCTCCGGCTGAAAGCCGTGAAGCGCCGAGAGCGAGGCCTGCGGATCAAGGTCAATTGCGAGCACACGATGCCCGGTCAGGGCGAGATGCTGGCTCAGATGGGCGGCCGTCGTGGTCTTCCCAGAGCCCCCCTTGAAATTAACGACAGCGATAACCTGGAGCTTCTCCCCGGGCTTGCGGGAGGGGACGTATTTCTTCGCGTCTGACCGTCCGTTTTTGTCGAGATAGTGCCGCAGCTCCATCATCTGTTCCGCAGTATAGAAGCGCCTTCCACTACCTGCGATAGTGGGCTCCGGACCTTTCTTTTCGAGATGTAGTCTTTTGAGGTTGTTCGGGCTGACGCCGAGATAGTGGGCGACTTCCGACATCGGGAACAGACGGAGCGTCTTCTTCGCGTCCGGAGGAAATTTCTCCAGGCGAAGCTGATCGAGCTTCCTTGAGATCTCGTCTCCCTGTGCGAGGATTTTCTCGTCAAACTCGAATGTCGGGAGCAGGCCCATCCTAATCCACCCTACCTAGAAAATGGCGCCACAAACAGCAAAACGTGCCGGTCAGGCGCCAGTATGGGAGATTCGGCCCGTGTGGCAAGTCCTTTAAGGTTAACAACATCTTAACGGCTATTCTCAGCCGCGCGGAACGAGCAAGTGATTCGTTCCGATTCGTCTAATCTTATCGAGGGCTTACAAAGCGCTCGTGGAGCGAGGCCGCATCGTTTTCTGCCCCGTTAATTCTACAGTCAAAGCGACCCTTTTGGCCTCGACTAGAGCTGCAACCCGACCAAATCCGACGCCGAAGGCGCGACTCATCGCGAATCGGAGCTCGCCGGGGCCCCGTTAATTCACCAGAGCGTACGAGCCGCCGCGCCGTGCTGACTTGCCTCCGTTCACGCGAACGCGACGGAGGATTCGACGAATGCGGGCAATTGCGATCGATGCCAACGAACACGGCGGATTGGGGTCTCTGGTCGATGAGATGCATCAGTTGCGCGCCCGGATGTTCGCCCACCGGCTCGGTTGCCAGGTCAGGATCGAGTACGGCCGCGAGCGCGATGAATACGACGCGCTCAACCCGACCTACATCCTGGCCCTGACGAACCACGGCGGCGTCGCCGGCTGTGCCCGTCTGCTTCCGACCACGGGCCCGACCATGCTGTCGCGGACCTGCCCGCAACTGCTCCCGGGCGGCGGGTTACGAAGCAAATCGACCAGGATCGAGAGCTCGCGCGTTTGCCTCCTCGACACGCGCGTCGGGAGGAGGGGAGGCCGGTTCCTGCACGAGGCCACGCTGACAATGTTCGCGGGGATCATCGAGTGGTCGATGTCGAATGGCTTCGGCGAGATCGCCACGGCAACGGACGTGCGCTTCGAACGCATCCTCCAACGGGCGGGCTGGCCCATGACGCGCTTTGGCGGCGTAAAGCTCATCGGCGAGACCATGAGCGTCGCCGGCATCCTACCGGCCGGCCAGGCAAGCTTCGATCGGGTCTGCCCGCCTGGCTATCGGTCCGACCTGCGGCACCTTCAGCGCGTCGCTGCGTGAGCGATATGGCCGAACTTCGTTCTCATCCGCGGCTCGTCCGCAAACTCCAGGATGCGCTTGGCGACCAGATATGCGCCGCGCTCAATGATCCGGCGGTCGTCGAAGTGATGCTCAATCCGGATGGCCGGTTGTTCATTGAACGACTAGGCCAAGGGATGACCGCTGCCGGGACCATGCTGGAGGCGACCGCCGAGATCATTATCGGCAGTGTCGCCCATGCGCTGCAATCGGAGGCCGACGACGAGCGTCCGATCATTTCGGGGGAGCTGCCGATCGGCGGTCATCGCTTCGAAGGCTTGCTGCCGCCCGTCGTCGGCGCCCCCGCGTTCACAATCCGAAAGCGGGCTTCGCGTCTCTTCAATCTCGAGGACTACGTGACGCAGGGCGTGATGACGACCGACCATCTTGCGGTCATCCGCAACGCCATCGCTTCGCGCCTGAACATCGTGGTGTCGGGCGGCACGGGCTCGGGCAAGACAACACTCGCCAATGCCGTGATCGCGGCGATCGTGGCGCACGCGCCTGAACACCGCCTGGTCATTCTCGAAGATACGGCCGAGATCCAGTGCGCGGCCGACAACACCGTCTCGCTTCACACCAGCGACACGGTCGACATGGCGCGCCTGCTCAAGAGCACGATGCGGCTACGGCCCGATCGCATCATCGTCGGAGAAGTACGCGACGGCGCGGCGCTCACGCTGCTCAAGGCTTGGAATACCGGCCATCCCGGCGGCATCACCACCATCCACGCCAATAGCGCCGTTTCGGCGCTGCGCCGTCTCGAGCAGCTCACAGCCGAAGCCAGTCAACAGCCCATGCGCGAGGTCATCGGCGAGGCGGTCAATCTGATCGTCTCGATCGAACGAACGAACGGATCGCGGCCGCCAGGTCCGCGACGTGCTCCATGTCGAGAGCTTCTCAGCGGGCCAATACCGAACCCAGTCCTATGCCCCGAAGGAGGAACGCCATGTCGCATAACCGCATGATGATTGTCGGCACGAGCGCCGCATTGCTCGCGCTCCTGATACTCGACCCCGCCTTTGCGTCGACCAGCGGCGGCGGCAATCTGCCTTGGGAGAGCCCGCTTCAGCAGATCCAGCAATCGATCACGGGTCCGGTGGCTGGCTTCATCGCGCTTGCAGCTGTGGCCGTTGCAGGCGGCATGCTGATCTTCGGTGGCGAGCTCAACGATTTCGCGCGACGCCTCATGTATGTCGTGCTTGTCGCCGGCATTCTGCTCGGCGCCACACAGATCGTGGCTCTATTCGGTGCAAGCGGCGCGTCGATCGGTGATGTCACGCGTGCAGCGGCCAGCGCCGATGGGGCAGGGGAGCCCGGTCATGGCTGAGGTCGGGGCCAATCTGCGACGCAATCGCATTCACCGCGCGCTGTCGCGGCCGAACCTGCTATTCGGCGCCGATCGCGAGCTTGTGCTATTGACAGGCCTTGCCGCCGTCATCCTGATCTTCGTCGTGCTCACCTGGTATGCGGCGATCCTCGGCGCAGCTATCTGGATCGTTGTCGTCGCGGCGCTGCGGATAATGGCGAAGGCCGACCCGATGATGCGGCGGGTCTATGCCCGTCACATCTCCTATCGGCCTCACTACCGGGCGACCTCGACGCCCTGGCGTCGTTACTGAGGTCCGCTCATGGTCGCGCTGCGTACATTCCGTCATTCTGGCCCGTCCTTCGCCGATCTCGTGCCCTATGCCGGGCTCGTTGCGAACGGAATCGTGCTGCTGAAGGACGGCTCGCTGATGGCGGGCTGGTATTTTGCTGGGCCGGACTCCGAGAGCTCGACCGACGCCGAGCGCAACGGGGTCTCGCGCCAGATCAACACGATTCTGGCGCGCCTCGGCTCCGGCTGGATGATCCAGGTCGAGGCGGTGCGGGTGCCGACCACGGATTATCCGGTGCGGCAGGATTGCTACTTTCCCGATCCGGTGACGCGGGCGATCGACGACGAACGTCGCAGCCGCTTCGAGCAGGAGAGGGGACACTTCGAGAGCCGCCACGCGATCATCCTGTCCTGGCGGCCGCCCGAGCGGCGGCGCGCGGGTCTCGCGCGCTACATCTATTCCGATGCCGAGAGCCGATCGGCCTCCTATGCCGACACGGCGATCGAGAGCTTCCGCACCTCGGTCCGCGAGGTCGAGCAGTACCTCGCCAGCGTCCTGTCCATCCGGCGCATAGAAACGCGCGAGGTTGAGGAGCGCGACGGCACGCGCATGGCGCGTTACGATGAACTGTTCCAGTTCATCCGCTTCTGCATCACCGGCGAGAATCATCCGATCCGCTTGCCGGATATCCCGATGTATCTCGACTGGCTGGCGACGGCCGAGCTCCAGCATGGCCTGTCGCCGATGGTCGAGAACCGCTTTCTCGGCGTCGTGGCGATCGACGGTTTCCCGGCCGAGAGCTGGCCGGGAATCCTCAACTCCCTCGATCTGATGCCGCTGACCTATCGCTGGTCCTCGCGTTTCATGTTCCTCGACGACCAGGACGCGCGGCAGAAGCTCGAGCGCACCCGCAAGAAATGGCAGCAGAAGGTCCGCCCCTTCATCGACCAGCTCTTCCAGACGCAAAGCCGCTCGATCGATCAGGATGCGGCCGCCATGGTGGCCGAGACCGAGGATGCGATCGCACAAGCCTCTTCGCAACTCGTCGCCTATGGCTATTACACGCCGGTCATCGTGCTGTTCGACGAGAGCAGCGCGCGCCTGCAGGAGAAGGCCGAGGCGGTCCGTCGCCTGATCCAGGCCGAGGGTTTTGGCGCGCGCATCGAAACGCTGAACGCGACGGAAGCCTTCCTCGGCAGTCTGCCGGGCAATTGGTACGCCAACATCCGCGAGCCGCTCATTAACACGCGTAACCTCGCCGACCTGATCCCGCTCAATTCGGTGTGGTCGGGCAATCCGACCGCGCCATGCCCGTTCTATCCGCCTAGCTCCCCGCCATTGATGCAGGTCGCATCCGGTTCAACACCCTTCCGGCTGAACCTGCATGTCGACGACGTCGGTCATACCTTGGTGTTCGGGCCGACGGGCTCCGGCAAGTCGACGCTGCTCGCGCTGATCGCAGCGCAGTTTCGCCGTTATGCCGGTGCGCAGATCTTCGCCTTCGACAAGGGCCGCTCGATGCTACCGCTGACGCTGGCCGCCGGCGGCGATCATTACGAGATCGGCGGCGATGACGCCGACGGTGCGGCAGCGCTCGCGTTTTGTCCGTTATCGGATTTATCGACGGACAACGATCGCGCCTGGGCGGCGGAATGGGTGGAGACGCTCGTCGCCGTGCAAGGCGTCTTGATCACGCCCGATCATCGCAACGCCATCTCGCGGCAGATCGGCCTGATGGCCGAGGCCCGCGGACGATCGCTGTCGGACTTCGTGTCGGGTGTGCAGATGCGCGAGATCAAGGACGCGCTGCACCACTACACGGTCGACGGTCCGATGGGCCAACTGCTCGATGCCGAGAGGGACGGCTTGCAACTCGGGTCGTTCCAGACCTTCGAAATCGAGCAGCTGATGAATATGGGCGAGCGCAACCTTGTCCCGGTCCTGACCTATCTGTTTCGACGAATCGAGAAAAGGCTGACCGGCAGCCCCAGCCTGATCATTCTCGACGAGGCCTGGCTGATGCTCGGCCATCCCGTCTTCCGCGACAAGATTCGCGAATGGCTGAAGGTGCTGCGCAAGGCCAATTGCGCAGTGCTGCTCGCCACGCAGTCGATCTCTGATGCTGAGCGCTCCGGCATCATCGACGTGCTGAAAGAGAGCTGCCCGACCAAGATCTGTCTGCCGAATGGTGCCGCGCGGGAGCCCGGTACGCGCGAGTTCTACGAGCGTATCGGCTTCAACGAACGGCAGATCGAGATCGTCGCGGCAGCTAGCCCCAAGCGCGAATACTACGTCGCCTCGCCCGAGGGTCGCCGTCTCTTCAACATGGCGCTCGGACCCGTCGCGCTCTCCTTCGTCGGTGCGTCCGGCAAGGAGGACCTGAAGCGCATCCTGGCGCTGAAGGCGGCCGAGGCCAATTGGCCCGTTCACTGGCTCAAGGAAAGGGGGATCGGCCATGCCGAGACGCTTCTCGCCGATTTGTAGGACGCTCATCATCGCCACGATCATCGGATCGCCGGCGGCCGGTCCAGCCTTCGCCGGAGCCGCGGCCGGCGGCGCGACCGAGTTCACGCAAATTCTCAATAACGGCGAACTGGTCAGCCTCGTCGGTCAATCGACGACGCAGATCAACAACCAGATTCAACAAATCTCCCAGCTCGCCCAGCAGATCCAGAACCAGCTGAGGATCTACGAGAACATGCTGCAGAACACCGCGCAGTTGCCCTCGCATGTCTGGGGGCAGGCCGAGAACGACCTCAAGCAGCTGCAGAACATCGTCAACCAAGGCCAGGGCATGGCGTTCTCGATGGGAAACATCGATGACGTGCTCATGCAGCGCTTCCAGAGCTACGCGCAGTTCAAGACCAATCTGCCGAACGCCGCGAGCTTCGCCTCGACCTATCAGACCTGGTCGGCGACCAACCGCGACACGATCTCGGGCACGCTGCAGGCGGCGGGTCTCACCTCGCAGCAGTTCGCGACCGAGAACTCGACGATGACGCAACTCAAGACCGCTTCGGAGAGCGCCGACGGCCAGATGAAAGCTCTGCAGGTCGGCCATGAGATCGCCGCGCAGGAAGTCGCCCAGATGCAGAAGCTGCGCGGTCTGATCGCGCAGCAGACGACGATGATGGCGACCTGGTTTCAGTCCTCGCAGGCGAGCAAGGACCTGTCGCAGGCGCGCCGGGAGCAGTTCTTCAACGCGACCTCGCCCGCGACCTCCGGCGGCCAGACCATGGAGCCGCGCTGGTGAGACCGTCTACCATCATCATCGTCGTCATCGCCATTGGCGCCTGCGCTGCAGGAGCTTGGCTGTTCCTCGCGCCGCACACGCCAAGGCCGGGACAAGGGACTGCGTCGGCTGCCGGTGACGTCTTTAACCCCCCGCAGGACTACAAGACGTCCGGCGGCCAGCAGATGAAACCGCGTTGGTAGAGAAAGGGAGCAGGGGGTGCGTGGGATTAAACCGGGGCTCGTTCTGATCATTGTGTTCGGCATTGTCGTTGCTGCGCATCCTGCCTTGGCGCAGCAGGACGGCAGCGTTCTCACGACGCTGGAAAATTCGGTGACGACGGCCGCCAAGGGCTGGCAGACCGTCATGCAGGCGGCCAAGTCGTTGTTTTGGATCCTCGCTGGCATCGAGGTCGGGCTTGCCGCGGTCTGGCTCGCCATTCAGACCGCAACGCTTGACGCTTGGTTCGCCGAGATGGTGCGGCGGATCATGTTCATCGGCTTCTTCGCCTTCGTGCTCGACCAGGGACCGAGTTTCGCGAAAGCGGTCGTCGACAGCCTCTATCAGATCGGTGCTGGCGGCGGCTCGGCTTCGCCGGCGGATGTGTTCAACGCGGGTCTCAAGGTCGCCTCCGCGATGTCGCAGAACGCACAGTTCGGCCTATTCCACGACAATGCACTGGCGATCGCCTCGGTGTTCGCCATGGTGATCGTGGTGATCGCCTTCTCGCTGGTCGCGGCGATCTTCGTGGCTGTCATGGTCGAGATGTATGTTGGCCTGCTCGCCGGCATGATCATGCTCGGCCTCGGCGGCTCCTCCTTCACCAAGGATTTTGCCATTCGCTACCTAGTCTATGCTTTCTCGGTCGGCATGAAGCTCATGGCGCTGGTGATGATCGCCAAGATCGGCTCCGACGCCTTGCTAAACCTCGCCAACCAGACCGGCACCAGCAACGACGCGTTCGTCGGGACATTGGCGATCGGAGGCATCTCCGTCGTCGTCTTCATTATCTCGATGTACGTGCCGAGCATCGTCCAAGGCGTCGTGCAGGGCGTCTCCGTCGGTAGCGGCATGGAAGTGGTGAAGCATGGGGGACAGGCGGCGAGCTTCGCGGCCGGCAGCGCCGCCCTCGTCATGGGAGGCGCGCGGGCCGGGGCGGCCGGCTTCAGTTCCGCGCGTGCTGACGGCGCCTCGTTTGGCGCGGCCGCCCTCAAGGCGATGACGCAAGGCATCGGCACGGCGGGCGGCGCGCTCGCCTCCGCCACACGCGACCAGGCGATCGGCGCGCCGGGCTCCTTCGGCACCTCAACGCTTGGCCTCGCCAACGCCAAGCTCGATCAGCGGGTCGCCCAGCATCGCCTTGCCGATCTCGTTGTAGCCGAGCCGTCCCGCGCGGCCGGCCATGTTCTTGTACTCGGCGATCGTGAAGGGGCGGCCGTCCTCGCCGACGAACTCGTTCTCGAGAAGATGCTTGATTCTTAAACGGGGGCTGACTGACACTCTCTCCGCTCCTCGCCAGGTCGTCGATCCTCTTGTCCACGCGGCAGCGTAGTTGCCAGGCACGGATTTCCTGTCGGATTGCCTTCGTCGCGGCATTGCTGACACCGGGGCTGAAGTTGACGAAGTGCTTTCCCCAACGGTTCTTCGACCGGCGGGCGCGGAACGGGTGAGTAGGCCGGTGGGATTTCGCCACCAGCACCGGGTCACCGGAGGCGGTCGCCCGCCCCCCGGTCGGGTAGGATCGAGGCGCGTAGCGGGCTTCGCTGAACTGAGCGTAGGCGTCGAGGAAGGCGTTGGCGGCGCAATAGTCGACCTGTCCCACGTCGCTTTTCGAGGCCGAACTGTTGTCTGGCTAGACACCGGTTTACATCGACTCGAAAAAAACGCAAGCGCCGAAAGGCGGAAAGGTACTGGATATGTCTGTCGAAGTCGCCGCACACCTTGTGCGCATCCACATCAACCGGGAGGCCTTCGAATCGCCGGACCCGACCACCGGCGAGGCGCTCTATGCCTTGGCGGAAATCCCGGCGCATCAACGTCTCTACCGCGAGGTCGACGGCGACAAGGAGGACAAGCTGGTGCCGCGCGACGGCGAGCCCATCCACTTGAAGGAAGACGAGCATTTCTACAGTCAGAAGGTGTTCGACATCTTCGTCAACACGGACGAGCACCAGGTCGAGAAGAAGCACATCACCTACGCGCAGGTCGTCGAGCTCTATCTCGGCAGCGGCGGCAGTCCGTCGAACGAATACCTGGTGAAGTATTCCCACGGCCCGGCGGAAAACCCGAGCGGCACTTTGGCTCCTGGACAAAAGGTGGCGGTGAAAGATGGCATGCGCTTTAGGGTTGCCGGAACTGGCGAGTCGTAACCCCTTCGTCAGGGACCTCGAGGAGCTCGGTTACCACCTCGACTTCGTCGGCGGCTACTTCGTCATCTACCGCCTGCCCTACCTCGACGAGGAGGGCAGACTGAAGTACGGCGACTTGGCCAGCACCCTCGATCTCAATGGAGCGGTGATCGATCCGCCGACCAACAACCACCAGGTTTGGTGGCGGGGCACCCGGCCATTCGACCAGCAGAAGCGGCAGATCAGGCTCGGCGGCGGCGTCCATCAAGTAACGGTCGCCCCGGATCTGATCACCGATCAGTCGTTCTCATTCAAGCTGCAGGAGAACGGCACGAACCGAGACTACCGCTCGTTCGAGGAGAAGGTTCAGACCTATCTCGACGCGATCACGGCGCCGGCGATGGCGGCGTATCCGGAGGCGACGCCGCTAGGCGGGATCGCGGTGAAGGCCGCGGCCCAGGGCAGTCCGTTGCGCTTTCCCGACATGATGTCCTCGAGGTATCACATGAACGACGTCTCCTCGCTGCTCCGCGGCAAGCGCGTCGCCGTCATCGGCCTGGGCGGTACCGGCTCTTACATCCTCGATTTCGTCGCACGGACGCATCTCGATCGCATCTCGCTTTTCGACGACGACAAGGTGCACGTGCACACGATCTTCCGGATTCCAGGATTCATTCTTGATGCGATTGGCAGCTTCAAGGTGGACGCGCTGGCGCGCCAGTACGGCAACTGGCATTCGGGCATCGAGCCAGTGCCCGAGCGCATCACCTCGGCGAACATCGACTGCCTGGCCGGGTTCGATTTCGTGTTCGTGTCGGTCGACGACGGTCCGGCGCGCAAGCTGATCGTCGATTGGCTGAGCGCGCGGGGAATTCCCTACGTCGACTGCGGCATGGGGCTGGACCGGTCTCTGGTGGGTCTGAGCGGGTTCGTTCGCATCACCGGCACCGATCGCAATGCCTACGACGGCAACGTCGGAAGCGCGCGGCTGCCCATCGAGAACGCCAAGGAGAACGAGTATCGCAAGCAGGCGCAGATCACGGAGTTGAACGCGATGAACGCCGTCATGGCCGTGATCAGGTTCAAGCAGCATTTCAAGCTGCTCGATCGTCTCGACGAGGCGACGTCGTACATCTTCGATACTGCGACGATGGAGATGGAATAGAACGTATGGTCAGCTTCTCATACCGGGCCGTCGAGCGCCTGCCCAAGCAACTCGAACAGGGCGTCCTCTATCACTCTCCCGAATTCGAGGTCGCGGCGCTTTCCTGCGCCTGCGGCTGCGGGCATCGCGTCATGCTCCTGGTGCCCGACAGTCACCAGGTGTCGCAGCAGAACGGTTTCGCGACCGTGCGGCCGTCGATCTCGGTCTGTGACGCGCCCTGCAAGTCCCATTACATCATATCGTCCGGCCAAGTGCAGTGGCTCGCTGCGTTCTCGGACGCGATGGCCTCCACGACAATGCGCAGGCAGATCGCCCGCCATGTCGACCGCGAAGCCAGGCTGCAGACTTGGACGAGTTGGATCTGTATGGCCATTGCGAGGATGTTCGCGAAGGTCAGAGAGACGCTGGGTCTGTGAGATCGGGGCGCAGCCGCGATCTCACATCACGCCTAGGCTCGACCGAGGCGCCCTTGGTCGGCGGCGCCCGCCGACACCTGCACGGCTTTGTGCCCCGGTTGATGCTTGCCGACCGATTGGCGACAGGCACCTTGGCGAGTCGTCGAATTCTCTGGTCGCTCCTATATTGGGTCACGACCAATTCGATTTTCAGCGAGAGAACTCGCTGCAGGGCCGAGGAGGAGTTGTATGTCGGTAAAGGCGGTCTTTGTCGGCATTGATCGACATCGCAGTCTGGAAGTACCGGAGCTCGGCGGCGCGAAGCGCGACGCCACCGCGCTGTGGGCGCTGTTCACGGATTCAGTGCCGGGGCTCGCTTCCCGCCTCCTGCTCGACGAACAGGCCACGCTCCCAGATGTGCGGGATGCGATCGTCGGCACCCTGAATGCCGCTGACGTCGACGACATCGTGATCGTGAGCTTCGCCGGACACGGTTCTCCGGACGGCAGTCTGGTCCTGTATGACACCGAACCTTCCGATCTCGCCGGCACCGCGCTGTCGATGACCATGCTGGCCGAGGCGTTCCGGACGACGAAAGCCAAAGTCGTCCTCTGCATTCTGGATTGCTGCTTCAGCGGCCACGCTCCGGCCCGCGTGCTCGAGACCGCGGCCAGGCCACGCAGCGCCTTCGCCCTGACCGGCATCTTCGGCGAGGGCCGGATACTGCTCGCAGCCTGCGCGCCGACCGAGGCCGCATGGGAGCAGCCGGGCACCGGCCACGGACTTCTCACCTACGCCACCATCCAAGCGATGACCGGAAGCGCCGGCGCGCCCGTGAGCTTTCCCGCGGTGGCCGACGAAATCATACGCCTCGCACGCGTCGAGGCGACGCGGATCGGCGTGACGCAAACGCCGGCGTTTCTGGGTACCGTCCAAGGGGGACTTGCCTTCCCGGCGCTGGTGCGCGGAGCGAACTACGCTGCGGCGTTTCCGGCCGTACCGGTGCACCGGATCACGGGCTCGTTCGCGGAGCTCGCCGGCGCCGGTCTGCCGCAGGAGATCGTCGACCAGTGGACCGCGACGTTCCCGGCCGGCTTGAACGCGCTGCAGATCAAGGCGGTGAACGAATTCGGCGTGCTGGACGGCAAATCGCTGCTCGTCGTCGCTCCGACCAGCAGCGGCAAGACCCTCGTCGGCGAACTTGCCGCCATCCGCGCGGTCGCCGGCGGCAAGAAGGCCGTCTTTCTGCTGCCGTACCGCGCGCTGGTGAACGAAAAGTTCGAGGACTTCAGCGCACGCTTCGCGCCGGCCGGCCTTCGGGTCGTCCGCTGCAGCGGCGACGCCTCCGACGGCGTCGCACCGGTACTGAGCGGTCGGTACGACCTCGGCTTCTTCACCTATGAGATGTTCCTGAACCTTGCGCTTTCCTCGCCGCGCCTGCTCAACCAGCTCGGTCTGGTCGTGCTGGACGAAGGGCAGTTCATCACGGATCCCACGCGCGGCATCACCGTCGAACTGATCTTCGCACTGCTGCTCCGCGCGCGGCAACGAGGCGTCGATCCCCAATTGGTGGTCCTGTCCGCGGTCATCGGCAACCTCAACAGTTTCGACCGCTGGCTCGATCTACCATTGCTGACCTCGCGCAACCGTCCCGTTCCGCTGATCGAGGGCGTACTGGATCGGCGCGGCACTTTCCAGTTCGTCGATGTCGACGGCACCACGAAGACGGAGACCTTGATCCCGCCCGGGCACATCGTCCAACGCCGCGACAAGCCGAGTTCGCAGGACGTGATCGTGCCTCTCGCCAAGCAGTTGGTCGCCAAGGGCGAGAAGATCATCGTCTTCCGCAACACGCGTGGTCCGGCACAGGGGTGCGCGCGCTATCTGTCGAAGGAGCTTGGTCTCCGGCCCGCGACCGACGTCCTCTCCGCGTTGCCGACGCAGGATCTGACGGCCGCGTCGCAGGATTTGCGCAACTGCCTCGCAGGAGGCACCGCCTTCCACAACACGAATCTGCTACGGGCCGAACGCGAAGCCGTGGAGCGTGGATACCGCGCCTTGAACGGGCAGATCCACGTGCTCGCCGCCACCACCACGCTCGCCGCCGGCATCAACAGCCCGGCCTCGACGGTCATTCTCGCGGAGAACGAGTTCGTCGGCGAGGACGGCCGCCCCTTCACGATCGCCGAGTACAAGAACATGGCCGGCCGCGCGGGACGGCTCGGCTACAACGAGATCGGCAAGGCGATCATCCTCGCGGATACGCCGGTCGAGCGGGCGCAGCTATTCCAGAAATACGTGCTCGGCAGGCCGGAAGACGTCACTTCTTCGTTCCAGCAGCGCGACCTTCCGACCTGGATCCTCCGGCTGCTCAGCCAGGTCCGCGGCGTGCGCGCCGAAGAAATCCCTGGACTGCTCACCAATACGTTCGGCGGCTACTCCGCATCTCTGGCGAATCCGCACTGGATCCGGCAGGTCGAGAGCGACGTCGCATCGCTCGTCGACCGATTGCTGCAGGCCGGCCTTGCCGAGCGCGACGGCGACCTGATCCGTCTGACGCTGCTCGGTCGCGCCTGCGGATCCTCCTCGCTCGCCTTCGAGTCCAGCCTGCGCCTGATCGAGTTGATGCGTCAGTTGGACATCGCGCGCACGGACCCGGTCAGGGTGCTCGGGATCGTCCAGGTGCTTGCCGAGATGGACGCGATCTACACGCCCGTGATGAAACGCGGGCGCGCCGAGGGCATCCGCGCCAGCCAGGTCGGACAGCGCTTCGGGGCCGACATGGCGCACTTCCTGCAGCGCTATTGCGATGGCGAGTTCGAATTCCTGGCGAGGTGCAAGCGTGCCGTCATCCTGTACGACTGGATCGAAGGCGTCCCCGTCGACGAGATCGAGCGGCGCTACACGACGACCCCGTTCCAAGGCGCCGTCAGCTACGGCGACATCGCCCGCATAACGGACGGTGCCCGCTTCCATCTTCGATCGGCCCACCAGATTCTGTCTGCCCTTTTCCCTTCGCATCCCGACTTTCTGCTCGCGCTCGACGGGCTGCTGCGGCGTCTCGAGTTTGGTCTCCCGACGGACGCGCTTGGACTGATGAGACTGCCAGTGGCCCTGTCGCGCGGCCAGTACCTCGCGCTGGCGGCGACGGGCGCGCGGTCGGTCGATGCGGTCCTGTCTCTCGGCGCCGAGACGTTGATACGCTGCGTCGGGGATGCGGCCGCAGAGGCGATCGGCGTGATCGAGAAAGACGGGGCGTCGGCCTGATCGTCGGGGCACGATGCGGAACGCGGCGGGCGCTTTTTGGAACCCGAACCCTACCTTAGCACCGCATGTGTAAGAAATATGAAGCATATTTCTTACGCAGATTGACCCCTGTAAGAAATTTGATACATATTCCTTACATGAGGACCGCGACATGGCCAGCAGTACAGTAGCCCAGATCTATAATCGGATGAGCCACGATGCCCAGCCGAGCAAGGTATGGACCGCACGCGACTTCGCCGATACCGGCTCCCGGTCGGCCGTAGATGTCGCGCTCCATCGCCTCAGGAGCGACAACCGGATCCGACGCGTCGACCAGGGTCTCTACGACCTTCCGCGCACCAACCAGCTCACGAAGAAGATTTCCCCGCCCGACTACAGGTCGGTGATTCAGGCGGTCGCGCGACGGGACGGCGCCAAGGTGTTGGTCGACGGCATCACCGCCGCCAACAACCTGGGCTTCACCAACGCCGTGCCGGCCAAGGTGGTAGTGTGGACCGACGCGCGCGTGAAACCGATACATCTCGACAAGATGGTCATCGACTTCAAGAAGGTCGCGGCCAGCCGGCTTGTATGGGCGGACCGCCCGGCGGCTCAATTGGTACAGGCTCTGATCTGGCTGCGCGATGTTCTACCCTCGGACCACGACAAGATCGCGAAACGCCTCAAGGCTATCCTGAACGACGGCGATGACGGACAGCGCATGCGCAAGGACCTGCAGGACCACTTGGGCGATCTGCCGGACTGGCTCATTCCGCTGGTGAAGGATATCCTGAACGACGCGACGCCACCGGCTCCGCCACCGCTGGCTCGCACTCCGTGAGAGGCGATCATGAGCGACCTGCAGCAGATCATCCGGGCCAGCGCTGACGACCGCCGAGGTCTGTTCCAGACGACGGGACAACGCCTGTCGTGCGCACCGGAGAACGTCGAAAAGGATTTCTGGGTCTGCTGGACGCTCGATGCGCTCTACAACAGGGCGGGCATCGGGGAGCGCCTGCTGTTCAAGGGAGGCACTTCGCTTTCGAAGGCCTTCGATCTGATCCAGCGGTTTTCGGAAGACATCGACATCACGGTCATCCGCGACGACCTGCCGGGCGATCCGTTTCCCTCCGACGACGAACTGCGTGCCATGGGATCGAACAAGCGCAAGCGCCAGCTCGACGAGATCAAGGATCGCTGCAGCCGCTACATCCACGGCCCGTTCCAGGCCGCGCTCTGACCAAGTTTGCGGCCGCCGACCTCGAAGGGGTGAAGTTCAAGATCGAGCCGGATCCGGACGACCCCGACGAGCAGTCCATTCTCTTTCACTATCCGAGCGCGTTCACGGATTCCGACGAGGCGTACATCCGCCGCGTCGTGAAGATCGAGTCAGGAGCGAAATCGGCGCTCGATCCGCATGAGACCAAGACGATCGTTCCCTACTCCGCGTCGGACACAGATGGACTGGATCTCACCGTACCGAACGTGCTGACGATCAAGCCCGAGCGGACTTTTTGGGACGAGATCATCATTCTGCACGGACAGCGGCACTGGTTTCAGAACAGGGGCGAACTCTACAAGGACGGGCAGCGGCTGTCGCGGCACTACTACGACGTATTTCGCCTTCTCGCCTCCGAGCACGGCAACGCCGCGCTTGCGGATCTCGAGCTCGCGGATAGCTGCGTAGAGCACGCACGCCTCTACTTCGACCGCAAGCCTCTCGATCTCGACTTGGCGACGCCCGGAACGTTCGGCATCGTACCCGCCAACGGCATGCTCGATCCGTTGAAAGCGGATTACGAAAAGATGGCTGGCATGATCTTCGGCGACGTCCCGCCGTTCGACGACATCCTCGCTAAGATCGAGGCGGCCGAAGCGACATTGAACGCAGCGTGACCTGCTGCGCTCGCACTTCTCTCCGATGGCGCCGAAGCTCCTCCCGACGGCCTAGCCGACGGCAAATCCGTAGTCTGCACTTCGAGAGCGGCGGGCATTCATTGGACCGTGATCGCCCGCCGACGGATCGCCGAACGGTTGTCACCCGGCGCGCTTATGGTATCCAAGCGGCAAGAATTTGCTGCTGATTGACGTCAAGAACGGTTATCTCGCCCTTGAGCAACCGAAGGAGAAGGGGCTTAGCGCGCTCCTGTAGTCTACTCATCCATTCATTGTTGCACGCTCGGCAGACGACTTGAAGTCGCCGGCTCCGCAGATCACCGCCGACGGTTTTGCGGGTGAACTCGGAATGATGCTTATGAACCGTCGCCGAAAGATAGGAGTAGTTGACCGAGGTTTTTGGTATGTACCGCTTTAACCAGTCGGCCCAAACGTGCTCGCGTGTGGTGGGTTGAGACCCACAAAAGATGCAGTACTTGGAGGCGCGAGCCATGGCAAGAAAATCCAACGATCAATGTGATCCGACGTAAGCTAAACAGAACCCTTGCGGCCAAGCGATTTCTATTAGGTACTGGTGGAAGGGAAGCTCACCGACAGGCACTTCGCCTCCAAGATCCATTGCATTGACGACGAGATTTTCGAGTGGCTAGAGCGGCGTGAGTGCGAGACGAAGAGTGGGCACCAATGACTAAGGTGGTTTAATGGTCATCGGAGTCAGGGAAAATCACGCAGCTTTCCGGATGCATCAGAATGAGATATCCTCGCGGCAAAACACTGATCGGCCAAGTCTGCCGAGGTAGGTGACGTGCGCCTATTTGAGAGCCTGCCTCACTCATAGGCTGACTCGGCGTTGAATGTCACCGCGACGATCAAGATCGATCCCTCGCAGGGTCTGCAACGCCCGTACGAACGGTTCCAGAGCCCAAGCCGGGACGAACCCTTCGGGCTTCCAGACGCTCGACCCCACTCCCTGGAGATACAAATTGCTTTCGAACATCTCCTGATGTGCAGGAGCATCGAAGTGGTCCTTCCTGAAACCAGCGCAGATAACGCATCGTCCAGCCTTCTTGCGGGAGTTAGGTGCGTGCACTCTTGAGCATGAAGGCGCTCACCTGTTGGCGGTGGAACCGCAGCGTCCGCCACGCGGTCGCGGACGAGATCTCGCATCGCTTCGAGGCCTCCATTGGGAACCCGGGGCGGGCGCAGGAAAAAATCGGATGAAGACCAGCCGGGAAGTCGGGAAGAGCTTGAACTCCGTCGAGTCGCTTCGAAAAGCTGATCAATCAAATTAATGACAGAATCGCGATGCTCCTCCGACGAGCAAGGCTCGATCGCTTTGCTTGGAAGTTGAAGAGGAGGAACTCAGTTTGGATGGGCAGTTACAGGGGTTTATCGACGCGGTCGATCTGGCACGCGACGAGCGCTCCATTCGCAACGCGATCAAGAAGTTTGCTGTCTCATCCGGCTTCGATCGTTATGCCTACATCCATGTTCACGGCGACGATGCGGTTGTTTTCAGCGATTATCCTGCGGAGTGGTTGAGCCTTTATTTTGCAAAGCATTACACAACCATCGACCCCGTCGTGACGACCGCCAAGCGCACCATGCGGATGTTCGCCTGGTCAGCGGAGGAGCGCGAGCTGCGCAGGAGTTCGCGTGACATCAAGCAATTCTATTCCGAGGCAACTGACTTCGGCATCCGCTCCGGCGTTTCCGTTCCGATCAGGACAAGTTATGGCCGAACCGCGATGATCACACTCGCATCTGATCGGCAGCGGGTCGAGGTCCCGCCATGGGATCCGATGCAGGCGGCGCTGGCGCTCGCCTATATTCACGTTCGCCTCAGCCTGGCGTCTGGGTCGTCCTTCAAGACAGGGAACGTGACGCTGTCGACGCAGGAGGCGACCTCGCTCAGTTGGTCGTCACACGGCAAGTCAATGAATGTGATCGCGGACTTGCTTGGGATCAGGCCACGAACGGTCCAATTCTATCTGGACAATGCGCGCGACAAACTCGGCGCCAGCAATCTCCAGCAAGCCGTCCGTATCGCCATGGAGAAAAAGTTGATCTAGTCCACTGTGATACGTTACCGGACGACCCTGCTCTTCGATCAACGGCGACGCCCGGCCCAGAGTCGTTGCCATGACGATTATCCGGCGGGAACTTTGGGAACGTAGCCGAGGCGATCGATCAGGCTGTTGAGGACAAGCTGACGGGCCCGATGCTCGGTCTCCGCATGTTCATTGATTCGTTGGAGCTCCGCGCGGCGCTCGGGACAACAGTCTGCGTCAGCCTGTGCGGCGACCCGCTGCAATCGGGCCGTCTCGGCGAGCGCGACGCTCGCACGGTATTCGCGAATGGCGTCGATGGTCAGCCGTTCAAGTTCAGGTTGCGCCATTTCCCCGAAGATGTGCTCAAGCTCGCAGTTGAGCCCGGCTCCGGGCGAATCATCATCATTGTTCGATGTCACAAATTCTCTCGCAGACTAGGTCCGCGGTGCGCCCCCGCCGACGATAATCCCCTTGATCCCAAGCCGGGGGTTAGAAAACCGCGATTAGACGGTCCCTGTGACCTTTAGCACCGAGGCGCCTGGACATACGTCGCAGGCCCCCGGCCGTTAGGTCAGAGGATCCCGGTGCCGTCACGGCCGGCACCAACCGCTAATCGAGGGGTTTCTAAGCCCCGAGGCAGCGCGTACTGCCCTGCGGGTCTTTATAGATTGAAGAGGGATTCGGCGCCAGCCGTGGAGAATGCGGCGACTTCAACCAAAGTTGGTAGGGTCTGCGGCCAACAGCCCTGGCGACATGAAACGTGCACCGATGGTGACGTCCGTCGCCCGGCACGGGGCGCAGAGGAGAGAATGACGGGCTCGAGCGCGACCTTGCGTCGCCAAGCCTCGTGCGATTACCGATGTGATAGCCTAGCGGCGACCCCACCTCCGCAGATTCGGCCGGATGCGAAGCGCCTGCACACCACCATCAAGGATGCTCTCGGCCGACAGCGCTGCCGCCTATGCACTATATTTGGCTTTCCGGCCGAGGTCGTTGCAATCCGAAGGCTTATTTCGGTTTGTTGACGCCAATGCCGGTCAGATCGATCCTGATGCCCGCCTTGTTGGGATCATCCGGCGCTTTGTCCTGCAGGATCCCATTGTCCGAACGCTTCGCAGGCCTCGCTGCGTCATTCCCGTCCACGGCCTTGTCGTCAGCGTCGGACGCCCCCTTGTGAGGTGGCAGGCTATCGGGATCGGGCTCGTCGAATACATACTTCCCCTCGAAATACCCGCTCTTCCAGGCTTCGATCGCGTCGCCGAACGCCTCGTCGACCGGCGTGCCTGACGATGCGATAGACCTTGCCGAACAGCGCGGTGCCCATCCTGATATTGGCGCAGGCCTCGACGAGGTCGGGCTTGAGCTCGGCGACATCGGTGACGCCGAGGCCGGCCGGATATTGGGTTACCCCAACGCGGACCATCGCCTGGCCAACGTAACGGCGGACCAGCTCCATGGCGTCGTCCGCGGTCTTGGGCGGTGTCACCAGGATGACGCGGTTTCCGGTCCGGACCGTGACGGCAAGCGGATCGGGTACCCCGACCGCGCGGACGAATTTCTCGACGATCGCGGGCTTCAGAGCAGGATCGGCGCATTGGTGAATGGTGGCGGCATCGATCATCCGGATCCCCTTCAGGTGTTGAACGAGCGCACGAGCGGCAGCGCGAACAGGCGCGCCCAGGCTTGAGTGCTGGCTTTTTGAATGGCGAGGACGTTGGTGCCGGCGGTCCACCAATCGTTGCCGATGGCGACAAGTATGTCGGGCGACTGGAGCATCGACTGCAGGACGGGCCAAACGACCAACTGCTCGTAGCAGATCAAGGGCGCGACGCGCCGGCCGGCTGACTCGACGACGGGGTTGGCAAAGAAGCTGGCCCTGGCGCCGCCGCCCTGCCCCGTCCAGGCGAGCCAGGGTTGCCACATCGAGACCGGCACCGGCATGCGCTCGCCATAGAGCCGGCGAGCGCGACCGGTGCTGATCTCCACCATGGCATTGTCATAGCCTTCGCGATCGACGATCGCGGCACCGGCGATCACCGTGATGTTGGAGCGGCGAAGGCCGTCCATCCAGAAGCCGCTCGTGGTCGGCGTCCACATCCCGGCCGCACTCTCGGGAAGCACGACAACGCGCGCTCCCGCCGCGCCCGCTTCGCGCACGTGCTGGAGAAGCGCTTGGGATTGAGCGAGATCCGGAGTCCGCCCGAGTGCGCTGCCAAGCTTGGTATCGAGGCCAACCCATCCGCCCGGTTGCGACGGCACGATCCAGTGCGCGGCCGACCAGGCCGAGAGGCTGGCCGCGACGATCGCTGCGATGGGCCACGCGCCGGTCGTCATGGCGACCAGGATCGCCGCGGTCGCGGCCAATCCCCACCATCCCCAACCGGGAAACAAAATGCCGGCCGCGGTGATCGGCTGTGCCCATCCGACGATCCCAAAGGGAGGCGCGCTCATCAGGATCGCGGCAAGCCCAAACGAAAGCGTCCGCCCCCATCCCGGCCGACTCTGCCACAGCATGGTATGGACAAGGACGAAGGCGGCCGCGGCGCCAATCCACAAAGCGATGCCGACGCCGACATCCGTGCCGTAAAAATTGACGACGCCCTGCGGCAGCCCGCGCGATGCCGCGAGGAAATAGGCCGCGCTCACTGCCGCTGAGATCACCCGCGTGGGCGCGAACGCCCACAGCGTCGGAAAGGCGCAGGCGAGCGGCAGGGCGAGCGGGTGACCACACCAGGCCGCGGCCCCGACCGAAGCCGCGGCTACGACCATCGCCGCGGCACGCCAGGCGCTAGGGACCGAAGGTGAAGACGGGCCGGGCGAGGCCGAGAACGCCCGATGACGGGATCGGGCCAAAATAGCGGGAATCATAGGAGCCTGCGAAATCGGAGTGGAGATAGAGCTCGCCGTCGGGAATGACGCCGCCGGCAAAGGCTAAGAGAGGACGGCCGGCGGCATCGGTCTGCCGGACATCGGAATCGGGCAGCGGATAGCCGTCGATCGAGACCTGTTCGGCGACATCGACCTTTTGGCCACTGACGGCGACGACGGTCTTGATGAGCGGGCTTATGCCCCCGGCGCAAAGTCCGCGCCGGATGTAGCCGCGCGCGAAGGCGCGTTCGAACTCGGCCGTGTCGGGCGGACAGATGAAGACGAGATCGCCGGTGGCGGCGGCTCGATCCAGCGTCTCGATC
This sequence comes from Bradyrhizobium barranii subsp. barranii, assembly GCF_017565645.3. Taxonomy (NCBI): domain Bacteria; kingdom Pseudomonadati; phylum Pseudomonadota; class Alphaproteobacteria; order Hyphomicrobiales; family Nitrobacteraceae; genus Bradyrhizobium; species Bradyrhizobium barranii. The sequence continues at coordinate 64,181 of NZ_CP086139.1, forward strand.
CGCCAGAGCCCACGCGGGTAACTCGCCGTCATGTTGATGCGCAGTCCGGCGCCCCAGCCGGCGCCCGCCATGGCGGCGATGAGGCCGGCACCAGCCATCAGGATCACGAGAGGGAAACGCCGTATGCTCATTTCAGGGTCTGTCCCTGGCTCTGGGTCAGGCGCTGCCCCTCGGCCTGTTTGAGGGCCTGCGCGGTGCGCTCCCCTGCTGCGAGCTGCTGTGCCGCACGCATGGCTGGCCAGGCTTCTTTCAGCTGCTCGCGCCGCGCCGGATCCATGCCGGCGGCCGCCTTCTCGAAAGGCTGCCCGTTGGGTTCCCTGGCGGCATTCGACAGGAATGTCCGATCGCCAAAGCGCTCAGCGACGGCCTTGTTGAAACCGTCGATCTCCGCCTTCACCATCCTGTCCGCAAGCGCGAATTCGAGCGCGCTCGGCAGGTCGTTGCGGTCGATGGCATCGCGCACGCGCTCGAGCACGCGACGGGCGTCGCGCGACAGAGCGGGAATATCGATCGCCACACGATGCCGGACGGCGCGTTCCTCAGCCTCGTGCTTGTGCTCGGCCTCGGCGCGCAGACGCACGTAGCGCTCGATGTCGCGCTTGAGCGCCGACACATTGGCCTCCGCGCGCTGGCGCTCCTGCTTGTCGGCCTTGCTCGCCATCAGACCGGTCTTGCCGCGCAGAGCCCCGAAGGATTCTGGGCTCGAGGCAAGACGGGCGATCGTCGACGACGCCGCGGCGGCATCCTTCAGCATGGCGTCAAAATTCGTCGCCCTGAACGCCCGCTCGGGATCGGCAAAGACGAGGCGGAATCGGATGGACACATCCTCCCACTGCTTCTTGATGGCGGGGTCAGCGAGGATCCTGTCCTCGACGGTATCGATGAGGGATTTGGGGAACGTCGTTACGCCTGCGATCATGGGCTTCGCCTCCTTGTGTGCGGTGCTGATGATGGGTTTACGGCCATCGACGAGGCCGAGTTTTTCGGCGAGCGCACGCAGCCGGCGCGCGACCTCGGCGAGGCGCTGCTTCTGGCGAACCGTCCAGCGCAGGCGATCGTTCACGAGCGTGCGCGCCACCCGAACGACGTGCAGTCCACGGTTTGCGGCAAAGCGCAGCGCAGCGCGATAGAGGGCGCCGCGTTCGTAATCGAGCGTGGTCTCCTTGGCCCGGCGCTGCGACAGGATCGGGATCAGGCCGCCAGCTTTCTGGAACGAACGCCGGCCGTAATAGAGCGCGACATCCTCGCGATGGCGGGTCAGCGCGACATAGGCGAGGTGTTTGTCCAGGGACAGCGTTGCCAGCACCTTGACCCGGTCGACGGTGGCTCCTTGCGCCTTGTGCACCGTCGTCGCATAGCCGTGGTCGATGTTGCGATAGAAGCGCTGATCGACCTCGACGCGGCAGCGGCACTCGCCCTCCCCGATCTCGGCGACCAGGCGCGCAGTCCCGGCTTCCACAACTTTGCCGATCATGCCGTTCTTGACCCCGAGCGAGCCCTCGTTCTTCAGGAAGACGATCTGGTCGCCGGGCGCAAATCGGCGCTCGCCGTCCTCGGTCCGGAAGGCATGTCCCTGTTCGAGGAGACCGCGCTCGACGAGCTTGGCCCGCGCCATCTCGTTCAGCGCGCGGATGTCGCGGCGCAGATGCCCGAGGATCAAGGTCGACTTGGATGGATCGTAGTCCCGGTTCCAATCGGCGATGAGATTGTCAATCGCCTGCGCCTTCAGCTCCGAGCCAAACACACGTCCCTGCTGGCGATAGGCAGACAGAGCCTGCGCCGTCCGGCCACGGGCAAGATCGAGCGAGGCGTCGCGCATCCATTGCTGGCGCTGGCGATAGATCGTCTCGAGTTCGGCGTAGCCGATGCGTTCGACGATCGCGCGAAACGCCGCGCCGGCTTCGATCGGCTGCAGCTGTTCCGGATCGCCGACCAGGACGAGCTTGGCTCCCGCCTTTGATGCTGTTTCGACGAACAGCGCCATCTGCCGCGAGGCGACCATGCCGGCTTCGTCCAGGACAAAAACCGTTCTGTCGTCGAGGCCGTCGCGACCGCTTTTCCAGCGCAATTCCCAGGAGGCGAGCGTGCGGGATTGGATGCCCGCCTCCTTCTCCAATCCCTCGGCCGCCTTGCCCGCCAAGGCGCCGCCGACGACGCGGTAGCCTGCGGCCTCCCACACCTCGCGCGCGGCCCGCATCATCGTGGTCTTGCCGGCGCCGGCACGGCCGACAACCGCCGCGATCCGGATCCCGGACGCCAGATGCGCGATGGCGGCGCGCTGCTCGGCCGAGAGGTTGGCGTGACGCGCGGACATGGCTGCGAGGACCGACGGCTTGACCGGGAAAGCCCCACTGCCGGAGAGGTGGACCGCGCGCCGCACCATCTCGGCTTCGAGCCGGATCAGCTCGCGCGTCGTGTATTTTGCCGGCGCCCGCGCGCCCGTCGCGAAGTCGACCTGTTCCCCTTCCAGTTGGAGCACATCGGGGCTTTGCAGCACCCGCGCCATCAAGTGCTGGAAGGTTGCGGCATCGTCGACATAGCGATGCAGGAGCTTGCCGACATCTCGTTCGTCAAAGACGCTCTTCTCCCGCGAGATCATGTCGAGCACGATCTCCGGACGGCGCTGGATCCGCCGCAACGTCTCGGCCCGGTTCTCGTTGAAGACGCGCAGCCGTTCGAGGTTCGGATCGCGCCCCTCGCGCTCCGCCCGGCGCTGGATGGCCTTGGCCGCGACGCCGATATGGGTGGTCGGCACGACGTCGATCCCGCGCTCAGCGTAGGAGCGCCCATCGACCCGAATCTCGTGGCCGTTCAGGGCGAGGTGCTGGTTCTGCAGGTCGAGCCAGCCGTTGCGCTGCTCCAGGAATTCCTGCTTGTCGCCGGCCCAAAGCCGATAGGCGATCTTGCCGGATTTCATGCGCAGCGGCTGCCCGTCTTCTCCGATGACGGCGACCCGCTTCGGCCCGAATCCGTCCTCGGTGAGAGGCCGCAGCGTCGTCATCATGTGGACATGCGGATTGCCTGGCTCGTCGTGATTGACCCAGTCCGCAACCTGCCCTCGGGATAGTACCTGCTCGACCACGAACTGGCGCATCAGCGCGATGTTCTGCTCGCTCGTCAGCTCGACGGGCAGCGCGATGATAAACTCCTTGGCGAACTGCGCATCCGCTCGCTTCTCGAAGGCTTCGACCTTGTTCCAGAAGGCCTCCGACGCGCCCGCAACGGAGCGATCGGCGATCATCGTCCGAAGCCAGGCGGGGGCGTCGGCCGGGACCAGGAATTCCTCGTGGATCATCCCGCGCTTGTTGGAATAGTCGACGGTGCGGCCCTCGGCCTCGAACTCCATCTTCGCGCAATGCCGGTAGGCGGCGGCCAGCACGGCGCTGCGGCCATCGCCGCGTCCGATGAGCTGGGGTGTGAAATGGGTGATGGCCACGGCTGGAAGCGATCCTTAAGACGAACGAACATGCTGTTCGTCGGAATCGGCCGGCCCATTCGTGGGCGGGAAGCAGGACGTCGCGTCAGCGACGTATTACTGCGCCCTTGGAAGCCGCTCCTTCGGAACGGCGGGATGATCTTCGAAAGCGTCGGCTCCGCCGACCCCGTTAATTACCCGGGTCGCGCTTCGCGCTCACCCCGGCTTTCCTATTTGGCGCTTCGCGCAAATTAACAAGAAAGGTCTTCCGGAATGAAAAAGCCCTCGCGGCAGATCAGGGACGAAATCGCCAGGCTCCAGGAGCAGCTGAAGCAGGCTGAAACGCGGGAAGCCGAGCGCATGGGCCGCATCGCGCTGAGAGCCGGGATGGGCGAGATCGAGATCGACGAAGGCGCGCTGCTGTCGGCGTTCGAGGAGATCGCCGGCCGGTTTCGCAAGGGCGGAAGCCCAACAGCGAAGGCGGCCGCGGCCGTCGCGTCTGGCGCGTCTTCGGGCGTGGCTGAACAGGGCTGAACGCATGCGCCGCTCCGATTCAACTCACGCCCGCAAGAAGGACACGCGGGAGAAGATCGAGCTGGGCGGCCTCATCGCCAAGGCCGGGCTGCGCTACGAGAAGCGTGCGTTGCTGCTGGGTCTGCTGATCGACGCCGCCGACCGTCTCCGCGGCAGCGAGGTGGAACGCGAGCGCCTCATGGCGATCGGCGCGAAGGCGTTCGGTCATGAGAGCAAATAAGATCGCCCTGGCGATCGTGCCGGCCGTGCTGATGGCGAGCTTATGCCTTGTCCTCACCGGCATCGAAGCCTGGCTTTCGAAGTTCGGGACAACCCCGAACGCGCGCCTGGTGCTCGGCCGGGTCGGCATCGCCCTGCCCTACGTGGTCGCCGCGGCGATCGGCGTGGTCTTCCTGCTCGCGGCGGCCGGTGCGACGGCGATCCGCTCGGCCGGCTGGAGCGTCGTGTTCGGCGGCCTGCTGGTGGTCGCGATCGCCGTCTCGCGCGAGATCGCGCGCCCCCATTCCTTCGCCAATGCCCTGCTCGCTGGAGACCGCCTTCTCGCCTATGCCGATCCCTCGACCATCATCGGGGCGACAATCGCTGCGCTCGTGGCCGTGTTCGGGTTGCGTGTGGCTATAAAAGGCAACGCCGCCTTCGCGGCCGCTGCCCCGCGTCGCATCCGCGGCCGGCGAGCCATCCATGGCGAGTCCGACTGGATGGTGATGACCGAGGCTGCGCGGCTGTTCCCGGAGACAGGCGGCATCGTGGTCGGGGAGCGCTATCGCGTCGATCGGGATGCGGTTACGGATCGCTCCTTCCGCGCCGATGACGCCGAGACATGGGGCGCCGGGCAAGTCTCCTTTGCTCTGTTTCGATGCGTCCTTCGGCTCGTCGCACGGCATCGTGTTCGCCGGTTCCGGCGGCTTCAAGACGACCTCTGTCACGGTGCCGACGGCGCTCAAATGGGGCGGCGGGTTGGTCGTTCTCGACCCCTCCTACGAGGTCGCGCCCATGGTGACCGGACACCGGCACGGGGCGGGTCGCCAGGTCTTCGTACTCGACCCGCGCTCCTCAGGCGTCGGCTTCAACGTGCTCGACTGGATCGGCCAGCACGGCGCGACCAAGGAGGAGGATATTGCCGCCGTCGCGTCCTGGATCATGACCGATAATCCGCGCCAGGGCTCGGCGCGGGATGACTTCTTTCGCGCCTCGGCGCTGCAACTGCTGACGGCCCTGATCGGCGATGTCTGCCTGTCCGGTCATACGGAAAAGAAGGATCAGCACCTCCGCCAAGTCCGCGCCAACCTGTCCGAGCCGGAGCCGAAGCTGCGCCAGCGGCTTCAGACGATTTACGACAATTCGGAGTCCGGCTTCGTGAAAGAGAATGTCGCGCCCTTCATCGCCATGACGCCGGAGACTTTTAGCGGCGTCTACGCCAACGCCGTGAAGGAAACCCACTGGCTCTCCTATGCCAACTATGCTGCGCTGGTGTCCGGCTCGAGCTTCACGACGGCCGAGCTCGCGGAGGGCCGGACCGACGTCTTCATCAATCTCGACCTGAAGACGCTGGAGAATCATGCCGGCCTCGCCCGTGTCGTCATCGGCTCGCTGCTCAACGCCATCTACAATCGCAATGGCGAAGTGACCGGCCGCACCTTGTTCCTGCTCGATGAGGTCGCTCGGCTCGGATACTTGCGCATTCTCGAAACTGCGCGCGATGCGGGACGCAAGTATGGCATCACACTGCTGATGCTCTACCAATCGATCGGCCAGATGCGCGAGGCCTATGGCGGACGCGACGCGACCAGCAAGTGGTTCGAGAGCGCGTCCTGGATCTCCTTTTCGGCGATCAACGATCCCGAGACGGCGGACTACATCTCGAAGCGATGCGGCGACACGACGGTCGAGGTTGATCAGCTGAGCCGGTCCTCGCAAATGTCGGGTTCGTCCCGGACCCGGTCCAAGCAGCTCGCCCGCCGGCCGCTCATGCTGCCGCATGAGGTGCTGCGGATGCGGACCGATGAACAGATCATCTTCACCGCCGGGAACCCGCCGCTGCGATGCGGACGCGCCATCTGGTTCCGGCGCACCGACATGCGGGCGTGCGTCGGCGAGAACAGGTTCTACCGGAGAGAAGCCGGTCAGCGGAGCTGATGGTCGTGAAGTCGCCGATGACCCGCGAGAGGAGCGTCACGCGAATGCGCGGAGAATGTTTGCGGGCTCCGGGAGTGCCGTTGCGAGTAGAGCCGTCCCCCGGAGGGGCTCGCCCAAACACTCCTACCGCTGCGAGATCAATTCCAAGACGATGGACGTCCCGAGCAGAGCCAAACAGAGCCAGGTCGAGAGCGATATCCCGCTCCCATGCGGATGTTGGAATAACGGGCTACGCATCCGGGAAATTGACGCGCAAGTAGTCAGTTGCCGCGTCGGCCGTAGCGAACGTCGCCAGTTGCTGCGGCGCCTCGTCCGGCCGCTGCGCCTGCCGGACCACCAAGACCTGATCTGCGTCGAACTGGACACAGGGGCGCTCCCGGAACTTGAGCCACTTCGCTTGCTTTGCTTCGGCCAACGCGCAGGCCGCATCGTAATCATCGGCGATGCCGAGATGGGTCGAACGGTCCCACGCCCCACCATTCAGGCACCGCACCTCGATCCGGCCATCCGGCAACGTGACGCCATAGGGACGATCCCACCATTGATCGAGCTGTGCCTTGCTTCGTGCGTCGTTCGCCGTCGCGTCGAAGGTCTTCGGCAGTTTGGGGTCGAGCGGAAATCTGTTTGGCATTGCGAACCTCTGATCAGACTGAAATTGCCAGAACGCGAGCTGAATTGGGAGAGCTATATCGGGCTGCGCCGGTGACCATTCGCCCACGGGCGGCGCCGCCGCCTGGCTCTTTTCGACTGCGCCGCGACACGCTGTGCGGGGCGCGTCATCGTTTCAGGCGAGATCATAGACCTGTGAGATACCGTCGTCTGAACCTCAGGGAGGCCACCGTGGCGGTTACCGGGTCGTGCCGGACATGCTGACCGAGACGCCTCCTGTTTGCAGCTGCCGGCCGGTATGATCATTCGCCGAAGAAATGCGGCCCTACATCGAAGAGGGGATCGTGAGCTATCGGCTATTGTCGGATCAGCCGGCGGGGTGTGCCAATTTTTCTATCACAAACCCTTGCTCCGTAAGAAAGCGGTCCTATTTCAGGAACGCCCGTGCTAGCACTCACGGGTCTTGACTGCTAACACTCATGAAATCCGTCACCAATACAAATACTTAGGAGAAATGCATGAAATTCCGTCCGCTTCACGACCGCGTCGTGGTCAAGCGTATCGACGCCGAAGAGAAGACCGCTGGCGGCATCATCATTCCGGATACGGCCAAGGAAAAGCCCTCCCAGGGCGAAGTGATCGCCGTCGGCCCCGGCGGCCGCGACGAGAGCGGCAAACTGATCCCGATCGACATCCAGGTCGGCGACCGCGTGCTGTTCGGCAAGTGGTCGGGCACCGAGGTCAAGATCGACGGCCAGGACCTGCTGATCATGAAGGAAAGCGACATCATGGGCGTGCTCGAAGCTCCCGCTTCGAAGAAGAAGGCCGCCTAAGTCAACGCTCGCACCGCTCACCCTGAGGAGCGCCGGCCGGGCGCATCGTCAAGGGTGAGACAAGCCGTGAAGCAAAATCCAAGCACTCAGGGAAACCAATATGTCAGCCAAAGAAGTCAAGTTCGGCGTCGACGCCCGCGACCGCATGCTGCGCGGCGTCGACATTCTCTCCAACGCCGTGAAGGTCACGCTCGGTCCGAAGGGCCGCAACGTCGTCCTCGACAAGTCGTTCGGCGCTCCCCGCATCACCAAGGACGGCGTCACCGTCGCCAAGGAGATCGAGCTCGACGACAAGTTCGAGAACATGGGCGCCCAGATGGTGCGCGAAGTCGCCTCCAAGTCCGCTGACGCGGCTGGCGACGGCACCACGACCGCGACCGTGCTCGCGGCTGCGATCGTCCGTGAAGGCGCCAAGGCGGTTGCCGCCGGCATGAACCCGATGGACCTCAAGCGCGGTATCGACCTCGCGGTCGAGGCCGTCGTTGCGGACCTGCAGAAGAACTCCAAGAAGGTCACCTCGAACGAGGAGATCGCCCAGGTCGGCACCATCTCGGCCAACGGCGACGCCGAGATCGGCAGGTTCCTCTCCGACGCCATGAAGAAGGTCGGCAACGAGGGCGTGATCACGGTCGAGGAAGCCAAGTCGCTCGAGACCGAGCTCGACGTGGTCGAGGGCATGCAGTTCGACCGCGGCTACATCTCGCCCTACTTCGTCACCAACGCCGACAAGATGCGCGTTGAGATGGACGACGCCTACATCCTCATCAACGAGAAGAAGCTCTCCTCGCTGAACGAGCTGCTGCCGCTGCTCGAGGCCGTGGTGCAATCCGGCAAGCCGCTGGTCATCGTCGCCGAAGACGTCGAAGGCGAGGCGCTCGCCACGCTCGTCGTGAACCGTCTGCGCGGCGGCCTGAAGGTCGCGGCCGTCAAGGCTCCGGGCTTCGGCGATCGCCGCAAGGCCATGCTGCAGGACATCGCGATCCTGACCGGCGGCCAGGCGATCTCGGAAGACCTCGGCATCAAGCTCGAGAATGTCACGCTCAACATGCTCGGTCGCGCCAAGAAGGTGATGATCGACAAGGAGAACACCACCATCGTCAACGGCGCCGGCAAGAAGGCCGACATCGAGGCGCGCGTGGCGCAGATCAAGGCGCAGATCGAGGAGACCACCTCGGACTACGACCGTGAGAAGCTCCAGGAGCGTCTTGCCAAGCTCGCGGGCGGCGTCGCGGTGATTCGCGTCGGCGGCGCGACCGAGGTCGAGGTGAAGGAACGCAAGGACCGCGTGGATGACGCGATGCATGCGACCCGCGCGGCGGTCGAGGAAGGCATCGTCCCGGGCGGCGGCGTCGCCCTGCTCCGCGCCACCGAAGCGCTCAAGGGCCTGCGCACCAAGAACGACGACCAGAAGACCGGTGTCGAGATCGTGCGCAAGGCACTGTCGGCTCCCGCTCGCCAGATTGCGATCAACGCCGGCGAGGACGGCTCGGTGATCGTCGGCAAGATCCTGGAGAAGGATCAATACGCCTACGGCTTCGACTCGCAGACCGGCGAGTACGGCAATCTAGTCACCAAGGGCATCATCGACCCGACCAAGGTCGTGCGCACCGCGATCCAGAACGCCTCCTCCGTGGCGGCGCTCTTGATCACCACCGAGGCCATGGTCGCCGAGCTGCCGAAGAAGGCCGCTGCCGGCCCCGCCATGCCCCCGGGCGGCGGCATGGGCGGCATGGACTTCTGATCCAGCTGCTGCAGCGAACTACGACATACCAACCCCGGCAGCGATGCCGGGGTTTTTATGCGCTCTGGCAACTTTTGACCTCGTCAGATTATTCTACCGCGCGAACCGTATCGGCGTTGAAGTCGGCCAGTCGGCGATCCCGCAAGGAAAGATCATAGGCACGCTTCAGACATTTGAGATCGTTAGACCACGCGCGTTCGATATCGTACGCCAAAACCCGCCGGAGGGTGCCCCGCCTCATGCCGCCATCATCGCGGTCGCGGGAGTTCTGGACAACATCGGCGATACCTGCCGGAATGTCCGGGGAAGACTGGGCGCAGCGGGCGCCCGTTTCGTTTAGGCCCGGTTCATGCGCAGCGTAGGTATCCTGAACGACTCGCCGGCGAGCGCGAAAGACATATTCCGCTTCGCAACGCCCGAATGCTTGGCCAAGACATCCTTAATGACAGATACGTCATCAGTGAAAGTCAATTTATCGAGAAATGGCCGCAATGCAGCTTCATCGGGACTCAATCGGCTGCAGATCCCGAACTTGAGGATCTCGGGGACGGTTTCGTCGAGTTTCAAGCCATAGCTTGTAACCTTGCCGCGCTCGTAGACTGCGGAGCGCAGCCAGTAGCCGCCCCTGTCGAAGAATATCATTGGAGTGAAATTTTCAGCGTCCTTGGCGTAGTAGTTCCTTTCCACGTCCTGGAAAATCTCGCGCAGCGTTCCGCCGCCCCCTCGGCCGTAGATGATCCCAGCCCGCGAATTGTTGACGAGCGCCTCCTCGCGAAGACTGTTCTGATAATATTTGGCGTAGTGCGTCGCGAACGGCATCGTGGGCTCTGCACCGTACAGCCAGGTCGGAATGGCAAGGCTGAGAGGCAGCGTCGACGGCGCGGCCGAACGCACGTCGAGTGCAGCCGCGAGCCAGTCGCGGGCGGCCATCACGTCCTTCCGCTTCGATTTCTTAAGGCTGCCGTCGTTCTCGAAGAGATCGTCCAGATCGCCATAATCCGGGGTCGCCGCCAGATTCGCCAGGGCCCTTTCGAGATCGTCCATTCCGTTTCTGCTGAAGGCCACTCCCACGTGCGCAGCCTCCATCACGCCGGGACCGCCTCCGGTCACGATGAGGTACCCGTCCTGCGCCACGCTCCAGGCGAGCTTGGCGATGTCGGCGAACGCCGGCGAATTGCGCTTGGCGGCGTGGCCGCCCATGAACCCCACGAGTGGCCGCCCAACGTCCTTCAGAAACCTCTTGAGGGCATCGGCGATCGTCGCGTCGTGCCGCGCCTGCGACAGTCGCGTTTCCAGAGCGGACGGCACGGGTCCACCATCGGACACGAACTGCCGGAACACCTCGAAGTCGCGGGTGAGCGTGAAGCCCAATTCGTCGAACGGATTGAATCCATCGAGGAGGTCGGAGGCCGCGTACAACCTCTGAAGCATCGTCGGCAGCATCCAAGTTCTCCCTTCGAGGTCTAGTGAAGCGCCGTGTCCAGCACTCTCGCGAGCCTTGCCGCGGCAAGGGCTGCGCGAGTGCGGGCGACGTTGCGCGCGTTCGTCTCATAGTCGCGCGTAAGTTGGACCGCGGCCGGTCCGGGCGCGACCGGCTGAGCGTATGCGAAGCTCTTTGCGGCCTCGAAACTCTCCTGCGCCCATCGATCGGGATCGAGCACCTTCTCCGCGTCGGGGTCGACCGCGACGGATCCGAGACCACCCCGATCGTCGGCGTCGAAAATGGCCCCGAAAACGGACGAATATCCGCCGAAGAGACGATCCCAATAGGCGTGCAGCGCGATCGTCTCGCCGGTGGCCGGAACGACCATCTCGGCGTTGCCGCCGCGGTCGCCGTGCGGAAGCTCGGCGGTATAGCGGGCAATCGCGTGAAGTGGTTGATGGAGATCCCCGACGAGGTGCAGCAACCAGACGAGGTCGTAGGACCGGAGTTGATCGGAGGCGCCGGAGGCCGCGGGCAGTGTAGCGATCATGATCTTCGCCATCTTCGCGGCATCGACCGGATCCGGTGCGGGCAGGCTCGTGCCGTCCGGCGAGAACAATATGTCCTTATAGTGCCAATAGCTGTGCTTGAGCTTGTCGTAAGCTACGTTCTGGCCCGCAGTCGCGTCGCTGACGTGATCCTCCCGGTAGTCGCTCTTCGTCTTGATGTCGTCGGCCCAGGTCGCCGCGTGGACGAAGGCATAGGTCCTTCGGGAATCGTCGTCCTGCGCACCACACGTCCAGACCTGATAGTCGGGATTGAGCCTAAGCAGGCCGTCGATCTTGTCCTTGATCGCGGGATCCAGCCGCTTGTAGGCCAGATAGGCGATCTGCATATGGCCTTCGTCCCACCACGCGGACGCCGGGCCGGGCACGAGCGCGACGAGGCAGGACAACGCCATCAAAGCGGCTTTCTTCATGCACGTTTCTCCGCGATCGTGCAGTGGATTAGATGTCGGCCCCTGATCGCGATCGTCACAGGTTCCGAGGCAGGAGATCGGACTCGGATTTCACAGGAACCGCCGGCCGCGCCTCGCCTACGACAGGCTGATCTTTGGTCTCGAAAGTATCGGCCGACCTGACCTGATCGCCGAAGTCGAGGCCCGTGCGGCGTTCGATCTCGGTGATGGCGACGCGCCATTGCGAGACGTCGACGAAGGCCGGCGGCTTCGGCGGGATTCCGCCTTTGCGCTGTTCGGACAGCAGTTGACGCTGATCGACGACGAGGCCCACGGATTTCACGCCGTTCTTGCCCTTCCAGGCGATCACTTTGAAGAACGACGACGGAATCTGGATATCGTCCGCCCAAAGATCGACCTTGTCGTCGAAGATCGGTCCCTGGAAGACGCAGATGCGGTTGGCGGTCTCTTCAGCGATGGCCCCGTTTTCGAGGACATATTGCTCGGCGCCCTGCCAGAATTTCGTGCTCTCGTTGAAGCGGAAGTGCTGCGGGGTGCAGTTCGTGAAATGATAGGTGTCCGCATTCGCCCGTTCAGCTGCCTCCTTGCTTCCCCAGTCCGGATCCATACGGCGGGTCAGATGGCCCCTGTCGAAGAGATTGGACCAGCCCGAATAGAAGGTCTGGTCAATGAAGAAGCTCGCGCTGATACGGGGATCGCCGTACCAGGTCTCTCCTTCGGCGCCGTCGGTGACCTCCCCCGTGGAGCGGTCGACGTTCAGGAAGCTCTTGCCATCGATGTTGGTCGCCGTGAACAGAGCCATCTTCTTGGCCTTGTTCATCTTGATGCTGAAGTGCTCGTATTTCAGCTCGCCGGCCTCGGCGTTCTGTTCGCCGGCCCGCAAGGGAGCCACCTGCTTGGCCAACTTGCCGATTGGCGTCGGCAGCGGAAACGTCACGCCGTGCACGAATCGCGGGTCGTAGCCGTCGCGATTCGAATAGTCCTGGTCGATCGATAGTTTTTCCGCCGCACGTGTGAGCGTCTTCTGGGGCGCGGGTGCGGGCGCGACGGGAGCGGCGGCCACGTAGCTTCCGCCTACCCGAACGCTCACTTCGATCGGAATCGTCACCTTGATCTCGTTTCCGCCGGCTTCACTGGCCATGACGCCCTCCTCCCCGATCACCAGACTCTCTTGTGCATCCGCGGAGGGATGCGGCGGCGAGAGTCGCTTGCCGCCCGTTTGAACGAGAGCCGTCTTCGACAGTTCGAGCGCGGCCCGCAACAGGTCGCGATGATCCCCGTCGAGAGTCGCGAGCCTGTCCGAAAGATGCCGGTAGATGGCGCTGATCCGCACGCCTTCGTTGACGTTGGTAGGAATGGCATTGCCGCTTTCGTCCTTACGTTCGAGGAACGGCTCCCCGAAGTGATGAAGCGCCACGAGCTCCCACGCATCGTTGAAGACTGCCGCTCCCGACGAACCGTGGTCGGTATCGGTCTCGTACAGAAGCGTGCGCTCCGTCCGATACTGCAGGATATTGTTCCGGATCGCGATCATCTTCGGCAGGCCGTTCGGGTGCTGCACGATATTCATGTTCATGCCGATCACGTGCTTGTCGGGCCGATCGGACAGGACGCACAATCCAAAATCCCGCGGGTCGCTATCGCCGGCAACCTTCTGCCCGAGAGCCACGATCGCGTAGTCCAATTCCTCCTGCTGTGAGAACAGGGCGAAACGGTCGGGCGCCAAACGGAAGACGGTGGTGGGCCGCATCGAGCCGTCCTCGCCCATTTCCCGATCGAACGTGATCTGGGCCGAAAGCGCAGCGGCTTCGTCCTGGATCACGTGCTGGTTGGTCATGAAGAGCGTGGGGCTGATCAGAAAGCCGGAGCCGGCCGTCCACTTGCCTCCAGCCGTCGCTTCAACGAACGCGATCGCCCGCCGTGCCGTCGCGCCACCCGGCAGGAACCACGACGCCTGCATGTCGTCAGGACCCTGCACGGCCTCGGCGCCGCGCGGCATGGTCTGTCGCGCAGTCCGCAAGCTGAACATCGCCATGCGCGTCCGGTCCGGCTCGGCCTGACGCCACTGCTTGGCTTCCACGAGCTTGCGCACGCGATCGCGATCCTCGCGCGTCTGCTCGACCACGTTTCGAAACCGCGTCTGATCGATTTCCATGATTAGCCCGCCCTGATCGAAAGCGCGTCGAGCCGACCTCTGAATGCCGCCGCGCTGCTCATGTCCAAACGTCCCGCCGTCATAGCAACGTCACAAAATGCCGCCATAGGCGCTCCACTGGACATCGCGCTGAAAGTTGTCGCGTATTCGCCCAAATGTTCGCGCTTCGTGAAAGCGCCGGGCTCTCCAAGTGCCGCGACATGTCTTGCCCCGCAATAGATTCCGATCAAAAAATGCATGCAATCTTTGATTGCTGATCCTACATATATCGCGCGCGCGGTCAAGTTCGCCTGACAACAACGAAGAAACGAACGCGGCCGGTTGACGAGCGAGCTAGGGGCGCTTGTGATCGCTCCTTGTTAGAGAGACGTCCCATCCGTTTCGGAACGCCAAACCGTCGTAATTCTTTCATGACATTTCTGGGTGCGACCGTGGCCGAAATCGAACTGTCTATCGCAAGCTTGAGGGAAGAACTGCTGTCCGCGATCGAGAACGCCGAGACCAGCGAGCTGAAACTCGGACCCGAGAAGCGAAGTTGGGCTGCCGTAGGTCGCCCTTAATCGGAACTCGGTAAGACCATCACGGGGCAAGTCTCAAGGTGGGCGGAAACAGGATCGGGTCTTGACGGAAGAATCAAAAGGAACGTTGAAGGACTTTCGCCAAGGCGAAGATCAGTCCTTGTGGCATGTCCAACAAGCGCCACGATCAACGCCCCCCGAGGAGCTTGTGGCACGCCCCTGATAGACGGAGGACAGAGAGGTGGTCGGACTCTTACCGTTTTCCAAATGGGGATACGTAGGTCTCCGCCCAATTTCATCACGGCCTCGCTCGCACCATCTACGAGCCGCCCAATTTTTGCTCGTTCAAGCTGGCACAATTGCTCAAAGATTTGCGAGGAGAAGAGCAGGTGAGCGACAACACAGATCTCGAAAGCAGGGTCGTCGAAGCGATACGATACTATCGCGAGGCACTCGCAAGGTTGGAAACTCTCGAACGAGAGGAAGCTTGCACGCATCGAGCGCTGACGAGCACGCTGGTGGATTTAAGTCGTGCCATGCGAGATGAAGCGTCGCCGCATCTCAAGGACAGCCTACTCCAGATTAGCTCGGCTGCGATTTCGCAGGTGGACAAAACGTCGGCCGCCATGGTCGAGGCGACTGCAAAATTGGAGTCAGCTCGCCTAACGTTGGCTGCATTGGAAGGTCAATTGGGATATATTCCAAGAGTCCCGTCGGGGTCGTATCACGAGTAGACCGGTTGCTATCGGACCCCGCAGCTCGTTACATCAGGAGGCGAATGCGCGGAGTTCGCCGTGGACGGCCCTGCGCACGGTTGTCTCCGCCCGGCTCAGAGCGACAACATGGAAAACGGAGACCACGATTCGCCCGCACTGGCTTTCGGAGCTGGCTTGGCTCGCATCCACATCAAAAACGCGTCAACATCAAAAACTTGAATCGCTCGGGCGGAGTAGACGTCTCAGGGCGCGCAGGTTTGACGATTATCCAGGTGCGCTATCCATGAATGATCAATCAACTGGTCCAAGTAGAGAGTGCCAGCAACTCTATCGAATAGAACGACCTTGTCCCGAAAATTCTGTACCTATCATTGCCAGCATGCCACACAGCGGCACCTTCGTTCCGCCATCAATTGCCGATGCGTTCACCCCACTTCATTTAAATTGGCTGAGAAACACCGACTGGCATCTCCCGCAGGTCTACGATTTTCTGCCTGAACTGGGCGTGACGACGATCGCGGCGACACACAGTCGGTATGTCACAGACCTAAACCGAAATCCCGAAGGATTATTATTTGGCTCCTTCAACGAGGCGGTGATTTCCGACTCGATGTTTGATGGAACGCCCATTTATCGAAAGCCTCCGGACGAACAGAGTCTTCGACAACGACTGGTGAAGTATCATTCACCTTACCATGAAGAGCTGTCCAATCTTATTGACCGCATGCTGAGAGTGTGCGGGCGGGTTCTGCTCCTTGACTTGCACGCATTCTTTGGACCGATCGCGGACGATGTCTGCATCGGTGACCTGCGTAGCACGTCGTGCCGGCAAGAGACGACCACTTTGGCAAGCAAGGCTTTCAAGCGACAAGGCTTCCGGACGGTCTGCAACGAGCCTTTCTCGGGCGGCTACTTGATCCGGAGACACCACAACTCGTCAACCGAGGCGCTACAGATCGAACTGCGCTACACAACGTATCTGGATTGCACTCACATCGACAAACCGATCCGACCGCAACTCGATCCGATGCGGCTTGCGAAGCTAAAGCCACGGCTTCGTGAAGTATTCGGAGAAATTGTTGACCTTTGGCGCAACACATAATTGCGCGTCCTGAGAGACCGTGTTGGGAGATAATTGGGCACATCACGTTTGAGTTGAGGAATGCCCAGCGTGAGGATGGTCTAGCACGATCGAAGCAGCCCGATCATTTCGAAGGGACGGCATCTCCTTCGACAGCCGCGCGTTCCAGCCAAAACCCCGCCGCTTGAAACCAGACATTATCAGCATCGTCAGGCTTCGGATCACCGATGTGCAGCGCGCGAATCGGGACTTTGCCGGGCGGCAGGCCTTCGAGCGCGGCATGCAGATGTTTTCCCGCCTCGTCATCGCGCCCCCCGATGCAAGGATAGACGGAGACGGCGCCGATCGAAGATGCCTCGAACCGGTTTCGACGCCGGATCACGCGAAGCAGAAAGCCCCGATTCGTCGGTCAGCGGCATCAAAAGCCGGCCGCCTTCGATCAGGCGATCGAGCCAGCAGCGAGATGGGTGGGTGGATCCGGCGAATACGATGACGACGTCAAGTTCACCAACATCCACCGTCCGGCCGTCGCCTGAGATGACATCGACCTGCGGCCAGTTCACGAGATTCGCTTGGGCCTGCGAGGCCAGCATCGGATCGGTTTTAACTGCCGTCACGCGCCCCGCGGATCCGACAATCTCAGCCAGCACCGCTGAATAGTATCCGGCCCCGGCACCGACCTGGAGCACGCGATCGCCGCGCGCGATGTCGAGATGCTCAAAGTTGCGGGCCCAGAAGCTGGGCATCCCGTTGTTGAGGTTGCGGCTCACATCGATTGTCACGAGGACGTCATGATAGAGCCAGCGCGGGTCGGTATCGGGGTCAGGAATGCGTCGCTATACGGGTCCGAGATGATGCGCCACGGTCCGGGGCTGACGAATTTCTCGCGTGGAACAGAAGCAAATGCCTCGATCAGCTGCGGGTTACGCAGGACCGGAACCTTGTATCGCAGGTCTTCGGCATACCAGCGGCGCGCCGCTGCCAACGTGTCGTCCATGAAGGCTCTCCTGTTGCGATACAGACGATGCGCCTGGAGTCCGCCCACGCGGACATGTCAAAATATTCTTCCATCCGCTGTCCGCATTGGGCCCGGTGAAGCGCATATTGTTGTGACCATGGAACGATTGACGATAACTCCCAGGCCTGATGTCGCGGTTGCCCCAGCCGCCGACGTCGCGTCCGCCATCGATGCCCTGTCGGATCTCGAACTCGTGCGGCTAAAGGCTCTGGCACGGTTTTGGAGCCGCGACCTGCCGGGAGGATTGGGCTGGAGCGACCTGCTTCACGAGGCAATCGCACGCGTCCTCGATGGCTGCCGCCCCTGGCCGCCCGGCGTACCCATCCTGGCGTTCCTGGCGGGCGTCATGCGCAGCATCTGCAACGACCATTGGCGGCGTGCGCGGCTTGAGCGAAGGCTGCTTGTGAGCCGCGATGATCCGGACCAGCGAAGCTGGCCGGGTGAGGCGGTCGACGAGGTGCCCGATCCGGAGCGGGTCCTGGCCGCCGCACAGGCGCTGGCCAATGTCTATCGGTTGTTCGAAGCCGATCCGCTGGCGCTGAAGATCATCGCGGGCATGGCCGACGGCATGGCGGCCAGAGAGATCTGCAGGATCTACGATATATCCGAACTCAACTACGACACAACGCGACGGCGGATGCGACGCGCTCTGCTGCGCGATCAACAGAACTGGAGCAAGTGATGACACGCTGGGACCCAAGTCTCGATCTGGCCTGCCTGCTCGAAGCACTGAGCGAGGAAATCCTCGCCGCGACCGATGAGGAGGTGCGGGAGACATCCGGCCTGCAGGGATGGACAATCGCCAACACGGCCCTCGAGGTCAGAAGCCTGATCAGGACCGCGCGCGCGAATGTAGAGGGCAATCTTGAGCAAGACTTTGATCAGAACTTGAGTGACGAGCTGGGCAAATCTGGAGCAGGGTCGCGCCCGGTGCGGCGGCCCCGGTTCTGGTCGCACAACCAGCGGCATTGAGCCCGAGCACGGATGACGCCAGGCGACGGCGCGTCTACGTGGCTCGTCCCGCTTCATGTTGATCGGGATTGGCCTGCTGCGCGTGCATCCAATCGGCGATTTGCTGAGCCTTGCTGAGGCCGTGAAAATGGTGAGCTCGTCCAAGCACCTTCGCGATGGGGCGGCCATCGCACGATCGGGCCAAATGAAATAATATCGGCGCTTCTCAGTGGACGTCGAGCTTATCCAAAGGAAGCTGAAGCTCCGCCGCCCGCTCCTCGCGATCTTTCCTGCGGAATTCGCTTTCCTTTCGTTCGAATTTGACCATTTCATTCATGGCAACTTCCAGTAGCCGGCCGCGCCTGTCTGCCTTCGGCTGCGTGCTTTCCGTCATAACCCAATTCCTCACTATCGCCTCCGCAATCCTGGACAATGTCGCAGCCCGCAAAAACCTCCGGTTCCGATAGATTACGGAATTATGACGGCACGAAAGCTTTCTCGCAAGCTGCCGTTTATGAATGTACCCCCCGTTCATCATTCTCGACATTTGACCAATCTTCTTTCGCGAATCGAGATTCGTAAGTCCGGTCTCGGCCGCGCGGCGCGAGAATGCTGCTCCGATGCATGTTCCTGTTCCGGCTCTTTTTTGAGGATGCCGCCTTTGGACTGATTGCTCTCGATGAAGCGGGCCGCCATACTGACCCTGGGCTACCGAAAGTATTTCGAGACCAATCTGGGCTGACGGCAGCATGAGGCCGATCACGTGTACTGTGGCTACCCGATTCGCTGGTGACGCCGGACTTCAAGAAGTTGAGACCATTTTGGCCCGCAGCATGATGACCGAATGAAGAAGGTCGGTCGGGGCGACGCTGGTGATTCCACAAAGTCGATAAGCAAAGCGATTCTTTGGAGTGCTGCTTTTCATGATGCGCGATGGCAAACTATCCTTCAGGGCCGCTCGCCACGAGGACGCGGAGACGGTTTTCAGTATCACGAAGGCGTCAATCGCCGGACTTGGGGGAGCATCCTATTCTCGGGACCAAATCGAGAATTGGATGGGCGAGCGGACGTCCGCATTCTACGAAGAACTCATCGCCAAGGGACGAATGACGGTGTGTGAGCACGAAGGTGTTGTGGTTGGATTTGTCGACGCCGAGCCGGGCGAAGTAACTAGGCTGTTCATATTGCCGGAGGCCGCAGGTGTCGGACTCGGTCGTCGGCTGCTCAAGATCGGGATAGCGCAAGCACGGATGGGCCATAGTGGGCCAATCAGGCTCGAGGCGACGATCAACGCCGAAGGCTTCTACCAAAAATGCGGCTTTCGAAGCGTGGGCCGAGGCCGTTTCTCTCATGGACTCGGCGGCGAGCCTATTGAGATCGTGCGGATGGAATTCTTGTGAACTTCGACGTTCCAGCGTCCGTGCGGGCGTTGTCGGTATCGTCAAGTACCCGGCTCGGGCGCTCGGCGTTTCCTTTGGGTTTTCCGAATCTACCCCTCTTCCGGAAACCGGAAGTGGTACCAAAACGAAATTATGACTTGAGTGGTGGCACGGAGGCACCTGTCATCGATAGCTCTGGCAGAACCTTGATGCGTGGGGGGCCAGTCTCTCGGTGAGACTCTCGTAAAGGAAGGTCTCGCGCGATGATGGGACGGACCAAGCATCCATGGTGCGGTGAGGTATCGAGAGATTGAATCGTTTGGCCCTGATCGATTCATAGAAAGCATTGGACCTTGCTTTTGCAGGAAGCGAGAATCCGCGCATGCCGAACTTCAAGCCCGCGCCGCTTCATCTTCGCCGCATCGACGCCACGCGCAACATGCGGCGGTTCTACTTGCTTTCGATCCAGCCGACCTTATTCGGCGGGGTCTCGCTGATCCGCAACTGGGGCCGGATCGGCACCAATGGCCAGACGATGGTGCAGACCTTTGACGGCAGCGATGAAGCGGGCGACGCATTCGGACGATTGGAGCGCGCCAAACGCAAACGTGGATACGCGGCTGTGGAGGAGAAGGTCTGATAGTTCGTCAGTTTTCCGGGGATTGTGGCTCTGCCTGTGATATCGGCCCTACCCGTCCGGCGCTCTTCATGTCAGACGGAGGAAAATCACAGCAAGATGGAGCCTGTTCCATGACCACCGCGAATGAAATCGCCGACAAGATCGCCACCGAGAACAGCCTGACAAAGACACAGGCGAAGGCCATCGTCGACGGCGTGTTCAAGGCGATCGCCGATGCAGCAGCGAGCGGGGCCGAGACAAGTATCGCCGGTTTCGGAAAATTCAAGGTCAAGGATACGCCTGCCCGCGAGGGTCGTAATCCGTCGACCGGCGCACCGATCGCGATCGCGGCTGCCAAGAAGCTGACCTTCACGCCAGCCAAAGCCATCAAGGACGTCCTCAACGGATGAGCGGAGCCGTTGCACCGTCGTGGTGTAAGTCGCTAGACGAGGGGGCTCACGCCCCCTCCTCCTCGGCCGCGAGTGCTTCGTCGCGCCGGCGGATGAGCTCGGCCAGTTCGGCTTCGAGCGCCTTGCGCTCCGCGGGCGTGAACAAGCAATCCCGCAGCTCGGCGCGCAATTCCTCGATGGTGTCGATGATCATGAAGGCGTCTCCGATTGAAAGGAAGAAGGCCCCGCCTCGCGGCGGAGCCCTCTGGCGGAAGCCTCAGTCCCGGTTCGGCCGGGACCAGATCAGCTGCAGGCCTTCCTCGCCCTCAACCTCGATCAGAGTGGCGTAGATCGGAGCGGGGAAGCTCGGGTCATCCAGCTTGACCGAGAGGTAGTCGCGGCCCTCGTTGGAGACCTTCTGCCAGGCAGCGCCGAGTTCGACATTCGCTCCTGCGAAGATGCGGAAGTGCGGTCCCTTCTCGGAGGGGTTCTCGACGCGGACCAGCTTGGCCTTGACGTTGAGGTTGAGAGTCTTGATCGTCCCCGTAAAGCCGCCGTTGCCGTTCGAGGTAAAGGTGCCGATGGTAGCCATTGTCTCATTCCCTTTGTTTTCTCGGGCCGCGCCTATCGCGACCTCGATGGCGGTCGTGAGACCGGAGGCGATCGACCTGCACCCGAAGGGCCGAAACAAAGTGAAGGGCGGCCGGAAGCGACTTTCTTGAACCGCGAGGAATGGCGCGCAGCGACAGGGGAAGAAAGTCGAGGACGGACGTTGCGGGGACAAGATCGAGAGCACGCGTAGCGGGATCGGCCTTCGGTCAGACCAGCCTCTATCGAGGACGCAGATGGGTGTGCCCGTCACGAAAACACGGGGAATGAAGACAGGCGCCGCGGGCCATTCGGATCTCGAGGCAAACGAGTGCGGGGTAACGAGACGCGGTCGTCCTCAACGTGGCCACTTTAGCGCCGCGCATCCTCTGTGAGAGGGGATCGCCGCTTTCAGCAATCTCGGCGTATCCGTCGAGTCGCTGACGCAAGATCGCCAACGAACTGCCGACGTGCTTGTCGTGCGGATGCAACCTCGCCGCACAAGATCCATGCCGCCGATCAACTTCGGAAGGCACCATCGCCAGCGATCTGCCATAACGCAATCACGAGCGGCATCCGCAAGAGGGCTCCGCCGCGAGGCGGCGCCGCTTTTCTGTTCGAACGTGGCGTGCCACCTACAAGACGCAAGCGCAACAAGCGCTACTAGCGAGGTGGAATGCACGATGGCGCGAAGGAAAATCGTGCGCACCGCGATTGGGAAGGGCACAACGCTCCCCCCTCGGATGCACGGAGCATGAAACATCAGGCGGCCTCCTGCTCGTTCTCGGCCTTCGGCTGAAGGCTGTGCAGATACGCAACCGCGCGCTGCGCATGGGCCGCAGCCGAGAAGATTGCGCGCCGGTCATTGGAAAGCACTTTGATCCAGCTCGCCACATACGCCGCGTGGTCGGGCCTCGGCTCGAGCTCAGGGACGATGCCGAGATCTGCGCAGACCAGGGCGGATCCTATTTCTGCTAAAAGTTCTTCGCGGGCTCGCTCACTACGATCCTTCGCGTAGCGGCTGAGATCGCGGCCAACACGGCTCGCCGTCCAATGAATATGTTCATGGGCGCTCACCGCCACATATGACGCGGCATCACGGAAACTTTCGAAGATGGGCATTTGGATGCTATCGCTCGATGGTGAATAGAATGCCCGCGAACCGCCATGCCGGATTACGGAGCCGGTGTTGGCGAAGAAACGATCGGCGTGCTCGATCCGCGCGACGGGATCGAGGATCGGCGTCGGTCGGTGATGAAAGTGTTCGGGCAAACCTGTGATCTGCTCGACGTTGAACACGCTGTACGTCTTGAGAAACGGGATGTCCCGCTCGACCTCGCCGCCGTGTTCATCCGTCTCGGTCTTGGTAAACCGGCTGGCATAGATGACGGTTGATCCCGTCTCGCCCTTGCGGACATGGGCTCCGAGCTCGATCGACTGCCTGAACGTCATCCAGATCGGCGAGGTAAAGCCGCGGGCCAACCCTTCCGACCACAACAGCAGCACATTCATGCCAGTGTACGGTTCGCCATTGTGGCGCAGCGGCCGGGTGATCCGGCCGGTGGCGTTGCCGGCGTTCCAGGGCTGCACCCAAGGGCGCACACCCTTCTCCAGATCGGCGACGATGCGTTCTGTGATCCGCGCATAGATGTCGGCGCGTCCGCCTTCGTTCTTCCTATTCATTTTCTTGAACCTCCGTCTTGGAGCCGCGCCCATCGCGGCCCGTCACGGCGGTCCGTTGCCGGGGAATTCAGGAGGACGGCGCACCCTGGCCGCAACGAAGTGGAGGGCGGCGAAGCCGCTGCGCCGGCCTCCGGCCCTGGCAGGACCGACAGCCGGGACGGCCGCGGGGGCGCGGCCTGCTCCCCTTCGCCCGCCCTTCCCCTTGCTCTTTTCGAGCATCGCGATCTGGACGTTCGGCGAACGCGCGCGCTGCATGGCGACGGCCGCGACATGACAAAAGGCCGGACCCATGCGGGTCCGGCCCGGAGATGCAGCGATGGAAAGAGGGCGAGGCCGAAGCCTCGCCCGGTGCGGCTCAGCCGAGAGCTTCCATCTGGAGCGCGGCCGCCTTGCGATCGACGGCGTTGCCGGGATTCTCGATCGGACGCTCGAAAGGCTTCCAGTGCTCGCCGACGACCTGCTCGTAGGCTGCGATCGCGCCTTCGGCAGCCATGCGCAGTGCGTGTGACTGAAGCGCCATGTCGGCGGCGAATTCGCGCTTGCGCTGCGCGGCGCCGTCGAAGCCGACCGGACCATCGAGGTCCTCGTCGCGAGCGTCGTTGGCGGCCTTCGCCGTAGCGTCGCGGGCTTCCGTCACCGCGCGGCTGTAGAACTGGCCCGCGCCGTGGGCGGAGCCGACATAGGCGCCGACGATCCGCTGCAGATGGATCTGCATCGCGCGCTCGCCGAGGCCTTCGCTGAGGCTCGTGGCCGTCTCGACGATCAGGCGCTCATGGAGATCGCGGATGCCGTCACTATCGAGGACGGGAAGGCCGAAGCTTTCGGAGATGCGGGTGGCCTGGGTAGCGTCGGGGCAGGCGAGGCGGACCATTTCGAGGGTGGTGCCCTTGCGGAGCTGGACGACCTTGGCGGACTGGCGGGGAGCGCGAGCGGTCTTGGTCATGAAAACATCCTTTCCTTCGGTTTCTCCCTGAAGGCTTGGGCCGGCTCCTGCCGGTCCTCCCTTCGGGTGCGATCGAAAAAAACCGGCGGAAAGACGGGCGCTTCAGGGTCCGGGGCTGCCGGATCGAGCGGAGCGGGTTTGCGGACAAGCAGGGCTTTCAGCCCTCGCGCGGGACGCGGACCCGCTTTGCCGAGATCGGCGGACCCGGCCGCAACGCGGCGCGACAGCGGCCTTGAAGCGCCCGGCCGCCGGTTTACGAGCGCGACAAACCCGAGGGGAGATCCGGTGGACCGGAACGATGAACGAGAAAACCGCGCGGCAAGGATCGCCATGACCTGTCACGAACCCACGCGTCGCTCCAGATATCGCGATCGGCAGCGATAGATATCGGACAAGTCGAATCCACCGAGGCTGTCGGCGTTCCGCCAAGTTAAGATGAAGTTCGCGACGCCGCACCATTGGCCGGCATCGATCATGGCAATGCGAAGCCGCTCGAATGCCGCGCGCGTTGTCATCCATGGTGCCGATCCCCATGGCTGCGCGATCGCACAGCAAGGCCGGCCCGATTGCACGGGCCGCGCGCGTCAGGCCAATCGAAGGCAAGTCCGTTGCGAACACAGTACGCCGCGATAGCCGCATCCTGCCGCGCGAGCTTGCGGGCCAGTGCGTCGATCTCCGACTGGCGTTCCGCCGTGATTGCAGCGAGAAGCGAGCGATACCGCTCGAGGAAGGCACTCGGGTCCGGCGCCCTGCCCCGCCGATAACCGGCGCGTTTCGGCTTTAATTGCGGGATCAGCGCTGTCATCCGCCGCGTGATCTGGCGGTCGATCAAGTCGAGCTGGCGCTGAATCTGCCGCCGAGCCTCCTGCATGCGGCGAAGGCGCGCCAGACAATCCTGGGATGCGCTCATGTGACCCTCCCGGTCTGCCAGCCGACGAAGT
The DNA here is from genome assembly GCF_017565645.3 of Bradyrhizobium barranii subsp. barranii. Taxonomy (NCBI): domain Bacteria; kingdom Pseudomonadati; phylum Pseudomonadota; class Alphaproteobacteria; order Hyphomicrobiales; family Nitrobacteraceae; genus Bradyrhizobium; species Bradyrhizobium barranii. The sequence continues at coordinate 88,832 of NZ_CP086139.1, forward strand.
CCGATGGCCCGCCATAGACCTGGTGCCGGTCCGGGTCGATCACGAAGCCAAAGCGTCCAACCTCATATTCGGAGGATGGAACGAGGAAGCGCCGCTCCTCCGTTCCAGCTCCGCGCCTGCCGCCTGGCGTTGCAACGCACTCCACGAAGCCTTCGCAGCGACTTGAGGTGATCGCCGAGATGACGATCCAATCATTGGCATGTGTCAGCGCGAAACTGCGACGATCCTTCTCGTGGGACTCGCCCAGTGCGAGCACAGTGCCGAAGATCGTCTCCCAGGCGTCCGGCCATGAATTCTTGATCGTGCGTTCGGCGCAGCGGCGCTCGAACGCGGTGAAGAGATGCGGAAAGGTGATCGCGACGATCGCCCATTCCGCATCTTCCTTATATGATGATTGGTCAAGCCATCGGCTCTCCATTGTTTTGCTCCATTAGTTTGGCCTCCAGTATCCAGGTGAACCCAGGTCTTTCCTCGACCGGTAAACAGCCGGGACAACCTTATATCCGGTCGCTGCGCCAAGCAGCGGCACCACATTCCCGCATTCGATGGGCTGGGCTCAGGAAGGCGCTACCATCCTCATACTCGGCTGTTTAAGCCAAAGAAGACTTCCGGTTCGCCCGCCTGGATCTGCTGAAGCTGATCAGGCTTCAGTAGATGACGATGTGGAGCAGTTTCTACGCATTCTTCAGCTTCGCCCCGTCAATCACGACGCCAACCGTCACATATTTCCACAAAGCAACGAGTAGTTTGCGGGCGAGTGCGACAACGATTTTCTTGCGCTGGGCAGAACCACTCGATGCTGCTCGCTGCCGGAACCAGCGGGTTAGCGCAGAATCAGGCTGATGGCGCAGCCAGAGCCAGGCCAGCTGTATCATCGTGGTGCGTAACCGCGGGTTGCCAGCTTTCGACACTCCTTGATCACGATCAACGGATCCGCTCTGCCACGGTGTTGGTGCTAATCCCGCGTAAGCCGCGATTTGTCGGCGATTGTCAAAGTGCCTGTAAAAGCCTTCCGTCCAGAGCAGAGATGCGAACTCAGGTCCGATACAACGCACGTTCTCGAGCATGGAAATGGCGCTATTTGCCTCTTTCCGTTCGGACGCCAGAAGCTTATCGCGCTCCGCCTCGATCACTTTGATCTGCTCGATCACCAATTCAAGACGGTCAAGTTCTCGCGATATCTGGGCTTTCAAGAAAGGTGCGAGCGGCCGACCATCGCCAGTGCGAAGCCCTTCGAGGCGAGATCGTCGATCGCGATTCAGTGGTCGGTAGCCCGAAATACCTTGTGCGAACAGAAGTCCCTCAATCCGGTTGACGTGCGTCAGTCGCTCGACAACCAGGGCTTTCCTTTCCCGGACGAGCCGACGCCGGTCTTCCTCGTCATGGGATGGAATCCGAACCATCGCACATGTTCGTGGCTCACCCCGTTTGAACGACATAAGTGCGCGGACGAGTGTTTCTCCGTCGATACGATCGGTTTTAGCTCGGCGTGCTTTTCTGGGCACCGCTATCGATGTCGCATCCACCACATGGCTCTCAACACCTTCGTCGGCCAAGACGCGATGGACCCAGAACCCATCAAGGCCTGCCTCCTGGATAACGATCACGGGGAGCCAAGAATCGGTCTTACGGTGCGCCCTGGCGCGGAGCTCGTTGAGCAAGCTGAGCAGCCGTCCGATCTGGCCGGCTGGGAGACCCTTCCGCGCCATCTTGGTATCGATGGCCGGCACGAATGAAGTCACCAGCCAAGTTGACTGGCTCAACTCCACCGAGACGTAAATTGCCTTGGCTACATCCATCCGGGTTTCCGCTGCTTGCTGAGACATCACTTTCATCTGTACTCGCTCCCCATGATTACGACTTGCCCAGCCTTTCGCCGGCCGGCGCCGACGTCAATCATGGGACTCGTACCAGCCGCCCTTCGATCGCAGTGTGGGATGGACCTTGCGGTTTCGCTCGGCCGAGAGCTTGAAGCCGCCATGTCCAGCGGTCGAGTGCCGCTCGATGCCTTCCGCATAGAGGGTCGCGCCCTGCGAGGCGCCCCAGGGCGTATGGGCACGCGAATCCACCTCGACCCGGCCGAGCATTTTGCGCTCGCGTTGATGCTCGGCGTTTTCGAATACGGCGGCGCGGAATGCCGCCTCGTCGGCGAGCTCGCCGGAATGGCCGTAGAAATCGTTGCGCTTCCATTCGTCCATTGGTCGAGGAATGCGCCAGGCTGTGACGAGATAATGCCGGCCGTCGCGGCCGGGCGCCATCGCGAACGCCGTCTCGCCGACAAGTGCGACGAGAAGGCCGTCAGCGCCGCGGCCGAAAGCGACTGTGGGAAATTCAGGCACGGTTTGGTGCTGGCGGGCGGGAGATGACGCATTCAGCCTGCCGTCCAGTCCCTCGGTGACATGCGCGGACATCGTGTCCTCCGTGTTTGCGGGTGTGGAAACAGTACCGCCGCCGGCCTGGCCGGCGGCGGCAGATCGTTCGGAGCAAGAAGGCGGCGGGCTATTATTCAGCCGCCTCCCTGAACGCCTCGGTATCATCCTCGGCCGGGTCATCGGCGATATCAGCGGTTTCCTCGTCGCCCTCGTCGGCATCGTCCGAGACGGTCGTGCTGGACGATAGCCATGCGGAAAGCTTCGCCGTATCAGGTGCGAAGAGCGCGGCCGGGTGGACAAGGCGTCCCTCCTTGAAGTGCTCGACAAGCGCGGCGCGGGTGTCCTTAGCGCGCTGGCGCGGAAGGACCGGCGTGTCCTTGCACGACGCCTCGAGCGCGGGGCGCGACAGGCAGGAGAGAAAGTCCTCAGTACCCATGTTAGGCAGGAACTCGTCCGCGCCTATCATCTCGCCGGCAATACGCGCGACAATGCCGCTGTTGGTTGCATTCTCGCGGCACGAGAACACGTCGATCAGCATGGCGCGAGTTGCAACGCGCAGCGCGTCCCTGTCGAAGGCAAGCTTGCCGTCGCCGTCGAACAGCACCGCCGTGTGCCTCGCCAGGGGGCTATGGCCGTTGTGGAAACCGCCGCCTCCCGTCGTGACGGAGACGTTCTGGCCGGCGAAGGCGAGGATCAGCAGCGCCATCAGCGTGTCGTCCTCGATCGGTGCGCGGTCGAGCGCTTCGCGCAGCGCGTCCGTCCGGTAGTCGCCGATCATCTCGACGCCCTTGCGCGTCACATCGGGACGGGGCTTCGAGACTACGCCGGTGTCGTCCGGACCGCTGTCCGAACCCGAGACAGCTTCGCCTTTCGGCTTTTTCGCCGCAGGCAAGCGGTAATGCACCGTCTGCACGCGGCCCTCGCGGTCGAGGTACATGGCGCTGCAATCGGACTTCGTCGGCTTGCCGTGGACCCGTTCGGCCTTCGGCGGCAGCTTCACCTCTCCCCAGTTCGTAGTCTCAGCGATGACGCCCTTCTTCGGCAGGTTGTTCGCCATCCACTCATGCTGCGCGCCAAGAAACGCCTCGACATTCGTGGTGCAGCGGCTGTCTTCGTCGGCCGGAGCGAACAGGTCCTCCACCCACTGGATTCCGTAAGCCTGCGCGAGATCGTCGCCGAAGCTGGCGTGACGGGCGTACATGCGCGTCTTCTGGAGGCCCTGGGCGACACTCCACCAGGCTACCTGCGGGTCTGCCTTCGACGGCTTGTGCTTCTTCTAGACCTCCTTCTGGTCGTCGAGCGAGGCGGCGGCGATGGTGCGTAGCTGCTGCTCGTTCGGCATGTCGCCCTTGACCATGTGGTCAAGCATGGCGGGCAGCACATTGGCGAGCAGGCGCAGCTTCCTGATCTGGCGCACGGGAAGCGCAAGCGCCACCCCGATGGCCTCCTCGGTCCAGCCGAGCGCGACCAGACGCTCGATCGCACGCCACTGGTCGACCGGGTTGAGCGATTCATGCGCCAGCGTTTCGACGAGGGAGCGCATCGCGCCGCCATCCTCGGCGCGCTCGACAACAAGAACGGCGATCTTTTCGAGGCCGGCGGCAATGGCCTGTTTGACGCGCCGATGACCGGCATCGATGACATAGCCGTTGCCGCCGTTAGTCTCTAGTGAAACCACGGGCGGCTGGACGATGCCAACTGCCTTGATTGTCGCGAGCAGGAGCGCATCGGATTGGGGATTGGACCTGGAGCGCCGCGCCTTGTCGGGATTCTCTTTCAGCGCACGCGGATCGACGAATTGCAGTTCCATTGTAGATGCTCCGTTTTGGAATTGGGCGCGCCGCTTCGGCTGCCCTTCATCGTCTTCTTTCCGAAGACATCCCCCCGGCCCGCGGAGCGGACGGGCCGGTGCAACTGCGGCCGAGCATCCCTGCCCGGCAGGACCAGCGGGGCCAAAGCCCTGCGCAGGACGACGGGCCGGGATCGCGCAGGCGGCGGTTGAGCGTCAGCGCCGGCGGCCCGCCCGATCTGCGAGCGGGTTTTTGCTCTTTTCCTCTTCTCATTACCCTGGCCGCCTCTGCAGCGAGCGCAAGCCGATAGAGGCGTGCCGAGGACGTCTAAGCGGCGATCGCCCTCGCCACGCCCGTCCCTTCGATGTCGGAGGCGAGCGCCTTCTCGACCTCGACGAGTTGCCGGCGCTTCTCGGCGAGCTCGCCGGCGAAGGCGAAGTCGCCGCCCTCGCGCGACTGATAGGCAGCAACGCGCCGACGTGCGTCGGCGAGACGCTGACGAAAGCGCTCCCGCTCCCCCTCGAAATCATCAAGCGCGTGCTCGAGGCGCGAGACTGCGCCAAGCGGCGTCACCGTGACCGGCAGTTCGATCTCATATTCACCGGCGCTGCGCACCAGCATGGTGGCGTAGCGATAGCTCTCGCGTCCGAAACGCTCGCCCGCATATTCGAGGTCGAAGCCGCCGATCGAGGCGATGACGGTCTCGCCTTCCTGCTGAATCTGCACGAGAGTCAGAATTTCCTTCATCAGCGCGCGGCCGGCCTCCTTGCGTTCCGTATAGGCCCTGCCATTCACGCTCATCGCAAAGGCCTCGCCCGTCGTCGGCACAAGCCGCTCGATGTCCTGTCCGATCTCTGCGATGCGCCGGGTCGAGAACTCAATCTCGCGCTCGGCGTCGCGGATTTGGCGGCGCACGGCATGCTGATCATCGACATGGGCGGCGCGCGAGCGCTCCAGCCGTGCGATATCGGCCTCTAAGCCCGCCTTCTGCATCAGGCGCGGATCACCCGATGCGATCGCCTTGGCCATGCCGAACTGGTTGGCCTGCCCCTCGCCCAGGTCCTCGAGCCGCCGGATCGAGGTGTCGCCCGAGAGCGCGGCCGCGATGAAGCGGGCCTTGCGCTCGTTGTTCTGCCACATCGTGGCATCGAGCGAGCCTTCGGTCGCATAGGCGAAGATATCGACTTCGTCGTGCTGGTTGCCCTGGCGCACGATGCGGCCCTCGCGCTGCTCGATCTGAGACGGCAACCAGGGCACGTCGAGATGATGCAGCGCCTTGAGGCGCAACTGGGCATTGACCCCGGTGCCCATCGTGTCGGAGGAACCGATCAGGAACCGCACCTTGCCGGCGCGCACGTCGCTGAACAGGCGCTGCTTGGCCTCGGACTTCTTGTAGTCCTGCATGAAGGCGATTTCCGATGCGGGCACGCCCATGCGGATGAACTCGTCCCGAATCCAGCGATAGGCCGAGAAGCCTCTGGTTTTCTCCACGCTGATCGTGCCGAGATCGGAAAAGATCATCTGCGCGGCGCCGGCAAGCTCGAACGGCTTGCCGTCCGCCCGCACATAGGTGTTTTCCGCGGTCTCCTTCCAGATGCGGTAGGCGTTGGCGATGAGATCGTTGAGCTTGTTGTCCTGCTCGTTGTCATTGTCGGCATCGACGAGACGTAGGTCGATCGCCGCGTGACGACCGTCAGTGATGACCGAGAGCAGGATGTCGTCGCCGGGTTCGGGCGGGCGATCGCGCATCTCGATCGCCTTGATGCGCTCGCCGAGCAGCACCTGGTAGCGCTTGAAGGCCGCGGTCGGCTTGGAAGTCAGAACCTGGCGCCTGCCGGTCGAAATCACCGGCACCTTCACATGTTGACGCAGATCCTCCGGCATCACCACGTCGGCGAAGGAGCGGAACATGGCGATCAGCTCCGGCACATTGACGAAGGTGGCGAAGCGCGTGACCGGCTTGTATTTGCCCGGAGGGCTGGAGCTCGAGCTCGGTCGAGACGTCGCCGAAGGTTGACGCCCAGGCATCGAACTCGTGCAGGCCGCGTTGCGCGAGCGCCTCGTGACCGAGATAGCGTTGCACAGAGAACATCTCGCCGAGCGTGTTGGTGATCGGCGTGCCGGAGGCGAGCACGAGTGCCCGGCCGGGGTTCTTGGTTTCGATGAAGCGCGACTTCACATAGAGGTCCCAGGCGCGCTGCGAGCCGTTCGGATCGACACCCTTCAAGGTGCTCATATTGGTCGCGAAATTGAGCTTGCGAAACTCCTGCGCCTCGTCGACGATGATCTGGTCGACGCCGATCTCGGAGATCGTCAGAAGATCGTCCTTGCGGGTCGACAGCGATTCCAGCCGCTCCTTCAGGCCCTCCTTCAACCGTTCGAGCCGCTTGCGCGAGACACGGTCGTCGCTTTCGACCTTGGTCAGCAAGGTTTCGTAAAGCTCCAGCTCGTCCTGGATCATCTGCTGCTCAAACGCCGAGGGTACGGCGATGAAGCGGAACGCCGAATGCGTGTATGATCGCGTCCCATGTCGCCGTCGCCGCACGTGACAGGAAACGCTGCCGCTTGTCCTTGGTAAAATTAGTCTCATCGGCGACGAGAATGCGCGCCGCCGGATACAGCGCGAGGAACTCGCGCGCCGCCTGCGCCAGGCAATGGCCGGGCACGACCAGCATGGCCTTGGCAATCAGGCCGAGCCGCCGCTGCTCCATGATCGCGGCCGCCATGGTCATGGTCTTGCCGGCCCCGACCGCGTGCGCGAGATAAGTCGAGCCCGCCGAGACGATCCGCCAGATGCCACGCTTCTGATGTCCATAAAGAACAAAGGCGCCAGAGGCGCCCGGGAGCTTCAGATGGGAACCGTCGACGGCTCGTGGCGCGATGTTGTTGAAACGGTCGTTATAGACCCGTGCCAGCCGGTCGGTGCGATCGGGATCGGACCAGATCCAGCGTTGGAAGGCGTCCTTGATCTTTTGCAGCTTCGTCTTCGCTGCTTCGGTGTCCACGACGTTGAGCACGCGCCGCTCGCTCATCTCCTCCTTGATGGTGTCGAAAGTCTGCGGAACGCGGCTGTTCAGAGCATCCGAAAGAAGCTCGCCAGCATGCCGGCGATCCGTCCCCCATTCCGACGTACCGGCGGCCAGCCATCCGAGCTGACGCGCCTCCACGGTCCAGGAGGCCAGTTCCGGCATGTGGCGGATCTTGATCTCGGCGTCCATCGTCTCCTTGACAAAGGCGACGATATCAGCCGCCGGAATCCAGGGTGCGCCGAGCCGTGCGGTGATATCGGAGGGGCGCAAATCGGCAGGCTGCACACCCTGCAGCGCCGTCACGTTGCGCTCATAGGACGGATCGAGTGCGGCCACCGCCTCAGCCGCCTTCAGCTTGTCGCGGACATGGCCCGACAGATAGGCATCGGCGGTCTGCCACGATCCGTCGGCCGGATCGCGAAAGATGGCGCTGCCGAGTTCGGCGACGACGTCCTGGGCGTCGCGATGCAGGAGCTCCGCGATGTGGTCGATATCGACACGCCCGCGCTCATTGAGCACAACGGCCAGCGCGTCGGCTGCGCTGGTGATCACCGGCGGCGAAGGCGGCGAGATCACGCGCTCGGTGAAGATTGGGCCGGGCTTTGCGGTATTGGTCTCGAGGTCATAGTCCTCGATCGAGGCAACCAGCCAGCAATCGGGATCGTCGAGGAACGGCTGGATGTTGGGGCGGCGGTGCGTCTCGCGGACTTCGCTGGTTTCCTCGTCCTCCGACAGCGAGACCGTGGTGAAGTTGATCGGACCGAAGTCGCGGACGAAGGCGCCCCAAGCGATGCGCAGCCTGACCTGGGCCTCCTTCCAGGGCCGGTCGAGCTCCTGCATGTTCAGCACTTCGCGTACCGCATCGCGGATCGGGATCAGCTTCCTGATAATCCGGACATGCTTCTCCGGGATGCCGTCGGCACTACGGCCCTTGCGGGCCTTTACCGCGACGGACTGGCCGTCGAGAACCTGCATCAGGCCGTGGGCCTTGTCGAAGAAGAAGCTGCCCTCACGCACATGCCGATCGGATGGCAGGTCGACGGGAGCCGGAGCAGCTGCGTCCTCCAGATCGGGATCGATCATGTCGGGTTCGCCGTCGTAGATCGCTTCCGGAAGGAGAGCGATGACGGCTGAGAGCGCGACCTCGAGGTCCTCGCCATCGCGGGGACGGCATGTGTAGGTTTCGCCGAAGGGACCGGAGACGAGGTCGTGCGTGCCGAGCACTGACTGCGGATGGTCCGCGAACCAGCGGTTCACGCGGATGGCGCCTTCATCCTCCGTCGCACGCCGGACTTCTTTGACGTCGAGCCAGGACCGATCGCCTTCGGGATCTCCGATCTTGCGCTTCCGGAAAAACAGGATGTCGACGACGACATCGGTGCCGGCGCTGGCGCGGAAACTGCCCTCGGGCAGCCGGATGGCGGCGACGAGGTCAGCGGTCTTGGCGATATGCCCGCGCGCCGAGCCGTCCGCCTTGTCCATCGTGCCCGAACTGGTCACGAAGGCCGCCAGCGCGCCCGGCTTCAGCAAGTCGATCGCCCGCGCGATGAAATAATCATGCAGGCGCAGGCCGAGCGAGCGGTAGGCGCGATCCGAGCGCACGGTGCGATCGGAAAAGGGCGGATTGCCGATGGCGAGATCGAAGTTTGCGGGCAGCGCCGTGCACGCGAAATCGCCGGCGATGATCCGGGCCCTCGGCTGCAACAGACGCACGATGCGCGCCGTGACAGGATCGAGCTCGATCCCGGTGACATAAGAGAGGTCACAAAACCCTTCCGGCATCAGCGCAGGAAACAGCCCCGTGCCGATGCCGGGCTCGAGCACGCGGCCGCCGCGCCAGCCCAGACGCTGCAGGCCTGTCCAAATGGCTCGGACGATGAACTCGGGCGTGAAATGCGCGTACTGGGTGCAGCGCGCGAGCGAGGCATGGTCGAGATCGCCGACCGCATCCTCAAGATCTGATCCGATCGCCTCCCATCCCTTGCGAAACTCGGCCTCGCCCGGGCGACGGAATACGTAGTTGGCGAGCTCGGACGCACCGAATCCGGTGAAGCGGATGAGCTGCTCCTGCTCCGTGAGGGTCGCCGGCCGCTCATCGGCCTCGATGGCGGCGGCAAGCCCGATCGCGGCGATATTGTCGCGCGCGCGATCCTTCCAGCCCTTCGCCAGGGTGCGGTCGCCGGCGAGATGGAAGTTCGCGCCGCGCGCACGGCGAGCGGATGAAACCGCGGCCGCCGCGACTGGCGTCGTGGGCGGCGGCGTCGATGGATCGGGATCATCGTCATGGTCCGGCCGGGCGGTGAGGCCGCCGGCGAAAGCGGTGACCCCGAGGTCAAGGCCGGACGACAGTGCTGTATTGCCGAAGAGGTCGAGGGTGAAGGGATCGTCTTGCGCCATGAGAATTTCTCCTTGAGGGCGCGTGCCGCCGTCCCGCCGAGCTGCCTCGGCGGGTGCGGATGGTCACGGTGGATTGGGGGATGGGAGGCGCTAGCGCACGATGAGCGACAGCGAGATGTCTGCCTCGCTTAGCTGCAGGCGCAGATGCGTGTATCGAAAATCACGATTGATGAGAGGGATGATCCGCTCAGCCTCGATGAACTCGATGCCGTCATCGCCGCCAAAATGGCGGCGCTTGTAGTCGAACCAGTCCGGATTGCCGACCGGATGGCATTCCTCGGAATAGACCACAAGCGGGCGACCGCCGTCGCTGAGCTTGCCGTTCGACATGATGTAGACGCCGTTGTCACCGACAAGCCAGAGGCTAGCCCGTCTTATTCGCGAGAGGGCGCCTGAGAGGCTGGCGAGCGTGGTGTAAAGCGCTGATGCGGCGTAGGATTCGGTTGCGAAGCCACCCCATCACCTTCAACCGCGAACGCCACGCCCGCCATGACCGATGATACGATTTCAGACCACTATCGAGAAGCAAGAATTCAACACAAATAAAACCTCTGCCTCGCGCTCGATCTCTTCATGCTTGATAGTCTCGTTTCGGAGGCTGATCACCTACCGCGTCTAATAGGCCGCTCGCGCCGGTTTCTTTGGACGCGGCACGACCGCGACTCCACGTTTCGGCACAGAAATGATCGGGAGTCACTCAATCTTTCTTCAACTTAACCCGTCTTATTCGTAAGAGTGCGCCTGAGGGGTAAAGCGCTGATGCGGCGTAGGATTCGGTTGCGAAGCCAACCCCATCACCTCCAACCGCGAACGCCACGCCCGCCATGACCGACGATACGATTCCGCCCTTCTCGTTTCCAGCCGTTCACGCCAAGAAAGTCACAGCTGCCTTCGATGGTGGGCGCCTAACCTCGAACGGGGGCGTGATGCTTCTGGCGATGGCCGAGCGGCGTCTCGGTTTGGCCAACAATCTGGCCCGGGTGTTCCCGGATCGGCGCGATCCGACGCGGGTCGTGCACAGCCTGGTCGATATGCTCCGCGCTCGCATGTTCGCGATCTGCTGCGGCTACGAGGACGCCGACGACCTCGATCATCTGAGGTCCGATCCGGCATTCAAACTGGCCTGCGGACGGCTGCCGGACACGGGCCGGGATTTGTGTTCCCAGCCGACGCTGTCGCGGCTGGAGAATGCTCCGCGCCTGCGCGACGTGATCCGGCTGACCTACATTTTGGTCGACGCATGGATGGATAGCTACCCCCACGAGCCGGCATCCGTCACGCTCGACATCGATGATACCTGCGACGTCGTCCACGGCCATCAGCAGCTCTCGCTGTTCAACGCTCATTATGACGAACGCTGCTTCCTGCCGATCCACGTCTACGACACGGAGAAGAGCCGGCCCGTGGCCGTCGTGCTGCGGCCCGGCAAGACGCCGGGCGGCGTCGAGGTGCGTGCCCATCTGCGCCGCCTGGTACGGCATATCCGGACGCGATGGCACAACACGCAAATTACGTTCCGTGGCGACGGGCACTATGCCCGGCCGGAGGCCATGGCGTGGTGCGAGACCAACGGCATCGACTACATCTTCGGTCTGTCCGGCACCAAGCCTCTCGCCAGAAAAGTCGACGAGGTCGCCGACGACATCCGCACGCGACGCGCCATCGAGAACCTGCCGGTTCTGCGTGGCTATACCGAGACGCGCCACAAGGCAAAGTCCTGGGATCGCGAACGGCGCACTGTCGCCCGTATTGAGGCGACGATGCTCGGCCTCGACATCCGCTTCGTCGTCACCAGCCTCGATGTCGGCTCGGCCGAGTGGATCTACGACAGCCTGTATTGCGCGCGCGGCCAAGCCGAGAATCTGATCAAGCTGCATAAGACGCAGCTCGCCTCCGATCGCACCAGCTGCCGTTCGGCGCTCGCCAACCAGGTCCGTCTCGTGCTCCATACGGCCGCTTATTGGCTGATGCTGACCGTGCGCGACGCCATTCCCAAAGCCCGGGAATTGGCCGCTGCCGAGTTCGCGACGCTGCGTCTTCGTCTCTTGAAAATCGCCGCCCGTGTCGTCGAGACCACGAGCCGCATTCGCCTTGCGTTTGCCGCGGCATGTCCCGAAGCCGACCTGATCTGCGGCTTGCCCGGCGCGCTGCTGCCGCTCGGTCCTTGACCGGCGGGGCGTCCGCCCCCGTTCGCCCAACCCATCCCTCAAGCGCGTTGCAAAGTACCGGTCGTCAGGCGGCGAAAAGCCGAAGGCAATCCTGTGCGCCTCGTCAGACAAGATGTGCGGCCGCATCAATCGGGCCCAAAAGCCGCACTCTCACGAATAGGACGGGCTAGGCTTCTCGCCCTCACCAGGCTTGAGGCCGTAATAGGGATTGCGGAACCCGCCATTGGCGGCGGCGTCGGATTTTCCGCGTTCGATCACCGTGCGGACGGCGGGGATGGGGAATGTGAACATCACCACCTCCCTCACGCCGCGATCGCGTCAGGCAGATAGCGCAGATGCACCGGCAGCTTCGCCGCGATCTCCGCGTCGGTCAGCTGGTCGAGCAGCTTCAGCACCGTGCCGCGCTGGCCGCCATAGACCAGCACCGTGCGCTCGCCACGCAGATGCTCGGCCCAGCGGTCTCCAGCGTAGCCGCGATAATCGTCATGCACGCTCGACCAGATGTGCTCGAGCCGCTCTTCGCGCGTCATCGCCTTCACGGGCCGCGATTCGCGTTCGATGATTGCGGCGCGCATCCGATCCGGCGAGTTCCTGCCGCGAAGATCGCAATAGCCGTGGAAGTAGCGCGGTCGGCCGTCGATCCTCAGCGCGTAGAAAACGCCGGTGATGCTGCCGGTGAGGAATTCGCGCAACGCGAACATCTCCGCCTTCATCCAGAGCGGCGGCAGGATCTCAAACATATAGTCGTGGTCGGCCAGGCCGATCTCGAACCATTCGCCGCGATAAAGAGCGCTGTCGTCGTTCTCGGAGCGGTTCGGCCGCTGCGCGTGGCGATCGAACATGCGGAACATCTGCCGGCGGTCGGCGATGCCCTGATAGACCTTGCGGATCGGAGAGAGGGTCATGAGCGGGCTCCTTTCAGCCTCGTCGGGCCGGAAGCGCGGCTCATCCTTCCGATTTCGCCATCGTCTTCAGCCCTTCCTGACCCCTCCTCCGCAGCCGCCTCTCCGATCGGCCGGGTCAAGGGCCGCGGCACGCGGGCGAAGCTTCACCCTTGACGCGGTCGGCGGGCATGCGGCAGCCGGGTTTTTTTCTCGTCCCCCTCCTTCTTCCTCTTGCTGCTCGGATGCAGCTGTTCATTCAATCCTCCGGCGCGGGCCGCAGCCGCTCATAGTCGCAGCCCACCTCCTGCGCGATGGCCGCGAGGCGATCGGCATAGACCTCTCCCTGCCGATTGTTGTCGGTCGCCGCGACGAGCCGCGCGCCCGGCCGCGCGCTCAGCGCGCAAATGGCGGCGACCGTGGCCGGCGCCCAGCCGCCGCCGGTGCTTAGATAAAGAGTATCCGGCCGCTGGTCTTCGATCGCAGCCAGGCTCATGGCGTCGATCGCGGCCTCGGTGATGCAAAGCCGGGTCGCATTCGCCGGTCCGAATCGGAACAGCACCTTATCGCCGCCGGTGGCGAAGCCGCGCCACTCTGGACCGCGCTCCTCCCAGCCCGTGACCACGCCGTCATTGTCGAGATGGGCCGCCCACATGCTGCCGTAAGGGCCTTCGCGCAACCGGTCGTGCCGAAGCGCAGCACGGATGACGGCTTCCGGAATGCCACGCTCCTCGCGCAGATAGCGCCAGGTGAGAGAACCTGGCCAAGGCGAGCGCCGGGCCCGCCAGCGATCTGCAGCACCAAGATCAGAGTCATGCGTGCGGGATTCTCGGGACCAGATGGGCTCCGTCGGCACAAAGCCAACCAGATCGGACACTCGCCGCAGCCCCTCGGGAAAGTCGATGCCGTCGAGATGTTCTACCAGCGAGAAGACGTCGCCTCTGGCGTCCGACAGCGCGTCGAACCAGCCCCTCCCCTGATGGATCACGATGATGATGTCGCCGCCGCGGCGATATTTGACGGCCTTGCGTGTGCTCTCCTTCAGATCGATCGCAAATCCGGCCTTCTCAAGCACAGCGGCGCAGGCCACGCGATTTTTCAGCTCTTCGATATCCCTCTTTTCCATCTCCGCTTCCCGGCGTACTGCCGCGCGCCGACCTTTCCCGTTTGAATTTCCTTGTCCCGCACCTTGCGGGACCCGCTAGTCCCCGCCGCGAAGAGCGAAGGGGGCAAGGGCGCGGCTGGCAATTGATGAATTATGCGGGGCACCCAGCGTCGGTGCGTCGGCCAGCCGCGGCGGCAGCCTCCCTTGCCGCCGCCCGCTCGCAAGCGGCACCCAAAGAGAAAACCCGGCTCATTGAGCCGGGCCGAAGTCGTGCGGATCGTATTCGTGCACGACCACGACATCGGCATCGTCGAGTTCGTCGCTCGGCAGCACGCCGTAGGTACCTCCGTCGACCTTGAAGAGAGTGACCGGGACCATCAGGGTGCGGGCGAGCTCGAAAGCGCTGGACTGGGCCAGCGAAAGATCGTGTGACATTTGAGGGCTCCATCTTGAGCGAGGCCGATCCCCGCTCGATGGCGTCAGTGTCCTCAACCGGCCGCGATCACCGCGGAGCCGTAGGCGCAGCGGCGGCATGCCCTGCATAGCCGACCCCTTGGGGGTTGATCGTGGAAGGCCGGGCGGAGGACCAGGAAAGCCATCCATGGAGAGCGGGATCGAGGCTTGCTCCGAGTGGTCAGCGCCCAGGGGCGCGCTCTTTTCCCGGCAGCAGATTCAGGCGTCGCCCTCGGCTGCTAGTCTCGCGTCGCGAATTAGGTCAAAGCGAAAAATGCGTTAGCGGCGAGGATATTGGCGCGGTGGTCCAATCGGTCATCGCCGCAGGCATCCGTTCGTTGCCGAGTCTCGCTGTCGACTATCGCCTGGATCACTCATCGTGCCGCGCGCTTCGGTCCGACTTTCGGACAGAAGCGCGGAGCAGGCAGAAGCAGTAAGCGGCAACGATCGTCACCCGAAGGGCGGAGACGCTTCGCGGCTCCGGCCGCGAGCGCGCGCTTGCGGCTAGAGCGTGACCGACCGGCAGGGAGGGGCCGCCTAGCACTTCTTACGCTTATGTCCGAATAGGTGACATCGGCGGGCTCGACAGTGGCGACGGACCTAAGTGCCGACGCTCGACTCTCTCGGGCGATAGTGATCCACTAACAATAGAGCCGGAGCAGCTGCCGCAGCTCGTAACGTCGGATCTTCGCCAAGTCATTGTCATTCTGCTTCGGTTTCGTTTGTCTACTTCGTCGCAAGGCAGGCTGGCTTTCGTGTCGCTCGAGCGGAAATGGGTTCCAGAAATAACTAATTCAGTATCCAGAGAGACTGCGCTATTTCGGCGCTCAGCTCTGAGCCAGTAGATTATCTCGGCCGGCGACAGCATTAATTTCGATCCCGAAAAGAGCGTTCGAACCAGATCAGCTACCTTCGGCTCCTTTCATGAAGGACGACAGCCAAGGCTTCACTGCTTGGAGCGTTCGGACGTCGCCCAGTTCATCAAGATCTTCTGGGGAAAGCTTGCCGGTTCCGCTTAGCGTGTTGGTGAGCGCGGACGCCGTCGTAGCCGGCAAGAGTTCTATGATCGCCCGAGCCAATCCTAATGGTCTCCTTGTCATGATCGGGTGTGCCGAGGATCTCTTCCAGCAGCTTGCTTACGTCGCAACCGGCTCTGCTGAGGGCTTCCGCCTGAACAGATTTGAGTTCGACGTTTCCCTGTGTGTCCAAGCGTTCAATGAACAGCAGCGCGTCCTCGCTCAACCCTTCGAAGCTGGATGCAAAGAGGGCATGAACCGCCTCCGCCAGGGCACTCGGCAGAGCTGCCAGAAACTGCAGATGAATGGCCTCGAAATCGACTCGGCCTTCCTTGGCATCGTCTCTTACGGCGGCAAACTCAGACGCCAGATCGCGGATGGCAGTCCAACCGTCGCCGTACCGCAGCAGTTCGACGATGACCTTGTCGGCGCCTGGATAGGCGAGCACACGCTGTGCCTGGCGCATTTCATGCTGCCAAATTTCACGAAGATCATCGTCGACCGCTGAGCCGGTCTTTTGCCAGTATTTGAGCACGACTGGCTGGTCGTCGCGCTTGTCGTGGGCCGAAATGATCGCCGATTTGAGCGGCTCACCACCGGGGGCCGAGAGGTATTGGTCCCCAAGGTCGAACTGATCCGCCAACGGCCGCAGTTTTTTCAATGTGCTCGGCATCAACTATGAGCTCAAATGGAGCATCTGCTTTGGCGCGGCGGGCGTTTGCACATGCAATGATTTTCAGTATTCGCAGCCGACTAACGATGGCATCGAAATTTGCGTCGGCAACGTCCCGAGCAGCGGGATAGCCTGATTCGGCGAGCTGAATTTAACAAGACTTGCCACCGGCATCCGCCGGTCGCAGCAGTATGTCTGAAATATCCCCCTGCGAGCCCTTCCGCGTCCGTACTCGCTCTGGTGGCTACCTGCCCTGCCGGGCCGCAGGCAGCCACCCGGCACCGGTTGAGATTAAGCCAGAAAGCCAGAAAGCCAGAAAGCCAGAAAGCCAGAAATTAGCATTTTATATCAATTACTTATAGATGTACTTGCTGATCCTCATCGCCTTGAAGGAGCTTTTTTCAGGAAAGGAATGTCCGAAAAATGTCGCATAGTTCGGACGGACGATCTTGCCGTCGACCGAAATTTGCATCATATTTCGGACATGCTTGATCAACCAACCACAGACCTCCGGCCGCGGCTCATTGCCCGCATCGACGCAACGCCGACAGAGGTATGGACACCCGGTGATTTCGCTGATCTCGGTAGTCGCGCGGCCGTCGACAAGACGTTGCAACGTCTCGTTGCGGCTGGCGAGTTGCGCCGCATCGACCGCGGGCTCTACGACCGGCCGCGAAAGAGCAACCTCACAGGCAAGCCGATGGTCCCCGACTATCGCGCGGTCATCAGGGCTGTGGCGCGCCGCGACCAGGCCCGCGTCGTGGTCGACGGGATGACTGCCGCGAATGATCTCGGCCTCACCACGGCCGTGCCGGCGCGCATCGAGGTCCTGGTCGACGCTCGCCTGAAGCCGATCACGCTTGGAAAGCAGGTCATCCATTTCAAGTCAGCGGCACCTAGCCGTCTCTATTGGGCCGGACGTCCGGGCATGCGCGTCGTTCAGGCGCTCTATTGGATGCAGGATATGATGACGGGGAAGGAGGATCGACAGGCAGTAGAGAACGTTCTCAGCAAGCTGTTCGCAAACCCGCAGCATGGAAAGGAGATTCGCGACGATCTCCGTGCAGGTCTTTCAGCTATGCCGATCTGGATGCAGGACTTTCTCAGGCCCTTGCTCGAATCTGACGACGCTGCGGAGGATCACTCGTGAGTGGTGCAGCCTACAAGGAGGTCATCTCCGCCGCACCCGGCGAGAAGCTCGATCTTTTCCTGACGACGGCGAACCGGCTCGGTGCGCCGATCGGAAACGTCGAGAAGGATTTTTGGGTCTGCTGGACCCTCAATGCACTCTATCACGAACGGCCCGCAGGAGGTCCGCGCCTTCTCTTCAAGGGCGGGACGTCGCTATCGAAGGCCTACGGGCTGATCGAAAGATTTTCCGAAGACATCGATGTAACGGTGTTTCGCAACGATCTCAACGAGTCTGCTTCCGTCGAAGAACTCGAGATCCTGTCGAACAAGAAACGCCGCACTCGGCTGGATGCGATCAGGGACGCTTGCCGTAGCTACATTAGCGGTCCGCTATACGCTTTCCTGACCGAACATCTCGCCGAAGCGACAAGTGGACGCGGACGTGTCGAGATCGACGAGTCGGATGCCGACGGGCAGACGCTTCTCGTCTGGTATCCCGAGGTCGAGCCGCGTGACGAGGCCTATGTGCGGCCGGCAGTGCGAATCGAGTCCGGAGCGAAGTCGGCGCTTGACCCTAACCACCCCGCGAATATCCGTCCTTACATTGCCGACGACGTGGCAGGCCTCGAATTGACGGTGCCGAACGTCACGACGATCGACGCCGAGCGCACGTTCTGGGACAAAATCGTGATCGCTCACGGGCTGCGCCGCTGGTTCGAGCGCCGCGGTGACCTGCGCCAGGAAGGCCAGCGCATTTCGCGGCACTTCTACGACCTGTATTGCCTTTTCGCCTCCGACGTCGGCCGGTCGGCGGTCAAAGATGCCGAATTGGGGCCCGACTGCGTCCGTCATGCTCTCATGTTCTTCAACCGGCCTGATTACGATCTCGTCTCGGCCGTGACCGGATCGTTCGCGCTCGTGCCGACCGCCGCAATGATCGATGCGCTTGCGCGTGACTATGCGAACATGACACCAATGATCTTCGGCGAGGCTCCTCAGTTCGAGCAGATCCTCGCGTCGATGGACGAGATTGAACGCGCGGTGAATAGGGCGCGCTAGCAAACGAGCAGAATTTCGACAACCTCCGATGATAGGATCAAATCATGGATAAGGCTTCGGAGAACATCCCGGTGCGACTGCCCGATCCCGCCTCGATCGAGGCGGTTCTCGCACGTCTTCCGGCCGGAGCTGATGAAGCGGCGCTGGCGGCCGCGCTCACAGAGGCGTTTCCGGGATTTCCGTTTTCGACGGCGGACACTGACGACCAGTATTGGCGCGACACGCGCTCGGTGATCGCCGCCGACGGGACACGGATCGCAGAATACCGGCCATGGATGGAAGCCGAGCTTGCCAAGGACAACGGCGATATTGGCGCCGTTTGGACGCGATTGCGTGGGAGCGACCTTCATATCTCGGAATGGCATGGCAATAGCGTGTACGCCTTCGCGCCAACTGGACCGGGCGCGGCGGACTATGTGCAAATCCGTCTCGGCCGGGAAGTCGAATGGCGTGCGGGACCGATCGTCAATCCGACATACCACCCTTGGGGCAAGGACGAATTGCTCGATCCGTCATGGATCACGCACGAAGATATCTCAGACGACAAGATACTCGCTGGGCCGCTCTATCGGATGCTCGGGCGTTCAGGCAGCAATGTGACACACGTCCGCAGTTTTCTGACACGGCGCGCCCGCCTCGAGCGCGAGAAACGCGAGGCGCAGCGGCCAGAGATGGAACGCCGTGTGGTGCGTGAAGTGACACGCCAGGGAACGACCGAGACGCCGTTTCTTGAATTGGTGCCGGACTGGTTCGAGTTCGTGCCACGAGAGAATCGCTTCTTCCAGGATTGGGAAGAATCAAGTGCTTCGGCCGAGCGGGTCTACGCGCATTGGGCGCTCGACATTTACGACTACGACGATAAAGGCACACGCGAGATCGGATTCGTGCCGCGCCCGCTGCATCTGCCGAAAGAGAGGCTCATCGCTGGCGACGCCTCGGTTCATATCCTGATGGATCGCGTTGAAGCCATCGACCGTAAGGTCGGCGTCCCATTTGGTTGGTTCTTCTTGATGACCCATGGTAATCGGGTTGAGCCAGAGGTTGGTCAAGCGATCGCCAAGGGCCTGCGTGACCAGCGCGTGGTCTTACCCGATCGGGATGCGCGCGTGCTGCTGCGCTGGGCTGAACGATCTTACGGATTCTGATAGGACATCGGTGACGCCAAGAACCTGGTAGAGGTTGGTCTCGTTGTCGCGCTCCAAGCCTTTTCGCATCATCTCTGGCATCAAGATCGCCGCCCGCAGCGCGCCTGGAGACCGCGTTTCTTGGTCAAGCTCACATGGCCCGTAATGATCGCGGCCGGATCGATGGCGAATGATGGAAGGATCGATGGTCAAAATCGCGCACGCGGGCGCGAAACAATTCTGAATTGTGATCTCCGGATATGCCACTGGCGGTAATCCCGTTCGAACTCGGCCAGGGTGGCGACGATGCCAAACACCATACGGCCCGATGCCCACGTCTCACCACTCGGCTGGGAGTAAATAAACTTCACGGGCGAGTATTGATGGCCGATTCCTTCGCGTAGGATTCCGCCCCTACTTCTTCACAAGTACAGGCTTCCATCTGGCGGAAGCCCTCCCAAAATGCCGTGCCCGCGGGTGGCGCGGTCTGGTCTCCTTCGCTCGGCCAGGTAGCAAAGGTACCCAAGATCCTCTTTCACTCAGCGCTCGCGCGCCGGGATTTCATCGCCTGCGCCGCGCAATCTCATCAGCGACCGCGCTCGCGGCGCGCAAAAGCCGTTCATGCAGGGTCTCGAACATGTCAATGATGTCATCATTTGGTTCATTCCTGCCCTCTTCGATGGCCTCGACAACCAGTTCGTCGAGAGGCGTTTCCTTCAACTGACCTTTCTCGAGAAGGTATTCGAATAGCCCGTAGCTACTTGGCTCCGATTGGATGCGTCCGTCGGAGTTGCACCAAACCCCGAATGTCTGATGCCCCAAAACGGCTTGCTCGACCACCTTCGCCTCCAGTGGGATCAGCGTCCCCCACGCCTCGTCCTCTTCATCGACGAATCCCGCCACGTACATCTCTTGCTCCTCAGCGCCTTCATCGCGAGGGCGGAAGAACGGCGTGAGGACGATTCGAGGGGGCTTTGCCATAATAATCTCTCCAGGGGGCTCAAGCACCAGTTGCATCAGTACATGGCAGTATCAGGGCCTGCGCCGGACACTGGATCATGCGAAAAATGCAAACTGTAGCGGCTGCTGTCGGCGCCCCTCGAAATAGCAGTTCGTTCTCTCATTCTTCGCCCTGGCAGTTAAACTATTCTGACGCGCCACCCCGATCGTATCGGCCAACCTCTGTCCATCTCCTCGCCTGCCAACAATCGACAACGACTTTGGCCGCCTGAGTGAATCAACCGATATTGCCGTCCAGATCGAACGCGCAATACTCGGCAGACGCATCCCGCTCCGGATGAATCCCATCGTCCCGACTGGTGCAGGGGTTCAGTACGGGAGACGAGAGAGTGGAAAGAAAGCCTGCCCATCGATCTCGACGCCTTTGTTGAGTTCGTTGAGCGAGCTCGCCGCCCGGTACTCCGGTAGCCAATGCGACGCATTCAGCCGATGAGTGCGGACTTCACGGCGACGGACGATAAGGAACCGGATGCGTAGCGGCGAGATCGGAAAATCGCGTGAATTCACCCTGGAATGACAGATTGACAGTGCCAGTCGGCCCGTGGCGCTGCTTCCCAATAATGATTTCGGCCTTCCCGCGGGATGCCTCGAGCTCTGCCGCCCATTTGATGTGCGCATCGGTCCCGGCCGCCGGTTCCTGACCTTTCAGGTAATACTCCTCGCGGAAGACAAAAAGCACGACGTCAGCATCCTGTTCGATCGAACCGGACTCCTGCAGGTCCGACAGTTGCGGACGCTTCTCTTCCCGGTTCTCGACCTGGCGCGACAATTGCGACAAGGCAATGATCGGCACGTTGAGCTCCTTGGCGAGGGCCTTCAGGCCGGTCGTAATCTCGGTCACCTCGCGCACGCGGTTCGGCGCGGCACGATGGATTGTGCCTGCATGAGTTGAAAATAGTCGACGACGATTAAGTGGAGGCCACGCTGTCGCTTCAAGCGACGGGCGCGCGCCGCCAACTGGCCGACGGTCACGGCACCGGTCGAATCTATGTACAGCGGAATAAGGCGAATCTCTTGCCGGCGTTGCACGAGGAGCGCGTCGAAATCATTCTCGGAGATATCCCCGCGCCTGATGTTCGAAGACGAGATCTCCGACTGCTCGGCTATGACACGCGTCGCGAGTTGCTCGGTGGACATCTCAAGCGAGAAGAAGGCGACAATGCCGCCCGACATCTCCGGCGTAGAACTACTGCCTTCCCGCGGTGCTTGGTAGGCTCGCGCCACGCTGAACGCGATATTCGTAGCGAGCGACGTCTTGCCCATGCCAGGCCGCCCGGCAATGATGATGAGATCGGAGGGCTGAAGGCCTCCCATCTTGGCGTCGAGATCTTTAAGGCCGGTAGGAAGGCCTGAGAGTTTTGCATTGCGCTGGTAGGCGAGCGCCGCCTTGTCGTCGCCAACGTTTTGCATCAACAAGAATCAAGTTTGTGCTGGAGAGTTTACTGTCGCCGCGCGCGGGATCGCCACCTTCGTCTTTACAAGATCAACCGAAAACGGGTATTGCACAACGCCCCGAATCGCCCGGTGGCGTCGTGCCCGGAGGTGACGCCCTGCTTCATTCGTGCCGATTCTCAGCATATCGCGAGGTTGCAGGCCTTCCCGCTATCAAGCCATCGTGAACACTCAGGCGAACACATGTTGACGTGCCGCCTCGTCTCCGGGCATCTCAGTCGGCAGATCGTACGATGGCTTACGACAGGAGTGGGCTTTGACGTAATGGGAAGACTGAATGACAAAGGCGTTTTGGTGACCGGCGGCTCGCGCGGCATTGGGGCAGCGATTGCTCGGCGGCGTCGGCGCGCGCTCGCTAAACATCGAACTGCAGACGGCTCTGAACCCCGCCGGCGAGCGCAAGGTCAAGCGCTTTGGTTGGACGTTCGCGCCCGGCGACAAAGTGATGCAGATCGAAAACGATTACGACAAGGAGGTCTATAACGGTGACATCGGTTATATCGACGATGTCAGTTCCGAAGACAGCGAACTCACCGCAAGCTTCGACGGCCGCTCGGTCATTTATGAGTTTGGCGAGCTCGACACGCTGGTGCCGGCTTACGCAGCAACTATCCATAAGAGCCAGGGTTCGGAATACCCTGCCGTAGTGATCCCGGTGATGACGCAGCACTACACCATGCTGCAACGAAACCTGCTCTATACCGGCGTCACCCGGGGCAAGAAGCTGGTCGTGCTGGTCGGTCAGAAGAAAGCCGTTGCCATCGCGGTTCGCAACGTTTCCGGGCGGCGAAGGTGGTCGAAATTGAACGAGTGGCTGGCGTCAAGAATAGCATCGATGCCGACAAGATGAGGGCCGACTATGAATGCGGGCAAAGCGCATAAGATTTGGATCGAACAGTGCGAAGCGGCTCAAACGATCAAGGCGCGATTCGGGCTCACGGCGGCCTTCGACTACCTTGTCGGTGAGAAGTTGATGAGTTTTACCAGTACTGCCTCCAGACATCCCGACTTCGCGCGGGAACTGCCGCGGTTTGTTTCCGAGGTGAGACGCATGTTCGCGCCGGATGAGATCGGCGCACAGTTGGCGCAAATCGAGCGTTCGCAAAACGAAAGGAATGTCGATGTTTTGGAGGAGGATGATCTTCTGCCGGAGAGTCCGGCCGCAGTCGCGGAGTGCGTTCAGCAGTTCATGCGGGTCAAGGAGTTGCTGACCGCGCCCATGCTCGGTACTTCGTGACAGAATGGCGAATTACATCTCGATGTGGCGCGCGGCTCACCCCCAAAATCGCGGACATTTCCGGTGGGATCATAAGGTCTCACCGTCATGATGACGCTGGAACCCGTTCTTACCCCGCATGGTTTGCTGACACTGCGACAAACGGCGCAAGCTCCTGCGTTGGAGCTCAATCAGGGCTTGCGGCTGGAGAAAGCATTTTTACGTGGCTCAGGGCACGGATTGTTGTGGCTCGGCGCCGACGAAGTCGCGACGGTTCTCCCACCGGTGTTGTCGTATTGGCGAGCGCTTGGAATGCGCTACATGACTGCGCTGTGCGCGCTTCCTAGTGTTGGAGACGGCCGTACCAAGCCGCCTGTGCCGATCCCCGCCGATGGCGAGTTGGACACGATGGCAGCGGCTGTTCCGCCGATGACCGGCGCGGAATACCTGACGACGTCTGTCCTGGCCAATCTTTGGCAAGGTATGGATGCGGCCTTTGATGCCGAGTTGGTGCAAGCCAAGCTCTCCCTGCAGGAGTTCCTCAAGAGCCGTCATCCGGCTTGGAATTTGGTTGGGCGCGTTCATTTCAACCTCGCGGAGAACCGGAAGGACGATGAAGCCCCGTTCGCGTTTCTTGCGACCTACACCACCCGACTCTCTGCTGAGGCCAAGGCCCAGCATCTGCCGCTTGGCAAAGCCTTGCAGGAGTATTCCGGTGCGAGGAACCGCCAACGCCTGCTCTCGCTGCTGATGCCCGTCCAGCGCGCCGCCGAGAGGAGCCCTTGGTTGAAGACGTTGGTCAATGCCGGCGATATCTTTCACCCGCTGCGCTGGAGCCCACAACAGGCGCTGCAATTCCTGAAGGATGTTCCCGCAATCGAAAGCGCCGGGGTGGTCGTGCGAATGCCGGCGAGTTGGCGCATGAACCGCCCCGCACGCCCGCAAGTGAAAGCAACGGTCGGGGGCAATGCGCCATCACAGCTGGGGATGGACGCGCTGCTCGACTTCCGAATGGAGGTGACGCTCGAGGGCGAAAGCCTCTCGAAGGCCGAGATCAAGCGACTCCTGGCGCATTCCGATGGATTGACCTTAATCCGTGGCAAGTGGGCCGAGGTCGATCATGAACGACTGCATCGCACACTCGAGCAATTTGAGGCCATCGAGCGCCGTGCCGCCGCCGAGGGTCTTTCGTTCGGTGAGGCGATGCGTCTGCTGGCTGGGGTTGGCATTGCCGGAGATAAAACTGCCGCACCAGCCGACATCGATTGGAGCCAGACCGTTGCCGGCCCCTGGCTGGCGGAGACGCTGGCGACCTTGCGCCATCCCGATTGGCTCATGCGGGTCGACCCCGGTCAATATTTTCAGGGTACGCTGCGACCCTATCAGCAGTCGGGTGTGCAATGGCTCTATCTGCTAACGCAGCTCAAGCTTGGGGCTTGCCTTGCCGACGATATGGGGCTCGGCAAAACCATCCAGGTGTTGTCGCTGCTGCTGGTGATCAAGAATGAGGACATGGCACGGAAACCGTGCCTGCTCGTAGCCCCCGCCTCGTTGTTAGCCAATTGGGCCGCCGAGATTTCCCGATTTGCGCCAAGCTTGAAAACAGTCGTGGTCCATCCATCGGCTGCGCCGTCCGAGAAACTGAACACTTACAGTGCGGACAGATGCGCAGATGTCGATCTCGTAATCACGAGCTACGGCTTTCTGACGCGTACGCCTTGGCTAGAAACTACATCATGGCGGTTTGTGGTGCTCGATGAAGCACAGGCCATCAAGAACCCGGGCGCTAAGCAGACAAAATCGGTCAAGAGGCTCAAGGCAGAAATGCGCATTGCGCTGACCGGCACGCCCATCGAGAATCGGCTCGGCGACCTATGGTCGATCTTCGACTTCATCAATCCTGGCCTGTTGGGATCGTCGAAGGAGTTTTCGGCATTCGTCAAACGCCTCTCCGACCGGCCACATAACCCTTACGGTCCGCTCCGCGAACTGGTGCGCCCCTATGTCCTGCGACGGCTGAAGACCGACAAGAGCATCATTGCCGACCTGCCCGACAAGACCGAGGTGAAAACCTTCTGCCCCTTGAGCCGCAAGCAGGCGGCGCTTTATCAGCAAGCAGTGGCGGAACTGGCCGGCCATCTCGAAGATGTCGATGGAATAAAGCGGAGAGGCATCGTCCTAGCTTTTCTCATGCGTTTGAAGCAGATCTGCAACCATCCATCACAGTGGCTCGGCGACGGTGCGTGGAATGAGGAGGATAGCGGTAAGCTTGTGCGTCTGCGCGACATCGCGGAAGTGGTTGCCGCCCGGCAGGAGAAGGCACTTATCTTCACCCAGTTCAAGGAGACAACGGCGCCACTAGTGGCGTTCCTGGGCTCCGTATTCGGAAGGCCCGGCCTCGTCCTGCATGGTGAGACAGAGGTTAAGAAGCGCAAGGGCCTGGTGCGCCAATTTCAGGAAGACGAAGACGTCCCGTTCTTCGTGCTCTCGGTCAAAGCAGGCGGCACCGGGCTCAATCTCACAGCGGCCTCGCATGTCATTCATTTCGACAGGTGGTGGAATCCGGCCGTCGAAAACCAAGCCACCGACCGTGCCTTCCGGATCGGACAGACCAAGAATGTGCTTGTGCACAAGTTCCTTTGTCGCGGCACCGTGGAAGAAAAGATCGACGATATGATCGAGTCGAAGAAACAATTGGCTGGGGATTTCCTCAGCGGTGGAGCTGACATCCTGTTGACTGAGATGAAAGATGAGGCGTTGCTTAAGCTCGTGACTCTCGATTTGGGTGCGGCGATGAAGGAAGTGGGATGAATGAGCTACTACGGGTGGCACGCTTACGTGCCGGTAGCTGAGAAGCGGCGGCAGGCAGAACGCAAGTTGGCCAAGCTCAAGAAGCAGGGACGATCCGTTGCGCCCGTGAGGATCGAGGGACGCAAAATTACCAAGAGCTTCTGGGGCAATTCTTGGTGCGTCAACCTCGAACGATACAGCGACTATGAGAACCGCTTGCCGCGCGGTCGGACCTATGTCCGAAACGGCTCGGTTATCGACCTGCATATTGCCAAGGGCGAGATCTCCGCAATGGTCGCCGGGTCTGAGGTCTACCAAATCAAGATTGCCATCGCACCAATTACGCGGGCACGCTGGAAATCCATCTGTCGGGACTGCGCCGGGACCGTCGATTCGCTAGTTGAGCTCCTGCAGGGCCGCTTGGCGAAAGGCGTGATGGAGCGGGTCTGTCGAGAGGGTGACGGCCTGTTTCCGTCGCCGACGGAAATCAAGCTGTCCTGCAGCTGTCCAGATTGGGCAGACATGTGCAAGCACGTTGCGGCAGCACTGTATGGTGTCGGCGCCAGGCTAGATGAAAAGCCTCAGCTTCTTTTCGTGCTGCGTGACGTGGATGAAACTGAAATGCTCGCCAGCGCTGGACAGGGTTCCCCGCTAACAACGGCGCCAGGCGCGGCGAAGGTGCTTGATGAAAGCGATGTCGCCGCTCTATTTGGGCTGGAGATGGCCGAAAC
The DNA here is from genome assembly GCF_017565645.3 of Bradyrhizobium barranii subsp. barranii. Lineage (NCBI taxonomy): Bacteria > Pseudomonadati > Pseudomonadota > Alphaproteobacteria > Hyphomicrobiales > Nitrobacteraceae > Bradyrhizobium > Bradyrhizobium barranii. The sequence continues at coordinate 115,239 of NZ_CP086139.1, forward strand.
TCCCGATACCCCAAATCCTGCCTTCACAGTCCCAAAGCGACCCCAACACTCCAAGCCGCAAAAAGGCAAGATATCTGCCGGAAAGACCAAGCCAGCAGCGAAGACCGATGCCGCCTTACATCGTGCGACTCGGGCCAGTTCGGGAACGAAAAAGACAACCCGAGCAAGTGTCGGGAAACGGCGCACTCGGCGGCGACCATAGTATTCCAATGACGCCATCGGGACCCCGTGGCACGGAACGGACGCACCAACCCCGCTGACGAATCTCGGCTATCGGGGCTTGAGCGGAAATGCTGCGAACATGTGGGCGCGGATCCAGAATTGGTTGAGCTAACCAGCTCATCTCAGATTATATAGTAATGTCAATAAAATAAGAGTTCGCAGTTTTGTTCTGAATGGCGCGCCAAAATTGGCACCATCCAGAACAAAACTGCGAACCTTGCGGACGCCGGCGCAAGGCTGACGATCTGCATCGATCGTTCGCGGCCGGGACCAACTCCGTCCGTCATTCTCGCGGCCCATCCGCTCCTGGATTTGCTCGATGGGCCCGAGAAGGGGCCGCGCTCCGCCTCAAGCCGGCAGACGCCGTTCAGGCGGCGAGCGGATCGGCGATCAACGCGGCCGCTCGTGTGACTCATGACCGCGATTTCTTATGCGTGCGTTCTCTGCGTATAATTTCTTGAAGGCTCAGCACGTCGACCTGACGATCATTTGCTGAACCAGCCTGCCCGGAGCTGCCATGTCGTCGATCGGTGCCGCGTTGCTCAACAGCCTTCGTTCCGTCGAGCGTCCGGGTGACTTTTGCGTCGGTGGCACTCGGGAGATCTTCATGCCGACGATCGATGTCGACGGCGTGGGCAGGATCGCCTTTCCGGTGCAGCCCATCCAGGCCGAGCAGTTGGTCGCGAGCGCCGAGGCAGCCCCCTATGGGCGCGGCGAGGCGACGGTGGTCGATCGCAAGGTCCGGAGAACTTGGCAGGTCGATTCCGCTAAGATCCGGATCGGAGGGCGTCACTGGGACAAGACCTTGGCCGGACTGGTCGAGGATGTCGCCCTCGGTCTCGGTGTGGGCGAGCCGGTTGCGGCGGACTTCTATAAGCTTCTTGTCTACGATGCCGGCAGCTTCTTCGTCGACCATCGCGATACCGAGAAAGTCCCCGGCATGTTTGCCACGATGGTGCTCGTGCTGCCCTCGATCCATAGCGGTGGCGAACTGGTCGTCAAGCATCTTGGCCGTGAGGTGGTGTTTGACGTGCATCCCGAGGAACCGTCGGAGGTAGGTTTCGCGGCCTTCTATGCCGACTGCGTGCATGAAGTGCGTCCTGTTCAGACGGGACGTCGCCTGACCCTCGTCTACAATTTGCGCTTCGTCGGCAGGGGGCGTCCGCTGAAGGCGCCCGATTATCGCGCGGAGCACGGGCGGGTGGTGGAGTTGCTGCGGGGCTGGACGAGCGCGGAGGACGAGCCTGACAAGCTGATCCTGCCGTTGGAACATGTCTATACGCCGGCGGAGCTGTCGTTCAGTGCACTCAAGGGTGCCGATGCGGGCGTGGCGTCCGTGCTGGTCAAGGCCGCCACGGAAGCGGACTGCGATCTCCACCTCGCTCTCGTCTCGATCGAGGAAAGCGGCAGTGCCGAACATACCGGCTATTACAGCCGTCGCCGCTGGAGTCGAGACGAGGAGGATGACGAACAATTCGAGGTTGCCGAAGTCATCGACCGGGCGCTGTTCCTCTCCGAGTGGCGGCGACCGGATGGCAGCGAGGCCGGGTTCGACGATTTTCCATTCGATGAGGACGAGCTGTGCCCGTTTGGCGCTTTCGAGGATCTGACGCCGGACGAGCTGCATTTTCACGAGGCGACGGGCAATGAAGGGGCGTCCTTCGAGCGCACCTATCGCCGAGCAGGTTTCGTGTTGTGGCCGACCGCGCGGAGGCTCGCGGTGCTGAATCAAGCCGGCCTCCGCACGACGCTGCCGTATCTCGAAGATCTGACGGCGCGCTGGGAAGCAAGCAAGGCACCGATCCGGTCGCCCTTGTGGCGTGAGGGAGATGAGCTTTCACGGCACATGTTGCGCTCCTGGCCCCGTTCGTCCTGGCGGGAAGACGAAGACGCCGAAGTCGGCCGGATGCTCGATTTGCAGATCCGGCTGCGGAACATGGAGTGCATCGATGCGTTTCTCGCCGGCGTGTCCGCCGAAGGCCATTACGCCGCGCCCGACAACGAAGCGATCCTGCGTGCTGCCGCCCTGCTTCCGGCCCCGCGTGCAACGGAGCTGCTGGTCCGGATTCTCCGACGTAACGCTCCGGCACATCTGGCCGCTTGTGGAGATCTGGTGCAGCGCTGCGTCGCGGGGGCCGCCGGTCGGACGTGCGACCTCATGCAGATCGGCGCAGCCTTGATCGAGGCCTTGCCGGGCCCTCCGACGAAGCGTCAGGAGGTCGACCCCTGGACCTGGTCGGTGCCCGTGAAACCGACCTTCGTTGTCGATCTTCTGACGGCGACAAGCCGGGTCGACGAAGGGCTCGCGGCGCGTGCAATCGAGCACCTGCTGGCCTGGCCGAAGACATACAAGCCGGACGACGTGCTCGTCCCCGCTGCTCGCGCGTTTGCCAAACTGGCGGAAAGCACGGCATGGCCGGCGGTGGGGCGGCTCAGAGAGGCGTCGCTTGATCACCTGCGCAAGCGCATCGCCCTGCCGCTGGAGGCGCCTCGGGATTGGACCAGGGCCAACCCGCTCACATGCAAATGTAGCGATTGCCGTGAACTGGGCGCGTTCCTGACCGCGCCGGATCAGCAGCAATGGCGCCTGAAGGCGGTCCAGGGTCGCAGGAGCCATGTCGAGGAAAACGTCCGAAGCACGACGTGCGACCTTGATCTCACGACCGAGAGGCGTGGCAGCCCCCATACCTTGGTCGCCACCAAGAACCAGGCCAGCTACGAACGGCGCGCAAAGCAACGCCGGCAAGACCTGGAGCATGCGCCGGCGCTGGACCGATGACGTTGATCTTGCGCCGCACGGAATGGGAAGCTCGAGTCCACAATGAGCCGTAAGAGCCGAATTCCACTCGCTGATCGTGTCGCCGAAGCCGCAGCGGCGGCGCTAGCCGCCCGGCGCTTTGTGAGCGCCATCGACATCCTCGTCGGGATCGGGTGGCTTGATCCTGAAGCGTTGGAGCGTTGGCGCCGCGGGCAGATCGATTGCCTGGAGGAAGTTGTCCGGACAAATCTGCCGCGCATATCGGAAGCCATGCGGCTATTCCGATCCTGGGCAACCGCGAGAGGATTGTTCGCAAGCCAAACCGAGTATGTCGCTCGTACACCGCGGCGCCAGACCCTGCGCTTCAACCGAAGCGGAAATCCTGCCATCGAGGCGTCGTATCGCACGCATTGGGTCTCGCCCGAGCTTTCCGAGAAGAAGCGCGAGTGGCTGGCGGAAAAAGCAAGCCGAGCCCCAGAACTGGTGGTGGTCCAGCCCTTGAACACCGAATGGACATGCCATCGGTGCGGCGGCAGCGGTAGTCTCCTGATGATGGAAACTCCCGGCCCAGCCTGCATGCGCTGCGTCGGCCTCAATGATCTTGATTATCTACCGGCGGGCGATCCCCTGCTCTCGCGGCGCGCGAAAGCGAAGAGCACGCGATATGCAGTTGTCGTGCGCTTCAGCAGGACCCGTCGCCGCTACGAACGACAAGGTCTGCTGATCGAGCCGCGGGCTTTGGCAGATGCGCGGCGCGCTCTCGCCCGATAGATGTGGTCTCGATTGTCAATCGGCGGTTATGGGCTTCAAGTGGCCCATAGTGGGACGCTAATGGGCATCCTGTTTCCAGCGGAGGAACCCGGCGTCACAACGAACCAACGCAATCGCCGATCGACTGAATCATTCCGGATTTGAGGACGTTACGATCTTCGCAGCGTGCGCCGATGGAGCCAGCTGCTCATGAGCACCGCCGACACGTTTCTTGCTACCTACGAAACACCGCGGCCAGCGCGTCTCGCTCCCAACCTCCTCGCTGCCTGTTTTCCGTTGATGAAGCTAATCCCGGCCCGCTTCATGATTGCCCGTGCGCGCGCTTCTGGATACCTTTCATCCGGCGGTCATATTGTTGAGACGACATCCGGTACCTTCGGCTTGGCGCTCGCCATGATCGCGGCGGCGCAGGGTTATCGTTTGACCCTAATCAGCGCCGACACTTTGATCGATCGAACGCTCCGCTGCCGACTGGAGCTGCTCGGGGCGCGACTTGAGGTCGTGGACGATCCGGACGGTTCCGGGGCTCAGAGCCGTCGTCTGGAACGGCTACAGGCGGTCCGCGAAAAAGATGCGGGAACATTCTGGCCTGCACAGTATGATAATCCCGACAATTGCTATGCCTACGGTAGGTTAGCGGAATGGTTCGTACGTCAGGTCGGTCAGGTAGATTGTCTCGTCGGCTGCGCCGGATCCGGAGGGTCCCTGTGCGGCACGGCGGCTATCCTGCGGGAAGTCTTTCCGGAGCTAGTCGTCATCGCCGTTGACACCCCCCCAGTGTGCTCTTCCGGTCATCCGCCCGGACAGCGGCTACTACGCGGGCTTGGCAACTCGATTCTGCCCCGCAATCTGGACCACCGGCTAATCGATGAGATCCATTGGGTCGGCGCTCTGCCCGCCTTCGCGGCCGCCCACCAACTCTGTCGGGACCATGCGCTTTTTATGGGCCCAACGAGCGGAGCAGCCGCCTTGGTTGCGCGTTTCGCGGGATCGTGAGCGCGGATTTCAGGGGATCGTGAGCAGAGATTTCAGACGATCGTGAGCAACGATTTCGCGGGATCGTGAGCAAGGCTTTCGGAGCCTTGCAGCGCTTCGGCCGACAACTCAACCGGCTTAGGGATGACCTCGTGGTTAACGAGGAAGTCCAATGCCTACCCAGAGATTGTCGATGCGCCGGATCAAGGAAGTCCTTCGGTTAAAACATTTTCAAGGCCTGCCAGAGCGGGCCATCGCGCGGAGCGTGGGCGTCAGCAACGGCGTTGTGCACAGCTACCTGAGCCGCGCCCGCTCTGCTGGGTTGAGCTGGCCGCTTCCGGAGGGAATGACCGATGAAGACCTGGAGCTTTTGCTTTTCCCGGCCCCACGACCAGCGTCTCAGAGCCCGCAGCGGCCGGTGCCCGACTGGAGCTACATCGATAAAGAGCTCCGCCGGCGCAACGTAACCCGTCGCCTGCTCTGGGAGGAGTATCGCGCCGTTAATCCCGACGGTTTCGGGTACACGTGGTTCTGCACTACCTACGAGGCCTGGAAGGGGCGGGTCCGACCTTCGATGCGGCAGATTCATCTGGGCGGCGAGAAGGTGTTCGTGGATTTCGCCGGCGACACCATCGACATCGTCGATCCGCTGACCGGGGAAGTGCAGCCGATGAAGCTGTTCGTCGCGGCGATGGGCGCTTCGAACTACACCTACGCCGAGGCCTGCCCCAGCGAGAGCTTGGCCGACTGGATCCGGGCCCACGTCAACTTGTTCACGTTTTTGAGCGGAACGCCGACGTTCGTGGTCTGCGACAACCTCAAAGCCGCCGTCAGCAACCCCGACCGCTACGATCCCGGCCTCAATCGCACTTATGCCGAGATGGCGAGCCATTACGGCACGGCCATTCTCGCCGCACGGCCGCGGCGCCCAAAAGACAAGGCGAAGGTCGAGGTCGCGGTGCAAATCGCCCAGCGCTGGATTCTGGCCCGGCTGCGCAATCAGCGCTTCTTTTCCCGGGCCGAGCTCAACGCCGCCATCAAGACACTCGTCGACGAACTCAATGCTCGTCAAATGCGTGGCTTCGGCTCAAGCCGCGCCGAACTGTTTGCCGAACTCGACAAACCCAAGCTAACCCCGCTGCCAGATCAGCCTTATGCCTTCGCACGCTGGAAGCGCTGCCGCCTCGCTCCCGATTATCATGTCGAGGTCGACGGCCATTGGTACTCCGCGCCGTATCGTCTGATTGGCGAGCTGGTCGATGCCCGTATCGACGATCGGACGGTCGAGATCTTCCACAAGGGCCAGCGGATCGCCAGCCATGCCCGCGCGCCCAACCGACGCGGACACACCACCATCGCCGACCACATGCCCAGCGCCCATCGCCGCTACGGCAAATGGACCCCCGCCGCGGTGATCGCCGCCGGCGAGCGGATCGGTCCTTCGACAGCAGCGTTTTTCCAGGCCGTGATCGACGCCCGGCCCCATCCAGAACAAGGCTTTCGAACCTGCCTTGGCATTCTGGCGCTCGTCAAAAGCTACGGCGCCGAACGCCTCGACGCAGCCTGCCGGAGGGGCATCCTCATCAAGGCGCGCTCCGTCGCCTCGATTAGATCGATCCTCCAGAACGGCCTCGATCGCACGTTCTTCGACGAATCTTTCGAGCACCAGCCCCTGCGCCACGGCAATATCCGCGGACGCGACTACTTCCACTGAAGCAAGGAGAGACCCGGCATGCTTAACCACCCAACCCACGAACGGCTGATCGAGCTTGGCCTGACCGGAATGGCCAAGGCCTTCGAGGAGCAGCGCCGATCGCCCGATCTCGAAGCCCTGCCGTTCGAAGATCGCATCGGCCTGTTGGTCGACCGCGAAGCCGCCGAACGCGACACCAGGCGGCTCACCACGCGCCTCAAGATCGCCGCACTGCGCCAGACTGCTTGCGTCGAGGACGTCGATCTGCGCACCCCGCGGGGCATCGACCGCGCCGTTTTCGCCAAACTCGTCGAAGGTCGCTGGATCGATCGCCACGAGAATTTGCTCGTCACCGGGGCAACCGGCCTGGGCAAAAGTTGGTTAGCCTGCGCGCTCGGCCACAAGGCCTGCCGCGACAACCGATCAGTCCTCTATCATCGCGTTCCAAGGCTGTTCGAGGCGCTCGCGCTCGCGCGCGGAGACGGACGTTACGCTCGGCTCCTCAAAAGCCTCGGCCGCGCTCAGCTTCTGATTTTGGATGATTGGGGACTATCGGTGCTCACCGCCGCGGAACGCCGCGATCTGCTCGAAATCCTCGAGGACCGCCATGGCCGCGCATCCACCATCGTCACAAGTCAGCTCCCCGTGGACACCTGGCATGGAGCCATTGGGGACCCCACGGTCGCCGACGCCATTCTCGATCGCCTCGTCCACAACGCCCACCGCCTCCAGCTCACCGGAGAAAGCATGCGAAAACGCAGCGCCAAAACCATCACCCTTGACGGCCAACCAGAACACTGACTCTATCTCCCATCGGCCGTAGCGGGCTGCTCACGATCGTCTGAATTCAGTGCTCACGATCGCGCGAAATCGATGCTCACGATCCGTGAAATCCGCACCTTGGTGGCGCAATGGTATGCACGCCACCGTGCCGGAGCGATGACGGTTGTCATCTTGCCCGATGAGGGTTTTCGATATCAAGAGACGGTGTTCAACCATAATTGGCTCGCCGCTCTGAATGGTTGGCCGGTCGCCATTGCCGATGCGCCAGCCACACTAGAGAAGATCGTCGTGCCAGGTGGAGAGGGGACATGGACACGCATGATCTGGGGACGGCGGGTCTTGGAAGAGGTGCCGAGCGGCGGAGAAACCGCACGTAGGCTGCGTGGCTAATTCGCCGCAGGCGTGTGGAAACGATCTTGGCGTGGAGCTTCTCGACCTCCAGTTCGTGGGCCGCCTCGCCATCCCGACCAGCGCCCGCGTCGAACGCCCGAACCGCTTGATCCTGAAGCTGCTTCTTCCACGCATAAATCTGGTTCACATGCACCTGGTAGCGCTGCGCCAGATCCGTCACCGTTGATTGTTCTCGCAGCGCCTCCAAGGCGATCTTTGCCTTCAGCGCTGCATCGATTTTTCGTCTCGTCTTCTTCATGGTCCCGCTCCGTTTATCAAAACGGAACGGCATCCGCACCACCTAAGCCGCCGGTCCAAAATCCGGGGTCCATTTCAGGGCTTGCCAGTGTCATATATGGCAACCCGCTGGCAACCCTGGGAGACGGTGCTGAGGCGCATCGCTCCGCGCGAACATGCAGCGATGCAAGATCGACTCGTCGAAGCCATGGGCGAGGAGTTTCAAACCCGCTTGAATCAGTTACTGGCCGAGGATAGTTTGTTAGGCGACCTGGATGCCGAGCGGGTGCTCGGAGCCCAAGTCCGAAACCAAATCGCTGGCGAGATCAATCGCGCGGTCATGGACCTGCTGCTCGCAGAGCGCGGCCTAGAACAATGAGACTTCCCAAGAGCCCCGCAGGGATATTTTTCATTGCTCTGTGGGGCTGCCTCAAGATGGATCGTGCAATCGACATCATCTTTGAGCTGACGATTGGCGCTCGAGCGAGAGGCTGAGGCGCGGCCCGTTGAGGAGCACGCATCTACCGCCGTGAAGATCGCACGGTGTGCGGCAGCGTGAAATGGTCGGCGTGCAGCCGGTTCAAAACTGCTCAGAACGACTCCGCCGACGAAGGATCCTTCCAATGACGGCTTCTTCGGCCTGGCGGCCCAACAAAAAGCAGAGTGGTAGTGCCTGCCGCATCTTGAATGGGGTCGCGAGGCGCTCGAATGGTGCACGCGCTGGAGTTGGCTATCGCTATAGTGATCGGCGCTAGCCGCCAGTACCCATCTTTGGCGACACGTCTGCCGAACGGATGATCGAGTCTCGCTTGCCGCAAGCCGTGCAGATGAAGCGCGGCTCGAGATCGGACAGCCGCATCTCGTCCGGGAGCGAGCCGCAATCCCACGACAGCTAGCTTGTCGGGACTGCTTCCGATGCAAGAGATCGGGTTCAAGCCAACGCTGAGATTGCCGGGAGACGAGCGGAAAATCGCCGGGCGCGCGCCCCAGCTCTCGCTTTTGGGGGGCGGAGCTGGGGCTAAGCCGGCTTAGGAGACTGTCAGCGGCGAACCTCCGTCCATGACGTTACGACTTCTCCAAATTTCATCCACGAGGATTCGCTGTTGCTGCGGCGCGCTACTACTTTTGCGCACGCGATCTGCCTTGCCGCTCTGTTTTACGATGTACCCAATCGTGCGGATTGGCCGAACACCCCCATCCCGACCATGCATATCGCGCGATGAGGGATCGCCGCTCCAGCCCACGGAGCGACGGTCCCGCCCTGGGGCCTTCGCAACCGAATCCTACGCCGCATCAGCGCTTTACACCACGCTCGCCAGCCTCTCGGGCGCCCTCTGACGAATAAGGCGGGCTAGATAGCGGCGCACTGGTTTGCACCCGGGGGTAGGACTTGGCCACCGCAGATAGCTGATTGATGCACAGCGCGGCATGACGAAAAGAACATGTCAGGCGACGCTCAGAGTCCGTTCGTGATCGCGCTGGGGGCGTCTGACAAGAACGACTCTCCACTCGCGAGATTGAGATGTGGTCTGCGGCACAATACTGGACCGCTTAGGTTTGCGTTATCCACTCGCCGGGTAGTACGGTCAACGAATACACCAACCATGATGGGTAGCACCATTAGCTTTCTTCTTGAAGTCTCTCAACTGCTGGTGTATTGTCTCAAGCATCGATACTGGCCGAACAACTGTTCCGCTTTCGCCTCAGATCCTGACGGCGCGCACGTTTCAGACATTCTCCAACATCGACTAACCGGAACACTGGCCGCAACTCTGCGCGCCAGGTCCTGCGCGCATGCGAAAGGAAGACCTGATGAACACAGGTACAGTGAAGTGGTTTAACACCCAAAAGGGCTTCGGCTTTATCCAGCCGACAAGCGGTAGCAATGACGTTTTTGTTCATATCAGCGCGGTCGAACGCGCCGGTATGGGTACTCTGAGCGAAGGTCAGGCGCTGTCATATGACATCGTCGCAGACCGTCGTTCGGGCAAGTCCGCTGCCGAAAATCTTCGTGCGGCTTAATTAAGAGCACGACAGACCTATCGCTCTAGCCACGGATGTACTGGCAGAGCTTGTGGTCCGCCCCGTCACCGAGTCATCGGGGCGGGGTTTTTGATTCGACCCCGTCAGCGATTGTAAAAGTGAGTCTCGTGTGCGGCTTCGTTCGCCTCGACAATCGGGTGACTGGGCCGCCGAGCTAAAATAAAGGCACAGACTATAGCCGAACCGAGGCGATGGCCCCCGTCGGCAGATCGCCTGCTTCGAGTGCTCAGTTTGCGGTGCGACCATGGAATCGTGGAATACCGCTTGGGTACCGACCTACAGGTTGATTGCGGGCCCCGTTCGGCATTTTTCCGAAGGATGATTGACTAGTGCGGATGTCGGATGAGGAACGCGTCTTCCTGCTGACCCAGCATCACATCGTCTCGGACGGCGGTCGATGGGCGTGCTGGTGCATGAACTCAGTCGGCTTTACCGGGCGTTCGAGGCTGGACAGGACGATCCTTTGCCGCCGTTGGCGATCCAGTATCCGGATTATGCCGCCTGGCAACGGCAGTGGCTGTCGGGGAACGGCTGCAGAAGCAGGCGAAGTATTGGCGCAACGCCCTGTCAGGCACGGCCCGTCTTGTCTTGCCGACGGACCGTGCGCGGCCGGCCCAGCAGTCGTTTGCCGGGGCCAGTGTTCCTGTTGTCATCGATGCGGGACTTGAAGCGGCTGAGCCGGCAGCATGGCACGACGTTGTTCCTGACGGTGCTGGCGGGCTGGGCGGGGGTGCTGTCGCGTCTGTCGGGGCAGGACGACCCTCCCCATCCGCTGCCAACAGAACTATCCGGGCCCGCTTTTCACGCTCCGGAAGCTGACTGAAACGGAGAGCGGCTTCGAACAAGAAAGTCTCAGCCAAGGGCGCGCAGAAAAGCTGGCGCCGTCTCGATGGCCATAACCAGTTCTTGGTGTTGCACGCCGGAAAGGATTGACAATTCTGTTTTAGAAAGTCGGTCTGACGCTCAATAACCCCGGTGATGACGCAAACGCGCCCGATGGACCTACCAAAAATGGTCGGCCGTACTGTTACAGAACAGGGATATACTGTCGCTCTCAACGGAGTGAGATCTGTGCCTACACGATTAGATGTCATCGAACGGGGTTTAGCCGGAAGTATTTTCCGGTTCAAGGTTGAGCAAGAGAAGCCGTGTGTAAGGCGGAGTGTCTTGACAGATCGGGAGTAGATATAGTCTATATTGAGACTCCCTCATGACATTCAAGACGGGATCGAGGTCATCGCCAAGCCGACCGACCGTCAGCCCACAACCGCCGCCGCCTGACCGGCCCCGGCGGTCACCAAAATTCGGCGATAGCTCGCGACTCGGTCCTGCAGGTAGTACTATTCTGTGTCCCCATCACAGGAATGAGAAGCGACTATGACCTCGGACGTAATCTGTTCTTTCTGTAGAATGGAGGCGCAGCATGTTCTTGTGATCGTCACCGCTCCTGACGGAGCAGCTGCTATTTGTGATGAATGCGTTCAAGTGTGCGTTCAAGCTATCGCAGCTCGTTCACCTGAATGGTTGGAGAAGCATCGACGATTCGTCGGGGAGCTAGGGAGCAGCGGCGGCTTTCAGCGGGAATAATCGATCAGTTTGAAGACCATCGCAAGCGCAGTCCTGTTCGACAGGCAACCCTTGGATCGGATGGTGCGGTGGCGCACGGTAGCGAAGGTGCTTTCGAAGGGGCGTTTTGGTCGGGAAGCGCTTGCAGTATGGTCACCAACTCTTGGACCGTCATCGCGCCCACCGTGGTTTCGGGCGGTCACACGAGCAAGGCGAGTACTGTCAGCACGACCGGCACTAAGCTGCGCAATTGCGAATGACGACGGATGGGACTGCTCCAGGCCCACCTCATTCATACCGCTCTAGCCGAACAGCCGCATCAGCAACGCCTTGCCGACCGGCGCCGCGCGCACGCTGCGGAAGGCGCGGACATATTCGCCGGCATAGAATGCGCGGACGACATTGATCCGCGTCGCAACCGCGTCCTCGAAACGGACGCCGAAGCCGTCGCGGGTGCGGCGGACAACGGTCGCGCTCACGTTCTGGCCATAGACATTGCACTTGATCGAGGCGCCGATTGCCGGCGGGGCGGGATCGATGAAGCGCGCGCCCGAAATCGAGATGTCGGCCATCCGCACCAGCCGCGGCTCGGCGCCTTCGTGAACCAGGATCGGCTCGTCGCGTTCGAAACGCTCGGCCTTGCGGCGCCGCGGCTGCTCGATGCAGATGAAGCGCACGATCGCGAGCACGACGCAATTGTACAGGCTCCAGGCCAGTGCCAGCCCGCCATAGGCGATGTTTTCGCCGCCAGGTGCAGGATGAAGGCGTAGGCGATCGCCACCAGCGTGAGCGGCCACCCGTCGGGTGCTGCGCCAGGCCTGGGAGCTCGATGACGCCGACAAGGCTGAAAAATTGATCCGCAATCTCGCGGGTCGACTCGACCAGCAATGGCCCGGCGTAGCGGCCAGCATCCTCGAAGGCCTCGACGAAATCCTGACTGTCGTCCGGTTGACGCTGCCGAAGGAGCTTCGTCGATCGCTCGCCTGCACCAACATCGCCGAGAACATGATGGGCACCATTCGCCGCGTCACGCGCAACGTCAAACGCTGGCGGGATGCCGGTATGGCGTTGCGATGGGTCGCGGCCGGCATGATCGAGGCCAACAAGGGCTTCCGACGATTGAAGGCGCATAAGCAATTGTCGGTTCTGCGTGCGGCCCTTCACGCTCATCACGATCGCATGACGATCAAGCCCGTTGCCCACGGCTCGAGGGCCGCGTAAAATTCATTCCGGCAACGTCGGCCCGACGTAGTTCAACACCGATCGGGACATCCCCGGGCGACCATTCTTTCCACGGATAATCGCGTGCGCCATTTCTATGCTACCTCCGGCCCGGCTTCTTGAGCTTCTTCACTCGGTGCTTCTGATAATCGAGAACGGCCGCTGCAAGTGGTATCGTGCGCGGCACGCTCACAGGTGTGAGGGAGACGACAAACGCTCTGCCTGTTTGTGAATCGACGCTGAATTGACCCCCGCACGCGCGAAGTCAATCAAGCACTTGGGACGCCGATCGGCGTCCGGATCCCACGCCGATTCATCGTGTCTTCCGTCAGCGTCGAGCCTTGCAACCGCTTTACGAGCGCGCGCGGTTTCGTCGCATTCCGAGTAGAAAATGACTGTTGCAACCGTCTAGGTTGTGTGCAACCATAGGGTTGGGCCTCAGAAATCCAAGCGAGATAGTATCAGTGGCCATCAATGGGCCAGCGTATAACGGCCCCGTTCGGTGGGACGGTGCTCCCATGTCGAAGGGGCACCCCAAAAGCACATTGGCCGTTCAGGATTACGGTTTCTGAACCCCGCCCGCACTGACAATTCAGGGGCCGGTCAATGAATCAGGCACAGCAGCAGAAGCCCTCTCCTGAAGACAAAGTTTCCGTCACCAAGGATAAGGACGCGGGCGCATGCGGATTGCAGCGCGATTTGCAGGATCGGTTGCAGCCGGCGCACGACGAGCCGGTGAGCGAGCCCGTCAGCGATAGTGCTCCCCATCCCGAAGCACCTGCAGGCTCGGGCCGGTGGGTTCGCCGCCTGCTCAAGGTCGGCATTGGCCTTGCGATCGTGGCCGTCTTCGGATGGTTGCCGCTGAAGGCCGTGCTGCAGACTTCGAGCGTCGAGGCCGTGGTCAATGCCAGGATCGTGACGTTGCGCTCGCCGATCGACGGCACCGTGAGCGCGAGGCCGCCGCAAGGCTCGACGCAACTCAGCGTGGTCCATGAGGGCGACGCGATCCTTCATGTCGTCAACGCGCGTGGCGATCGCGTGCGGCTCGACGATCTTCGGCGGCAGATGTCGCGGCAGGAGAACGAGCGCCCGAGCCTTGCCGCTAAGCTGGCAGCCGCCGAGACCGCGCAACAGGACCTCGCCCGCCAGGCGGGCCAGTTCCGCGATGGCCGCATCCTTCAGCTCGAGGCGCGCATCGCCGAAATCCAGTCGGCGATCGAGGCCGCGGCCGCGCGACGGGAAGAGGCGGCGGCCGCTGTGGAGCGGGCCTCGTCCCTGATCAAATCGGGCAGCGTCTCGACGGTCGAGATGGCCCGCCTGACGCGTGAGCAGGCAATCGCCCAGCAGACCGAGATCGGCGCCCGCCGCCGGCTCGACGCAGGGCATCGTCAACTTAATCGACCGCCGAGCCGAAGGAGGCGATTCTCAGAGGTCGAGAATCGGCGATAGCGCTTGTCATGGAGATCTCGCGCCAAGTCGCAAAGGCTCGCTCGCGCGAAGCACGACGGAAGTCGGCGGTGGCGGCTCCGGCATAGGGGATGTGGAAAAGGTTCGCGACCTGATCGTGAACGGACAGAAAGCGTTGAGCCTGATGGGACGATCGCGTCATGATCCGCTCGCGTCGCCGCGTCGGCTGATGAGAATTCTCGGCCCGATTGTTGAGAGCTTTGTGCTGGCGATGTTCGACGTGTAAGCCCATCTTCGCCCTCGCAGCGCCGTACGAACGCAGCTTATCCGTGATCATAACGCGCGGCGGCGTGCCGGCGCATTTCAAGAGCTTCTTCATGAGAAGCTGCGCAGCGCGCGAGTCTCTTCGGCGCTGGATCAAGACGTCGAGAACGAAGCCATTCTGGTCGACAGCGCGCCAGAGCCAATGTTGTTCGCCCGCGATCGAGATAACGACCTCGTCCAGATGCCATTTGTCACCGCGGGCGGGAGCGCGCTGGCGGATCCGATCGGAGAACGGCTTGCCGAATTTCCGTCCCCACTGGCGCACGGTTTCATAGGTCACGCCAATGCCACGCGCCGCCAGCATTTCCTCGACCATGCGCAAGCTTAAGGGAAACCGGAAATACAACCAAACGGCATAGCTGATCACTTCCGGCGGGAAGCGATGGCGGCGGTAACAGAGGGTCCTTGGCAGTCCGCATGCCGCTCGTCTACCCCCTCCGCCGCTCCAATTCGTTAACTTGACGGTACTCTCGGACCTCATCTGGCTCAAGCCGAAAGGCTGCACCGAATCGAAGCCGAACTCCTTCACAAATTGCGCAGATCGCTTCCTCAACATGGTTCAACGCTCGTCAGCTCGACGTAAGCTGAATGTCTTAGATGCTGCAACGTTCGATGTGGGCCGAGAGGTCGCCATAATTTGCTCAGTCCGACAAGGAGCAGGAAATGGATCCCTTTGATGCAGGGCAGGCTCAGCGCGGTAATGGCAGCACCGAATCTTCCGGCCGCGAGGACCGGGAAGGTGAGGAGGCGCAGTGGGTTGGAGTCTTGACCCACGCGGTGCTCGCCGCTGACGATCCGGCAAATCTCGGGGATTCTGCTCCTGCGGAGGGGGGGCACGACCAGATGCTGGAGGAGTGGGCTGCCGAAGAGGGGCAGAACCCGCTCGAGGATCGACAAGAGGCTGTAAGGCGAGTGAATGCTTGGAATCAGGGCGAGCTGAATCTTGCAATGCTGCGTCTCACCAGCCTGCCTCCACTTCCAGCCGGGCTCCACTCGCTCGACGCGTCCTTCAACCGGCTGACCAGTCTGCCCGAGACTCTCCCTGACGCGCTCAATTCGCTCAATGTTAATGGGAATCAGTTGGTCAGCTTGCCCGCGCTTCCGGCCGAGCTCGCCTTGCTGGACGTGTGGAGCAATCGGCTCACCAGCCTGCCTGAGACCCTCCCGGCCGCGCTCGAGGGCCTCAACGTCGGCAACAACCAATTGACGAGCCTGCCCGAGGCCCTCCCGGCCAGGCTCGAAAGCCTTGACGTTAGTGTAAACCAATTGACGAGCCTGCCCGAGACTCTCCCGGCCAGTCTCGGAAGCCTTGACGTTGGTGTAAACCAATTGACGAGCCTGCCCGAGACTCTCCCGACCAGTCTCGGAAGACTTTACCTTAACGATAACCAGCTAACCAGCCTACCCACGGGCTTGCTAACGCAGTTGGGGGCTGCTGCGGAGGTGGTTGTGTCTGGCAATCCGCTGCCCCAGGAGATGCTGATGAACCTGGACACAATCCAAAGTACCGATGGGTATGCCGGCCCGAGGGTCGTCTTTGATTTGTCTGAGACGCACGAAGATCAGTGGGAGGACGCCGCCGTTGCGCCGTTTCCTCTCGAGACAGTAGCTGCGGAGTCTCTTCCCGAGGCAGTAGCGGACTGGCTCAACGGGGATCCGAAGGAGGGCGATCCCGAGGTGGTGGCCAAGTGGCAGAGCTTTGCAGAAGAGCCCGGTGCCCAGCAATACGCAGACTTCCTCAACGGGCTGCGGAATACCGTGAACTCTGGGAACGAAGGATTCCAGCAGGGGGTGGCCAATGATCTGCGGCAGGCAGCGGCCAACCCGCAATTGCGCGCGCAGTACTTCCAGCTTGCTCTTGACGCCAACGAGAGCTGCGCGGATCGCAGAACTTTGACCTGGAACGGCATGCAAACCGCGCGCCTGATCGCCAACGTCGAGAACGGGCTCTATGACAATAACGAGGGGGTAGCGGCCCTCGTTGATCTAGGCCGTGTCATGTTCCGCTTGGAGGCACTGGGGGGGATCGCGCGCGAGAAGGTCCAATCGCTCCGCACAGGCGGCACCATCAACAACGTCGACGAAATCGAGGTCTACCTTGCCTATCAGGCCACGCTGCGCGAGCGGCTGGGGCTGCAGCACATCGCCCCGGACATGAACTACTTCTACGACTCTCACCTCACCGAGGAAGACATTGACAGGGCTGAGACGTCTGTGCGGAGCAAGGAGGCGACGGGGTTCGCCGACTATTTGGCGACGGACTGGAAACCTTGGGACGATGTGGTGCTCCGCATTGAACCGGAACACCATGCCACGATGGAGGAAAAGCTCGCCGATGCCTTGGAGGAGGAGTTCCCGGGCCGACTGAAGCAAAAGCTCGTTGAAGCGGGACTGATCGGCGCTGAGGCCGATGTCGTTGCGGATGCCGAGCGGGAGTTCGGACCCCAGGTCAGCAAGGACATCGCTCGCGAGATCAAGGGTGCTCTGAGGGACACGGTGCTCAACAAACGCGGCCTCAGTCTGTGAAGCGGCGTCTGCTGCTTGACCACGCGGTCCTTCATCCAGATCGAAGGATCAAGCAACTGCCTGAGCGAGGTATTGGTTCAACCGCAGCGGCGGAAACTGAAAACTGCGACGGCTGATCAGCCATTATGCTGTGAAGCGGCAGTAGTGCTTTGGCAAGACCAAGGCCGTGACCGCCACGGCCCGGAAGATCGCAGTTCTGTTCTACAATGCTGTGCGATACGGAATGGACTATGTCGATCCCGGGGCCTCGTCCTACGAGACGCGCTACCGGACGCGAGTGGTCAACAATTTGTAGCGGCGTGCCAAGGCATTCGGCTTTGTTCTCCTGCCCTTGGAGCCGAAAGTAGATGCTGCCGTTTCTTAGGAATCGTTCTCAAGCGTCAGCTCCCCGATCTTGGCGTGCAGCGTTTTCACGTCCACCGCGGGCTCGCTCGTTCTGTTGCCACCGCGAGGACCAAAGACCTCGGCCGCCGCTTCCTGAAGCTGGGACTTCCACTGCGTGATCTGGTTCGGATGCACGTCGAAATGCTCAGCCAGCTCGGCCAGCGTCATCTCGCCCTTGATCCTTGATCGCCGCTAACGCCACCTTGGCCTTGAATGCGAGTGCGTGTGTGAATGCGGATCGAAATTTGACCCCTCAATCAGTCCATCTCGTGGGCTAACGTCTTGATTCTTCAAGTGCCGGAAAAGTGACCCCGGCGCCGATCGGCGTCGGACCCCCGCGCCGATTCACAGAAGCATGCGAAAACCATCGAGGCTCGCGGCGGAGACGTTGTCCAGCCGCATCAAGAAGCCGGATATACGTCAGTAGTTGTGGCCGTCGATCCTGATCAAGTCGGTCGTTGCAATCGGGCGGGGTCCATATGGGGTCCGGACGCCGATCGGCGTCCCAAGTGCTTGATGGGTCAATGTTCAGCGTCGATTCACAAAGATGTTGGCTGGAGATAGTCCTCGCCGCGAAAGCTGGCCGTACGCCTCACCGATGAGGAGCAGTATTTTGTCTCTGAATCTTCGGTCTATCGGCTGTTGACGGCGAAGCGCGCAGGCACATGCGCCATGCTGTCTTGGCGCGGCAATTGTCGTCATCAGGTTCTCGACAGCTTCCCCATTTAAGTTTAACAAACATACAGGGCTGATCCCCTTGGAAGAACATCCGCTGCCGATGCTCACGGTGCGTGCCTGCCGGCGCTGTAAAGGGCGGTTTGTTGCTGATTGCCGGCATGTCAGATCGATAGCCCAGGTTCATATTTGAGGAGGACGGATGGATTTCCCCTCGACCAAGTCGGTGCATGAACAATCGGGCAGCACGGGTCCGCAAGAGAGCTCACCCGCGGCTCCGTCTGCAGCCGCGGCGACCTTTGAGCGGCAATTGAGAGAGATCAGCAGGTCAGGTGTGGGTGGTGGAGCAATGCCGGCCGCCGCTGCGCTGCAGCCGGCTCAATCAACGGAGGTTTTGATAGGGAGGCAGTGCAATCAGATCCTTTACTCCGAGGATGCTCGCCTTATCTCGGGGCTTGAGAAGGCCCTTACGAAGGGCGGGGCCGCCAAAGGCACCACCAATAACTATTTACGTGTTCTTCGCGGCTTTGGCCATTGGCTCTCCGCAAATAACAAAAAGGGCATCTCTGCTCGGCTCGACGACAAAAAATCGCTGTCTCAAGATGCGCGCGAGTTCAGCGGAGAGGGTGAGCCCTGGAAACTTCTTACAGCAATAGGTCATCTCCGAAATTCGCAGTCGACCGGCGAAGTCGTGCCGATCACACGCCACGTTGAGGTAAATCCTTATCAGCAGGACGCGGAACTCATCAAAGAGTACCAAAACGAAGTAGCGTCAGAGATGGGCAAGAGGGATGCAACCGCTCTTCGCAATTTCAGCGACTACCTGCGTGACAACAACAAGAAGGGTATTGTTGGTCGGCTTCGCGGCGAGTTGTTAAATGAAGATGTTAAGAGCTATAAGAAAGTCTCCGCTTTTCGTTCGAAAATCGGTGTCGCGCTGGATCGTCTCCGAAAATCGTCGGCCGGCGCTAAGGCGATGGATCTCGAGCGCAATATTGATCCCGAAGACGCGGCCCTGAAGGAGTCGAGGCAGGTCGGCGACGCCGCTGCGCAGCACAGTTCGTCGCAGAAAGCTGGCAGTTGGCCAGAGGAATTGCTTCCTGCGGAAGGCCATGATCAGAATTTGCTTTTGGGGCCGATGGACGAACCCGGCGCGTCGTCCTCGGCGCCGCAGCCGACTCAGTCAACTGGGATTTTGAGAGGGAGGAGGAGACGGCCTCTTTATCCCGAGGATGCTGCCCTTATTTCGGGGCTTGAGAAGGCCCTCATCAAGGGCGGGGCCGCCGAAGGCACCGCCAAGGACCATGTACGTACTCTTCTCAGCTTTGGCCAGAGGCTCTACGCAAATAACAAAGATCCCATTGCTGCTCGGCTCGACGACGAAAAGTCACTGACCGCTGATGCGCGCGAGTTGTTCGAAAAGCGTCCCGCGACACTCCATAGGGCAATAGACCATCTCAGGACCTCGCGGTCGACGGGCGGAATCGTGCCGATCGCAGGCCGCACTGAGTTGCATCCTTATCCCCAGGACGCGGCACTCATCAAAGAGTACAAAAACGAAGTAGCGACAGATGCCGGCAAGAGGGATGCAACTGCTCTTCGCAATTTCAGCGACTACCTGCGTGACAACAACAGGCCGGGCATTGCTGCTGGGCTCGGCACGTCGTTTGATGGAGATGTCGAGAGCTATAGGAAGGTCGCCGGTGCTGATTCCAGGATTGGTGCCGCACTGGCTCGTCTCCGAAAATCGCAGGCCGGCGCTGAGGCGATGGAGCACGAGCGCCATATTGATCCCGAAGAGGCGGCCCTGAGGGAGTCGAGGCGGGTCGGCGACGCCGCTGCGCAGCACATTGCGTCGCAGAAGGGTGGCAGTTGGCCAGAGGAATTGCTTCCTGCGGAAGGCCATGATCAGGATTTGCTTTTGGGGCTGATGGATGAACCCGGCCCGTCGTCCTCGGCGCCGCAGTCGGCTCAGTCAACTTGGATTGTGATAGGGAAGAGGAAGCAGCCTCTTTATTCCGTGGATGCTCCCCTTATTTCGGGGCTTGAGAGGGCCCTCATCAAGGGCGGGTTCAGCAAATCCGCTGCCGAGCAGCACGGAGGTTCTCTTCGTAGCTTTAGCCGTTGGCTTTTCGCAAAAGAAAAACCGAGCATTCGTGATCGGCTCGACAATAAGTCGCTGACCGATGGCGGTGAGGTGCTCGAGTTCACCGGAGAGGGTAATCCAAAGAGACTCGTTCAGGCAATCGACTATCTCCGGACCTTGCGGTCGACGGGCGAAGTGCCGATCTCACGACGCGCTAAGCTGAATCCTCACCCCCAGAACGTGGCCTTTATCAATCCCGAAGACACGGTACTGATGGAGCCGAGGCGCGTCGACGCCGCCGCTGCGCAGCACAGCGCGTCGCAGGAAACTGGCCGTCGGCCAGAGGAGCTTCCCGCGGAAGGCCGCGATCAGGATTTGCTTTTGGGGCTGATGGACGAACCCCGCTCGTCGTCATCTCTCGAGCCAGCCGCGCGCCATGACCAGGCACCGGATCCCGGAGAGCCCGACCGCCAGCAGTCCCCGGACGAGCCGATGGCTGCGCTTGCCAGGAGCAACCGCCTGCCAAGCGAGGAGGTCCTCATCAACGATGAGCATGACACAGCTGAGTTGAGGCCAGCGAAGAGGCAGAGGACCCTAAACAATCCGCAAGGCGTTGCCGGCGAGCGGCAGCTGAGCG
Organism: Bradyrhizobium barranii subsp. barranii; assembly: GCF_017565645.3. NCBI lineage: Bacteria > Pseudomonadati > Pseudomonadota > Alphaproteobacteria > Hyphomicrobiales > Nitrobacteraceae > Bradyrhizobium > Bradyrhizobium barranii. The sequence goes on from NZ_CP086139.1 coordinate 135,937, forward strand.
AGATCGCCAATTCAGGCGGCCAGCCGACACCGGCGCCTACCCATCAACAGGGTACGTCGTCATGGGAGACGCAGCCGATGCTGCTGCGAAGCGGCTACGAAGATGTCACGGCGCCGCATGCGGTCGCGACGTACGTCGGGGACGCCGCTGCGCAGCACAGCGCGTGGCAGCGAGCTGTCAGTCGGCCATTGGTCCTCCCGGAAGGTTACGATCAGGATCTGCGCTTAATGGTGGAAGACGGCCCATCGTGGCCCGAGGTTCCTCCTGAGCAGGCGCAGGACATAGTCCAAGCTGGGCAGGAACCTGCCTGGCCGACCGTGGAAGCAGCGCCAACGCACTCTGCCAGGGCTCGCTCAAACACCTACGGCGGTATTGAGGTGTCGTTTAATCCGAATTCGCCCGCATCATTTGAGTTGCGCGACAATGCTTGGAGCCGGGCGCCTGGCTTTCCGCCGCCGTTTGCCGGGCCGGTACCGGGGCATCACCAGGGCGCTCGACAGCTCGGCTCGCCGCAGGGGCTTTCTCCGGTGTCCGCCCACTCGGACGATGACGCTTTGGCGTGGTTGAGCGAGGAGCTTGCGCGGCAGATGCAAGAACCGGCATCACCATCAACTGCCAGGGCTCAGGATCTCTATCGTGAGTTTGAGGCACTGCTTGATCCGGATGCGGCCGAGTTGGATGACAGTGCTCACTTTGCGCCAGCGCCTTCTGCCAGGGCTCGCTCAGACACCTACGGCGGTCTTGAGGTATCGTTTAATCCGAATTCGCCCGCATCATTTGAGTTGCGCGACAATGCTTGGAGCCGGGCGCCTGGCTTTCCGCCGCCGTCTGCCGGGCCGGTACCGGGGCATCACCAGGGCGCTCGACAGCTCGGCTCGCCGCAGGGGCTTTCTCCGGTGTCCGCCCACTCGGACGATGACGCTTTGGCGTGGTTGAGCGAGGAGCTTGCGCGGCAGATGCAAGAACCGGCATCACCATCAACTGCCGGGGCTCAGGATCTCTATCGTGGGTTTGGGGCACTGCTTGATCCGGATGCGGCCGAGTTGGATGACAGTGCTCACTTTGCGCCAGCGCCTTCTGCCAGGGCTCGTTCAGACACCTACGACGGTCTTCCATTGGTTGATCTGACCGCGCCCGCACCGTCCCCATTGCGCGACGATATCGTGCGGCGGTTTCCGATCACCTCCTCCGATGCTCAGATCGGGGCGTTGAATCCGATAGCCTTGTCCCACAACCGCGGGCTGGTGCTCGAGGACACGGAATGGCTGGGCGACGAGCATATCCTCAGGGATTACCAGCTTCAGGAGCTGGATTTGCAGAGGAGCGATTCGGATCTCGCCGCCCGGACGCGGTTCGTAGATCCCCTCGAAGCGCTGCGGCTGCGCCTGGGCGCGGAGAGCGACGTGCTACGCGTATTCCATCGCATCGTCCATGATCGGCGTGATAACGATACAGCCGACTTCCTGTTGCTGCCAGTGAACGATGCCAGTGCTACGGACCGCGGCAGGCATTGGTCGCTGCTGTTCGTTGATCGCAGCAACCGGCAATGGCCTGTCGCCTATCACTACGATTCCTACGGGAGATACAACGAGACGCATGCAAGACAACTCGCAGAAAGGCTGAACATCGCCCTGCAGCCCGCCGGCATGGCCCAGCAGCAGAACACTTATGATTGCGGCGTCTTTGTCGTGGACGGCACGCGGGAGCTGGTTAGGCAATTGGCGCAAGGACGGGAGCCAGACCAGCTGAACCTCAGCAACGTCGTTGCCAATCGGCAGGCACTGCAAGCGCGACTCAGGGGTTGATGTCGCCGTGGGCGGACCTCGCGGCGCTTCGCTTTGAGCTTGAATGACGGCTGGAAGAAGTTCACCAGCAGGCGCGCCGCGGCGTAGAGACGTGCCATCACGCGGGCCGTCTCGCCCCCGTCGAAGCGCCCGTATCCGACGAGCCGCCGGACCACCGGCAGCGCGATGCGGTTGTCGGCAAGGGCGAGCGCGCGACACTGCGCTTCGGAAAGACCGGTCAGCTCGATGACCGGCGCCTCGAGGAGACCGAGCTTTCGCGCGGCCAGGTATCGGCCTTCGCCCGCGATGATCGTGCCATCGCTGTCGACGAGCAGCGGGTACCGTCAAGTTAACGAATTGGAGCGGCCGAGGGGTAGACGACCGGCATGCCGACCGCCCGGGACCCTCTTTATCGCCGCCATCGCTTCCCACCGGAAGTGATCAGCTATGCCGTTTGGTTGTATTTCCGGTTTCCCAGCGGCTCATGAAGAAGCTCTTGAAATCCGCCGGCACGCCGCCGCGCGTGATGATCACGGACAAGCGTTCGCACGGCGCTGCGAGGGCGAAGATGGGCTTTTTCGTCGAACATCGCCAGCACAGAGCTCTCAACAATCGGGCTGAGAATTCTCATCAGCCGACGCGGCAACGCGGCGGATCATGAAGCGTTTCAAATCGTCCCGTCAGGCTCAACGGTTTCTGTCACTTCACGTTCCAGGCATCGTAAGTGGATCCGTAATCCCCGGGAAATTGACGAAACCTCAGACTCTCTCCTCAGCAGAGGTGTATCCGCGCCTGCGCTTGGCGCGCTCCAGCCGTCCGAATGCTTCGCCCGCTTCAGCGCTGGCATCGAAAGTCTGCACCATCGTCTGGCCGGTCGTGCCTGCGCGTTTCGCGGGATCGTGAGCAAGGCTTTCGGAGCCTTGCAGCGCTTCGGCCGACAACTCAACCGGCTTAGGGATGACCTCGTGGTTAACGAGGAAGTCCAATGCCTACCCAGAGATTGTCGATGCGCCGGATCAAGGAAGTCCTTCGGTTAAAACATTTTCAAGGCCTGCCAGAGCGGGCCATCGCGCGGAGCGTGGGCGTCAGCAACGGCGTTGTGCACAGCTACCTGAGCCGCGCCCGCTCTGCTGGGTTGAGCTGGCCGCTTCCGGAGGGAATGACCGATGAAGACCTGGAGCTTTTGCTTTTCCCGGCCCCACGACCAGCGTCTCAGAGCCCGCAGCGGCCGGTGCCCGACTGGAGCTACATCGATAAAGAGCTCCGCCGGCGCAACGTAACCCGTCGCCTGCTCTGGGAGGAGTATCGCGCCGTTAATCCCGACGGTTTCGGGTACACGTTGTTCTGCACTACCTACGAGGCCTGGAAGGGGCGGGTCCGACCTTCGATGCGGCAGATTCATCTGGGCGGCGAGAAGGTGTTCGTGGATTTCGCCGGCGACACCATCGACATCGTCGATCCGCTGACCGGGGAAGTGCAGCCGATGAAGCTGTTCGTCGCGGCGATGGGCGCTTCGAACTACACCTACGCCGAGGCCTGCCCCAGCGAGAGCTTGGCCGACTGGATCCGGGCCCACGTCAACTTGTTCACGTTTTTGAGCGGAACGCCGACGTTCGTGGTCTGCGACAACCTCAAAGCCGCCGTCAGCAACCCCGACCGCTACGATCCCGGCCTCAATCGCACTTATGCCGAGATGGCGAGCCATTACGGCACGGCCATTCTCGCCGCACGGCCGCGGCGCCCAAAAGACAAGGCGAAGGTCGAGGTCGCGGTGCAAATCGCCCAGCGCTGGATTCTGGCCCGGCTGCGCAATCAGCGCTTCTTTTCCCGGGCCGAGCTCAACGCCGCCATCAAGACACTCGTCGACGAACTCAATGCTCGTCAAATGCGTGGCTTCGGCTCAAGCCGCGCCGAACTGTTTGCCGAACTCGACAAACCCAAGCTAACCCCGCTGCCAGATCAGCCTTATGCCTTCGCACGCTGGAAGCGCTGCCGCCTCGCTCCCGATTATCATGTCGAGGTCGACGGCCATTGGTACTCCGCGCCGTATCGTCTGATTGGCGAGCTGGTCGATGCCCGTATCGACGATCGGACGGTCGAGATCTTCCACAAGGGCCAGCGGATCGCCAGCCATGCCCGCGCGCCCAACCGACGCGGACACACCACCATCGCCGACCACATGCCCAGCGCCCATCGCCGCTACGGCAAATGGACCCCCGCCGCGGTGATCGCCGCCGGCGAGCGGATCGGTCCTTCGACAGCAGCGTTTTTCCAGGCCGTGATCGACGCCCGGCCCCATCCAGAACAAGGCTTTCGAACTGCCTTGGCATTCTGGCGCTCGTCAAAAGCTACGGCGCCGAACGCCTCGACGCAGCCTGCCGGAGGGGCATCCTCATCAAGGCGCGCTCCGTCGCCTCGATTAGATCGATCCTCCAGAACGGCCTCGATCGCAGGTTCTTCGACGAATCTTTCGAGCACCAGCCCCTGCGCCACGGCAATATCCGCGGACGCGACTACTTCCACTGAAGCAAGGAGAGACCCGGC